>NZ_JBEZDL010000040.1:0-65189 GCF_040648295.1 Amycolatopsis sp. NPDC049159
GTCAAGGCCACCAACCTGGTGGACACGCTCAACAGCGCGCCGGCGATCACGGTGTTCGCGCCGGCGGACCCGGCGTTCGCGGCGCTGGGCGACGCGAAGTTCGCCGAGCTGGCGGGCAAGCCGGCCGAGCTGTCGCCGATCCTGCAGTACCACGTCGTGGGCAAGCGCTACGACGCCAAGGGGCTCGCGTCGGCGGGTTCGCTGGACTCGCTCAACGCCGCCGGCGGCCCGCTGAAGATCGAGGGTTCGGGCGAGAACATGACCGTCAACGGCGCGAAGATCCTCTGCGGCAACATCCCCACGAAGAACGCCACGGTCTTCGTGATCGACAAGGTGCTGACCCCCGGCACCAACAAGTAACACCGGCTCGGCCGCCGAGGGGCGGCCGGCACCGGACGGCCGCCCCGGGCTCCCCGAACCTCCTGGAGCCCGGGGCGGTCGTCTTCCGCTGTCCCGGTCCGGACAGCGAGCACAGCTCGGCGGCGGTAAGCAGGGGATCCGCCGCCGGGGACGCCGAAGCTGCGGCGTCCGCCGATCGCCGCCACCGCCGGATCACTCCCAGGCCGTGGCGGCGATCGGCCCTCGGCAGGGCGGGATGAACCACCGTGACGATCATCCCTTCCGCACCGCGATCCGCTGCTGCGCCGGTGGACGCACGGGCCGCCGGCTGGGACTCCGCGACACGGTTCAGTTCCGCGGTGGTGGCCGATGCCGACGACTCCACACCCTGCGGCCCACGGTGGTGAAGGCCGAGACCGCCGGCGCGGCCGGGGCCGGCTACTGGACGGTCGCCCAGGCCCGGGGACGCGGTATCGCCGCCCGCGCCCTCGAGATCACGTCGCGGTGGGCACTGCATTCGCAGCACCGCACCCGGCTGACCCGCTTTGGCCCGCTGCACGCGGAGGGCGACCGGGTCTCGTGTCGCGTGGCGGAGAAGTGCGGCTACGCCCGCCACGACGTGTTTCCGCCCGCACCGCCGGCCTTCCCGGCCAGCGGGCACCGAAACTACCGCGGTTCGGGCACGCCCGCTTCGAGCACCGCGAGGTCGCGCACCGCGTAACGGTGGTGCTCGGCTTCTTCCTTCAGCACGACCTTGAGGCAGCGGCGCACGACGTACTCCTGCTCGGGGTACATGTCCGCTGGTTTGCGGCCGCACACCCGGTCGAGTTCGGCGGCGGTGAGCCCGTCGACGACCCGCCGCATCGCGGCCATGCGGGCGAGCCGCGGCGCGAGCACTTCGTCGAGCGTCGGGGTGGCTTCGAGGGTGAGGCCCAGCTTCGCCGCCTCCTCGGGGGGCGTCCCCCCGGCGGGGAAACCGAGCGGGTGGTAGGGCGCTGCCTCCTCGAGCACGGCGTTGCCGAACCAGGCATCGCAGGCGAACAGCAGGTGGCGGTGGGTTTCGACGAACGACCACTCGCCGTCGACCCGCTCGTGCAGTTTCGCTTCGGGCAACAGCTTCGCCCGGTCGAGCGTGGTGCGCCACAAGGCCTCGACGGCGTCCCAGGCAGCCCGGTAGTCCCCGGGGGAAACCGCTTCCCGTGCCAGCGCCCGGGCGGGGTGCCGGCGGTCGAGCTCTGCCTCGACGTAGGCGGTCACGTCGACGTCGTTGACGACGAGACGCTCGAAGTAGCCACCGAGGTAGACGTCGCTGCCGTAGCAGTCGACGATCTTCAGGCCGTTCACCGCGCAGTCGCGGATCTCGAGGCCGGCGAGGTCGCACAGGTGGATACGAGCACCGCGGAACCGGTCGCTCTGGGCGTATTCGGAAACCATCGGAACAGTCTCGTGCACCCTTTCCGCCCGCGCCACGGCCGGAAGCCGTTGGTGCCGGATGCACCGCGCGGCGTGAATCGAGGTGCAGGGTGTCGTACCCGAGGACGATCGCGGCGCAGGCGTGGCGAGTCGTTCGGTCTGCACGCTCCACCCCGCCGGGCGCGGGTCGCGCGCAGAGCCGCCACCCTGACGGCACAGCAGCAGGTGAAGAGCCGGTGGACGGTCTTCCTCGCCTACGGGCTGCTGGCGGCCGCGAGCCAGGCGCTCTTCGTGACCTATGCGCCCGTCACGGCGGACGCCGCGCGGCACTTCGGGGTTTCCGTCGGGGCGATCGGCTGGTTGTCGCAGGTCTTCCCGCTGGTCTACGTGCTGCTCGCGATCCCGGCCGGCCCTCGTCGCCGGCGCGGTCCTCACCGCCGCCGGGGCGTTCCTGAGGCTGGTTGCCGACGACTTCACCTGGCCCTCATCGGCCAGGTCGTCGCCGCGGCGGGACAGCCGTTCGTCCTCAACGCCATCCCGGCGCGGATCCGGCGGTTTACGAAGCGCTCGAGGAGACCTCGTCCGAGTTCGAAGCTCTCGTCGGCGGCGCGCTCGGTTCGGTTCCGGGCTGCGGCGGCTTCACCCGGGTCGGCTCGCTCCTCCAGTACGTCCCCGCCGGCGGGGCCACCGGCCTGCACGGCACCGGCGGTTTCTGGACGGTGCTCCTGGAAGGGATGCTGCGCCAGGGCTTCCTGTTCATGCCCTCCGGCAAGATCTTCCTCAGCACCGCGCACACCACTTCGGACATCGAGGCGACAGCCGAGGCGCTGGGCAAGCTGTTGCCGCCGGGAACCGGGTGCTCCCGCTAGCGCCGGAGCTGCGCCGCGACGTCCCGCAGGCACCGCAAGAGCAGGGTGCCGTACTTCGGGTCCGGTTCGCCCAGGCGGGCTGGGTGAGGTGCAGGCCGCCGCAGCGCGGGAGACCGAGCCGAACTCGGCCACCGCGCGAAAGTGGTCGAGCTGACGCAACTCGAGCATGAGGCGATGCCATGCCTCGGAGGCATGGCCTCGGCCGATGACGGGCATTTGTCGAATACCCGCGGGACCTGACTCCTCGGGCTCGGTGTCCACGGCCACACGGTTCGCGCCGATCGCCGTCAAGAGCCGGGAGAGCGTCCGCACCCGGTGACTACTGCTTGACCGACCGGGCTTCGCGGCGGGCGAGGACGTCGTCGAGCCGGGAGCCGACTTCGGCGCAGTTGGCGCGGACGACGTTCAGGAACGCCGCGAGCACCGGGGAGTCGTCGGCCGCGCGGAAGGACAGCTGCAGGTCCGGGAGGCGGACGTGCGGGGTGATGTCGCAGAACCAGACGTCCTTGCGGGCGATCAGCCGCATCCGGGCCGGGCCGAGGCCGATACCGACGTCGCACGCCGCCAGGCCGATGATCGTGTGGACGTCCCGGGACGTCGTCGCGGCGTCCAGCGCGGCCGCGCCGGTGCCGAACAGGTCGCGCAGGCGCGCAGCCACGGCGGGTTCCTGAGCGGGCGCCGACATGATCAGGCGCTCGGCCGCGAGCTGCTCGAGCCGGATCGCCGCGCGGCCGGCGAAGGGGTGGGCGGTGCCGACGACGGCGACCAGGTGGTCGGCGCCGATGGGGACGGTCACCAGGCCGTCCACGCGCGCGCCGCGCGGTGCGCCGCGGCCGACCGCGACGTCGAGTTCGCCGGCGACCAGGGCGGCCGTCCCCTCCGCGCTGTTCATCTCCCGCAGGTCGAGCCGGACGTCCGGCCGGGCCTTGCGGAACCGGCCCAGCACGCCGGGCAGCGGGTCGAGCAGGGCCGAGCCGATGAAGCCCATGCGCAGCTGTCCCGTCTCGCCGCGGGCCGCGCGGCCGGCTTCGACCGCTGCGGCGGTCATCTCGCCCAGTGCCCGCCGGGCGCGGGCCAGGAACGCGGTGCCGGCCGCGGTCGGGAACACCCCGCGGGGCGTGCGGTCGAAGAGCCGCTCGCCGACCTCGCGTTCGACGGCCGCGATCTGGGTGGACAGCGGCGGCTGGGCGATGCCGAGGGATGCGGCCGCGCGGCCGAAGTGCTGGTGCTCGGCCAGCGCGAGGGCGTAGCGGAGGTGACGGGACTCCATATTTTCAGGATATCGCGCGAGGGTGATTCAGCTATGAAACTGGATAGCGCACTCGTCGGACGGTGGGGTGGGTTCCATGACCGAAACCACCGCTTTCGTCCTCGTTCACGGTGCCTGGCACTCCTCACTGCACTGGGCCGCCACCCAGCGGGCACTGGCCGCGCAAGGCACCGTCGGCGTCGCCGTGGACCTCCCCGGGCACGGCGTGACCGCGCCGCTGCCGTCCGGGTACCTCCGGCCCGGGCAGCCCGGGCTGGCGACCGAGCCCTCCGCGCTCGCCGGGCTGACCACCGAGGTGCTCGTCGACGCCCTGATCGCCGACCTCGCCGAGGTGCGCCGCCGGTTCACCCGCGTGGTCCTCGTCGCGCACAGCGCGGGCGGCGGCCCGGTCTCGGCCGCGGTCGAGCGGCACGCCGACCTGGTCGACCACGTCGTCTACCTGTCGGCGTTCGTGCCCGCCGGACGGCCGCGCTTCGGCGACTACGTGACGGACCCGGTGAACGCCGGCGCGGCCCACGCACCCCGGACCGGCGACCCCGACGTCCTCGGCGCCTTCCGGATCAACCCGCTCTCGCCCGACCCCGCCGAGGTCGAGGCGATCCGGCGGGCGTTCCTGACCGACTGGCCCGCGGACAAGCCGGGCTGGCGCCTGACGCTGCACCCCGACGAACCGATGGCGTCGCTCGCCGGCGCGTACCCGGTGACCGCCGGACGGTGGGGCCGGGTGCCGCGCAGCTACATCCGGCTGACCGACGACCTGGCGCTGCCGCCGGCCACCCAGGACCTGATGATCGCCGAAGCGGACCGCCTGACCCCGGAGCACCCGTTCGCGGTGCACTCCCTGCCCGGCGGGCACTCGCCGTTCCTGACCCGCCCCGGCGAGCTCGCCGAGCTCCTCGGCCGGATCGCGAAGCAGGCATGAGGCCCGCCGCGCAGGCCGTGCTGTTGTCGGGGACGTTCGTCCAGCTGATGAGCGTCACCGTGATGCAGCTCGCCGTCCCGCGCATCCGCCACGACCTCGCGGCCGGTTCGGGCGCGGGCCAGCTCGCTCTGGTCGGCTACACGCTGACCTACGCCTGCGCGCTGATCACCGCGGCCCGGCTCGGCGACCGGTTCGGCTACCGGCGGGTGTTCGTCACCGGCACGGCCGTGTTCACGCTGGCGTCACTGGCCGCGGCCGCCGCGCCGGACGTCGGGTCCCTCGTGGCCGCCCGGCTGGTGCAGGGCGCCGGCAGCGGCCTGGTCGCGCCGCAGATCCTGTCGCTGATCCAGACCGCGGTGCCCGCGGACCGGCGGGCCGGGGTCCTGGGCCGGTACGGGGCGACGATGGCCGTGGCGTCGCTGGCCGGCCCGCTGTGCTGCGGCGTCCTGCTGCACTTCGACCCGTTCGGGCTGGGCTGGCGGCTGGCACTGGCCCTGCCGGTGCCGGTGGGGATCGTGTCGCTGGCCCTGGTCCGGATCGTGCCCGGCGGGCGCGGCCCGGCGGACGCGAGCCGGGTGGATCCGGTCGGCGCCGCGTTGTCGCTGACCGGGCTGGTCCTGCTCGTGCTGCCGTTGACGCTCGGCCAGGACGCGGGCTGGCCGGCCTGGACGTGGGTGAGCCTGGCCCTCGGGCTGGGCCTGCTCGCCGCCTTCGCCGCGGCACAACGCCGAGTGCGCGACCCCTTGGTGCGGCCGGAAGCGCTGAGCGCGTCGAGGACCCGGTGGGGCATCGGCGCGGTGTTCCTCTTCAACGCCGGGATCCCGTCGTTCAGCCTGCTGCTTTCCTTGCACCTGCAGGGCACGCTGCACCGCGACCCGCTGGTGACCGCGTTGACCGTCGCGCCGTACGCGGTCGGCGCCCTGCTCGGCAGCGCGGTCGCCGAAGCCGCGGCACGCCGGTTCGGCGCCGCGGCGCTCGCCGCCGCGTCCGCCGGCCTGGCCGTCGTGTCGCTGCTGGTCATTCCGGTGCTGGCCGGGCCGGCGCCGGTCCTGTGGGCGGTGCTCGGGGGCGGCGGCTTCGCGTTCGGCGTTTTCACGGCATCGGCGTTTTCCCTGGTCCTGAACCGGGTTCCGGTGTCCGTGGCCAGTTCCGTGTCGGGGTTGCTGCCCACCGCGCAGCAACTCGGCGGCACACTCGGCGTCGCCCTGGCGGGGGTCGCCTACACCGCCGGGGCCCTGGACGCGGCGATGGGCTACGAGGCTGTGGTGTTCCTGCTCGCGGCCGCGGCCACGGCCCGCTTGCGGAAGCCCGCCACGGAAAGTCCTGACGGTGTGTCGTGGCAAAGTTCGCTCTCCCGGCCGAAGAACTGCTGAGCACCACCCGCGAACTCGGGCACCGGCCGGGAAAGCAGTGCGGCCGGTGTGCGAGGAGCCGGCGGGTTGACGTGGTTGGCGCCGGGCACCACGTAGAAGCGGGCGAACCGGTCGGTGGCCTGGTGGCCGACGGTCTGCCGTACGCGGGCGAAGTACTCGGCGGTGGAGCGGGGGCCGACCGGCTCGTCGGCTGCTCCGTGCAGGATCAGCAGCTTCCCCCCGGCCCGGGCGAAGGGCCGCAGGTCGGGATCGTCGACGTCCTGCAGCGCCGAGAGCTCGCTGATCCGCGGCGTCCACGTACCCGGGCGGCGGGGGTCGAGGGTGAGGGAGTCCCGGGGGAATGGTGACCATCCGATTGAGGTGGCTCACAACGCCACCGACCCGCACGCCCGGGTGGCCACTGGCGAAGATTCGCCCACTTGCCGAGGTGCTCCGGCTCGAAAGCGCCGGCGTGCGGATCGCGGTGCGCCCGGGCAGGGTCAGGTCCTCGCCCACGCCGATCTCGTCCCCGTACCGCAGCACGGGGCTGCCCGGCACGGTGAGCAGCAAGCTGTAGGCCGGTTCCAGCCGCCGGTCGCTGTCCAGCACGCCGGCCGGCCCCTGGGCCGGCCTGGGCGTCGGGCCTGGTCGAGCCCGAAGTCGTAGAGCTTCGTCGCGCGGTACCACCGATCCACGGTGCGGCGGCTACCCGTGGGCCGCGCGGCGCGCCGGGGGACAGCGCCCGCACGCCCGGGCTTTCGGTGCCCGGCGGGTGGCAACGCCGAAAGAGGCGGTCGTTTGCCGGTGGCCGGGCCGGGAACCCGGAGAGCTCATTTCGGAGAAACCGAGGAAAGGCTCGAGGATGACCGCCCAGCGTGCGCCGGAGGCCCTCGTCGTGGGCCTGCTGACCGATGACGGGTTACCGGGGCAGCTCGCCGGGAGGATCGCGGACGGCCTGCCCGCCCGCCTGGCCCGTGACCTCGGCGAGGAGACGACCTGGCGTGTCGAGCACGAGACGCAGTCCCTTCCCTTGAACGACGAGGGCGACATCCCGATGCTGGATCTGGCGCAGGAGCGCCGAGCCGCGCACGGCTGGGACCTGCTGGTGCTCATCACCGACCTCCCCCGGCGAGCCGGGACAGTGCCGATCGCGTCGGATTACAACGCCGACCACGGCGTGGCGATGGTGTCGCTGCCCGCGCTCGGTGCTCTGCGGCTGCGTGGCCGGGTGTCCCGGCTGGTCGTCCACCTGGTCCGGCACTTGGTGGCGCACCGGTCGGCGAAGGAGGCCGATCCGCCGCGGGGGATGCTTGACCGGCTGCGGGAGCTGGTGGCGCCGACGCGGCACATGCGCGGCCGCGGTGCCGCTGACGAGCACTTGGCGCTGGTGGGTGTGCGTGGCCGGCTGCGGTTGCTGGCGGGGATGATCCGGGACAACCGCCCGTGGCGGCTGGTGCCCAATCTTGCCGGGGCCGCTGCGGCGGCGGCGGCGACGGCCGCGTACGGGATCATCACGACGTCGTTCTGGAAGCTGGCTGAGGCGTTGCCCGGGTTGCGGCTGGCTGGGATCACGGTGCTGGCGATCGTGGTGATGGCGGGTTGGCTGATGGTGCACAACCGGTTGTGGGATTCGCCGTCCGGGCACCTGGATCGGCGGAAAGCTTTGTTGTACAACGCTTCCACGGTGTTGACGTTGTCGATCGGGGTGGCGTGCATGTACGTCATCCTGTTCGTGCTGGCGTTGGTGGCGTCGGTCGTGCTGGTCGAGGGCACTTATTTCGGGGAGGTTCTCGGTCATCCGGCGGGGCCGGTGTCGTACTTGAAGTTGGTGTGGTTGGCGACGTCGGTGGGGATTGTTGCGGGGGCGGTGGGTTCGAGTGTCGAAGATGAGGAACGGGTCCGTCGGGCGACGTACAGCCGGCGTGAGCGGGAGCGGCAGCAGCGCAACCGCGAGCGCGCTGAGGAAGCCGAAACCGGCGGGGACTGAGCGCGCGCCGGTCAGGGTTTGAGGAGGACCTCCGGGTGCGGCCGCCGGCCGGCGCGGAGCGGCGGCTTCCGCTGAGCCCTTTCATCGCCTATCGTCGATCGACGATGGAAGGAGCCGGCTGTGCTGGACCGGGAGACCGCCAAGACCTACGCCGAGTGGTTCCGGACGCTCGCCGATCCGACCCGGGTGCAGATCCTCAACCTGCTCGCCGAGACCGGCGCGCCGATGGCGGTGGGGGAGGTCGTCGAGCAGGTCAGCGTCGGGCAGTCCACCGTCTCGGCGCACCTCAAGGTCCTGGCCGATACCGGGTTCGTGCTGGTCGAGCCGCGGGGGACCGCTCGGCTCTACCGGGTCAACGAGGAGTGCGTCTCCTGCTTCCCGAGTGCTGCGGACGTCGTCATGGGGCGCGGGGTCCGGTCGTTCGCCGGGACCGTCGACGAGGAGGCCCGATGAACCCCGATCGCGACGCCGTCCATGAGCGCTACGCCACCGCCGCCCGGCTGGCCTTGGCCGGGGAGGGGACCGGCCTGCTGGCCGGCGCGGGGGACACCGACCGGCTCGGCGCTGTTCATTACGCCGGTGCGGAGCTTCCGGCCGAGATGACCGCCACCAGCCTCGGCTGCGGCAACCCGCTCGCCGTCGCCGAGCTGAAGCCCGGGGAGACCGTGCTCGACCTCGGCTCCGGCGGCGGGCTGGACGTCCTGCTCTCCGCTCGCCGCGTCGGGCCGGAAGGCCGGGCGATCGGCTTGGACATGACCGACGAGATGCTCACTCTCGCCCGTCGGCACGCCGAGCAGGCCGGGGTGACCAACGCCGAGTTCCGCAAGGGCACCATCGAGCGGATCCCGCTGCCGGACGCCTCGGTCGACGTCGTCATCTCCAACTGCGTCATCGCCCTGTCGCCGGACAAGCCCGCGGTGTTCGGCGAGATCGCCCGCGTCCTGCGGCCCGGCGGCCGCCTCGGCATCACCGACATCCTGGCCGACGACAGCCTCACCGACGCCGAACGCGCGGCCCGCGCCGGCGCGGTCGAGTGCCTCGGCGGCGCGCTCACCGCCGACCGCTACCGGGAACTCCTGCGCGACGCCGGGCTCGGCGGTGTCGACGTCCGGCTCACCCACGAGACCGGCGACAAGCTCCACTCCGCGATCATCCGCGCCACCAGGCCGGTCGAGGTCGTCGCGATGACGGCCGAGCACGCGGACCGGGTGCTGGCGATCTACCAGGCCGGGCTGGACACCGGTCAGGCCGGCTTCGAGACCACCGCTCCCTCCTGGGAAGCATGGGACGCCGCCCACCTCCCGGAGCACCGGCTGGTCGCGCTCGACTCGGGCGGCCGAGTTGTCGGCTGGGCCGCGGTCTCGGCCGTGTCCTCGCGGTGCGTGTACGCCGGGGTCGTCGAGCACAGCGTCTACGTCGACCCGGAGGCGCGGGGCCGCGGTGTCGGGCAGGCACTGCTGGCCGCGCTGGTCACCTCGACCGAGAACGCCGGGGTCTGGACGATCCAGAGCGGCGTGTTCCCCGAGAACACCGCCAGCCGCGAACTGCACCGCCGGGCCGGGTTCCGGGAGATCGGGGTCCGCGAACGCGTCGGCCGGCAGCACGGCGTGTGGCGGGATGTGGTCATGATCGAGCGCCGCAGCTCGCGGGTCGGCGGCTGAGCGGAGCCGGTGCGCCCCTCGATCGCGCACCGGCTCCGGGCCTTCAGCTGCAGCAGCCCGCCGGCTTGGCGGTCGCGCCGGTCCCGGCGTCGGGCGTGCAGCACGTCGCCGGGGTGACCAGGGCGGCGCTGTCGGTGCCGAACGTCGTCGAGTCGCCCTTGACCGTGTAGACCTCCCACTGGGAGTTCACCCGCAAGGGCGCCCAGGTCACGCTGCTGACCGTGCTGATCGCCGCGCCCTACCTCTGGTTGCGCTACTTCGTGCTCGGCTGAGCGGCAATCGTCAGGTCCACCGCGCGGTTCGTGCGGGACAGTGAGGTCCGGCGCCGGCGGCCGAGGCGGCCGTCGTGAGCGAGGGACGTGTCCTGGTTTCGGGGCGCAAACTGTTGGCGTAGGCAGCGGTGATGCCGGGGAACGGCGGAGGGGGCATGGCCACTTGCGGTGCCGAACGGCACTTCTGGATCGGTCCGGGGAGGGTGCGCTGACGCCGAGCCTGCCCGGCTCGCCGGCCTTCGTGGCGCCGAGGATCCCGAAGATCTCGCCGCGTTCGACAATGAACGAGACGTCGTCGACCGCGGCTTCGTCCCCGTACCGCTTGCGGAGGTGCTCGACCTCGACGACCGGCATGGCGCCCCTTGGTGGTGGCGGTGCGAGGTTGAGCGCGATGTCCTTCGTGGACAGTGGGGTCGTACCCGGGCGCGACCAGCCCTCAGGTTCCGCGCAGGTGGTCTCGAGTGCGTACTGCGCGTCCTCGGCGGTGACGAGACCGGCGGTATCGGCTTCGAGAAGCTCGGCGGAGTCCTTGGACACTGGCCCGGCGGCGGCCTGGCGCCAGCCGTCGGTGATGGTCTTCTCGACCGTGTGCGGCGAGTTACTTCGCCGGCGAAGCGGCCGGCGCCCGGCGGCGTCCTCGTGGTGGCCGGGCCGCGGGCACGATGTCGGAGAGAAGGGACGTCACGGTGTCGGTGATGGTCGTCAGGTCGGTGCCGTCGTCGCTTTCGAGCCACTTGCGGTAGGCCGTACCGAAGATCTGGCTTCCCGTACTGGCTGCCAGCTCCGCGGTGTCGGGATCGACCCCGCGCTCGCCCAGTGCCCGGCGGAACCCCTCGGCCATCTGGTGCCGCTTGATCAGATCGCGTTCCAGCAACCCGGGGTTCGACGCGATCAGCCGGCTCCGCCGGCGCAGGAGGTCTCGTGAGCCGAGTTGTTCCCAGTCGTACCCGGCCAGGGTCCGGACCACGGTCCGGAGTGGCTGTTCGAGGTCGGGCGTCCGCAGGAGCTCCCGGACGAGCGCCGCGTTGAGCAGGTCCGCGTCGGCGAAGAGGATTTCTTCCTTGTCGGGGAAGTAGCGGAAGAACGTCCGGGTGGTGACGCGGGCGCGTTCGGCGATCTGGACCGCGGTGGTGGCCTCGAAGCCTTGTTCCTCGAACAGCTCCATGGCGGACTGCTTCATCCGCTCTTCGCTGCCTTCTTCCCACCGGGGCATGGCACCAGGATACCCGCGTCGATGACGCGGCGGGACATCAGTGCTACGGTGATGTCACGTCGAGACATCAGACCCGGCGAAGCACCCTCGAAAGGGAAAAACATGCCTCCGAACCCCGGCACGGCACAGACGTTCATGGTGGTCGGAACCCTCCGGGACGACACCGACCTCGCGGAATTCGCCGCGCTGAGAGAGGACGAGCACCGGCAGCTGGAAGTGTTGCGCTCGCAGGGAAAGGTCGGCGCCCACTACGTTTCCCCGGCGCGGCGGGCGACGTTCGTCGAGATCGTGGCCGCCGATCAGGAACAAGTGGCGGAGACCCTGGCCACCTTGCCCTTCGCCCGGTTCTTCGATGCCGACGTCTACCCGCTCGCGCCCGCGGACGCCCGCTGAAAGGACGCGATCGTGAAGGAAGAGAAGAACACCGTCTCCCCGCATGGCGTGCCGTTCGTGGCCGGGAGGGACACCGCGCCGGCGTACTGGGCGTTCGGCGTCCTCTGGGTCGTGCTGGCGGCCTCGGAACAGACCGGGGGAGCGTTCTCGGTGATGGAGCAGTGGATGCCGGCGGAGGGCGGGCCGCCGCCTCACGTGCACCCGATCGACGAGTGGTTCAACGTGCTCGAAGGCTCCATCGAATTCCGGGTCGGGGACCAGCCGCCGATGCGCGCGACGGCGGGTGACTCGGTGTGGATCCCGCGCGGAACGGTGCACGGTTTCACCACCCGGAGCGCCGCCCATGTGCTCAACGGCTACACGCCGGGCGGCTTCGAGCAGGTCATCATGGGGTTGGGCACTCCCGCGGAGCGGCGTGAACTGCCGCCGCCCGACCTCGGCTTCGACCCGCGCTCCGCGGCGCAGCTGATGGACAACTTCTGGTCGGCGAGCGCCGACACGGCCTGGGCCGCGAAGTGGACCCACTGAGCACGGCCGCACTTCCAGTCCCGCGGCGCCTCTCGATCGGGTGACTCTCCGACGGTAGCCGGTTTACGGCAAGTGCATCGGTTTGTTGTCGATTCGACCGGGTATGCGTCCGGTCTGGTGCTCGAGACCGATGCGAAGGATGTGACCGATGCCCGCGTTGACCCGCGTCCTCGGAACGGCCACCGCCGCTTACAGCGTGACGATCATCGCCGCGCCGAAGGTGCTGGCCAAACCGTGCGGCCTGACCACTCCCACCGGCGGGGTCACCGCGGGCGTGCGGACGCTGATCGGCGGCATCGGGGCCCGGGACGCCGTCATCGGGCTCGCGATGATGTTCGCCCCACCGGGTCGTCCGCTGCGTGTCGCCCTCGCCGCGCGCGTGGCCTCCGACGCCGCGGATGCGCTCATCTTCGGCGCCACCCTGCCCGACCGCTCCGCGCGCGGCAAGGTCGCGGCCTTCGCCGCCACGTGGGCGGCGTTGTGCGCCGCCTCCGCCTTCGTGGCCTGACCGGCCCCGCCGGCGAACGCATCCACGGCCGTTGGCCGCCCCCTCCCGGAGAACAGGTGATCACGATGTCGGCCCAGCCCTCGACGGACGTCCCGGCGGCGCGCTCATGACCGCGCCGGGACCCGAGCCCGACGAGGTGCCGGGCCTGGAACGGGGCGGTTCGGTCACCCCGGGCGACACCCCGCCCGACGCCGGGCAGACCTCCGGCCTGTCCCACCCGCAGCCGATGCCGTCGAAGACGGTTCCGGTGCTCGCGCTCGTCCTGATCGGGGTCATCGTGCTGGGGGTGGCCGCGTTCTTCCTGCTGCGCGCCTTCGACCTCTTCGGCTGACGACCGCTTCCCGGGACGAAGGCCGGCTCGCGTCGTGGGCCGTGCATCACTGTGCCGATCGGGTGATTGCCGGGGATCCGCGTCAACCGGCGGTCGCGGGTGGACGTGTCGGCTTCGCCATGGGACAGGTGCGAACCAGGGGAGCGGCGAATGAAGAAGGCAGCTGCGGTTTCGATGATTGCCGGCTTGGTGGTCTCGGGTGCGCTCGCGACAGCCGGTTCCGCTTCGGCGGAACCGTGGCCGTCCGGGTGCACCTGGGGAATTTCGGGGCTGTACACCACCTACGCGAAGTGCACCAAAGGTCCCGGCAGCTACCGCGCGGTCGCCAAGTGCACGAGCACCAGGTACGCCTACGGAAGCTGGCAACCGGCCGGCAGCTACCCGGGGCAGTCCACCGCCAGCTGCGTCAACGTCCGTCCGATCTCGGCGAGCATCGGCCTGAGCCAGTCGTGAGCGATGCGGCGAGACCGATTCGGCCCCCCGCGTTGTGCGGGGGGCGAATCGGCCGGTTCAGCGGCGGCCCGGTGAGTTGTAGTTGGGGGCGTCGGTCGTGATGGTGATGTCGTGCGGGTGGCTTTCGCGCAGACCGGCCGCGGTGATCCGGACCAGCTGGGCCTGCTGCAGGTCGGCGATCGTGCGGGCGCCGACGAAGCCCATTCCGGCGCGCAGCCCCCCGACGAGCTGGTACACGACGTCGGCTACCGGTCCACGGAACGACGTGCGTCCCTCGATGCCCTGCGGGACCAGGTTTTCCTCCGCCAGGACATCGCCCTGGAAGTAGCGGTCCTTCGAGAACGACTTGGTGCCGTTGCGGGACTGCATGGCTCCCAGGGAGCCCATGCCGCGGTAGGTCTTGTACTGCTCGCCGTCGATGTACACGAGTTCGCCGGGCGCTTCGCCGGTGCCGGCGAGGAGACTGCCGAGCATCACGGTGTCGGCTCCCGACGCGAGCGCTTTGGCGATGTCGCCGGAGTACTGGATCCCGCCGTCACCGATCACCGGCACGCCGGCGGCGGCGCAGGCGAGCGAAGCCTCGTAGATCGCGCTGATCTGCGGGACGCCGACTCCGGCGACCACCCGGGTGGTGCAGATCGAACCCGGGCCCACGCCCACCTTGACGGCATCGGCGCCCGCGTCGATCAGCGCTTGTGCTCCCGCGCGCGTGGCGACGTTCCCGCCGACGACGTCGACCCCGTCGGCGAAAAGGCGCTTCGCAGCGGCCACCGCGGTCAGGACGTCGCCCTGGTGACCGTGGGCCGTGTCGACCATGAGGACGTCGACGCCGGCGTCGACCAGCAGCTTCGCCCGGTTGAGGGCATCTTCGCCGACGCCGATCGCGGCGGCCACCAGCAGGCGCCCCGCCTTGTCCCGGGCGGCGTCCGGGAACTGCTCGTTCTTCGCGAAGTCCTTGACGGTGATCAGCCCGACGAGCCGGCCACCGTCTTCGACGATCGGCAGCTTCTCGACCTTGTTTTCGCGCAGGAGCCGCAAAGCCTCTTCGGGAGTCACGCCGACCGGAGCCGTGATGAGGGGGGACTTCGTCATCACCTCGGCGACCGGGCGCTGCGTGTCCATTTCGAACCGCATGTCGCGGTTGGTGATGATCCCCGCCAGCTTGCCGTCGTCGTCCACCACCGGCACACCGGAAATGCGGTACCGGGCGCAAAGCGCGTCGACTTCGGCGAGGGTCTGGGTCGGCCGGCAGGTGACCGGGTCGGTGACCATTCCCGCTTCGGAACGCTTCACGGTTTCGACCTGGCGTGCTTGGGCCTCGGCCGGCAGGTTGCGGTGCAGAACGCCGATGCCGCCCTGCCGGGCCATGGCGATCGCCATCTTGGCTTCGGTGACGGTGTCCATCGCCGCGGAGACGAGCGGCATCTTGAGGGTGACGTTCCGGGTCAGCCGCGTCGTGGTGTCGACCTGGCTGGGAATCACGTCGGATTCGGCGGGGAGCAGCAGCACGTCGTCGAAGGTGAGACCGAGGGAGTCGAACTTCGCCGGGAATACTTCTTCGCTGACCATGCGCTCGTGTACACCTTTCGCTTCCAACGTGGACCCCGCCCAGTGTAGGGCAGGGCCGATGACCTGGAACGACGTGCCGCACCGGGCGTCCCGTGCCCCCGGCTCCGCCAGTTCGGCCGACTCGACCGGACGTTGTCGGTGGTCGGGACGGGTGATCATGGTCACCTTGCCCCGCCGGTGTCCGCCTTGCTTCACTTCGGACCGGCGGCGGGAGGGCCGCTGTGGGTTCGTGCCGTCTCGGCGCGCATCAATTGTGGGGGGAATATTCGTGCTGCGCGGAAACGTGCGCCGGACGGTTTCGTTCGTGCACCATCCCGACGACTTCCCGGACGCGTGGCTGCGCGGCAAAGAACGGAAACTCCTCGACCTTTACCTGCCGGCCGCCGAAAAGTCCGGTTTGGGTTTCGAATTCGTCCCGGCGCGCGAACTCGTCCCGGCGGTCGGCCGCCGTCCGCACCTGTACCGCGCGGAACGCGATCTGCTCGAAGAGCGGGGCTGTTTCCTGCTCGAGCAGACCAGCGCCGATCCGCAGGCCGCCCAGTTCCTCGGAGCGATCTACGAGGTCGTCGCGGCCAGCGACAGCGTTCTGGTCAACCGCACCACCACGGACCTCGAGTTCCTGGAGCGCGACAAGCTGGCCATCGCCGACCGGGCGGGCGCGCTGGGCGTGCCGCACCTGCCGACGCTGGTCGTGCCACCCGGCAGGCACGCGCAGCGGGTGCTGCGGCACCTGCCCCTGCTCGGTGACGGGCCGTGGCTGCTCAAGCCCCGCGAGATGTCGATGGGCCGCGCGGTGCTCAGGTTCTCGAGCGAGGAAGAACTGCGTTCGGGACTGGATCTGGTCGCCCAGAGCGGCAGCAGCTACGTGCTCCAGCCGTACCTGGTCAACGAAGGTGACCTCCGGGTGTACCTGATCGACGGCGTCGTCTCCGGTGCGCAGCTGCGCCGGCCGGCCGCGGGCGGCCTGCTGGCGAACACGAGCAGGGGCGGTCACGTGAGCACGTTCGACGTGCCTGCGGAGCTGGGTGACTGGTGCCGCCGGATCACCGACAGCCTGGGCGCCCGCTACCTCTGCGTCGACTGGCTGGTCACCGGCACGGGCTTCGTGCTGAACGAGTGGTGCACCACCCTGGGTGGCTTCAGCTTCCTCCCCTCGCCGCAGCGGGAAGAGCGCGCGGACGCCTTGTTCGCGTTCATCGCGCGGGAGATCGAGCGAGCCGAAAGCCCGCAGCGCCAGACCGTCACCGCTTGAGGGCGAGCGCGTGTTCCACACCGGGCCCCGCGGTCACGCCGCGCCCGGGCACCATCGAACGGGGGAGTCGAGGATGAACAGCGAGCTCGCGGAACTCGCGGCCACCGAACCGGATGCCGCGGCACTGGTGGGCGTGGCGGAAGCGGCAGTGCTGGCGGAGAGCCACCCGTGGTACGTCGACGGTCTGCGCTGGCTCGACGAATTCATCATGCGGCCCGACCGGCGATTGGGGCGGCGCGGGGCGGTCTGCCCCTTCGTGGCGCCCGCGCTGGCTCAGGACATCGTCTGCTTCACGACCCTCCGGTCGCCGGGGCGGACCGCGAGCGACGCCTACGAACGCTGCCTGGTCCTGGCCGACCTGTTCCTGGAGCGGTTCGCCGGAAAGCCGGAGTTCCGCTCGGCGGCGCTGCTGGCCTTCTTCCCGGACGTCGAGCCCGAGGCCGCGGCGGACTTCATCGACGGCGGCCACCGGCTGCTGCGGATGCCGTTCGTCCGGCTGGGCCTGATGATCGGCGAGTTCCACCCGCGCAGCACCGTCGCCAGCGTGCACAACCCCGAGTTCACGGTCGGCCGGTCACCCGTCCCCATCTTCGCCGTGCGCGCGCTTTCCGGGCACGACCTCATGTTCCTCGACCGTGACGACTACCCACCCGCCGTGCGCTACGAGTTCGTCCGGCAGTTCGACCGGTACCTGGGCGCCCAGCTCGGGCCGGCGGCGCGCGCCCGGCTGGACCGGCGGCTCGAAGACCTGCGTGAAGCCGCGCTGGAGGGCGGAAACCGATGAAGCTCCAGGACTTCACGACACTGTCGGCGGCGGTTTCCGCGTCGATGGAGCGGTTCGCCGGCCGGGTCGCGGTCGAGCCCCACGACGGCGCGCCGATCACCTACGCGGAACTCCGGGACCTCGTGGACGGCGCGGCGTCGACGGTGCTGGGCGCCCTGCCCGAGGCAACCGCCGCGCAGCACCTCGTCGCCCTGGTCCTGGACCGGTCCGCGGACTACGTCGTCGCCCTGCTCGGCGCACTGCGGTCCGGCGGCGCCTACCTGCCGCTCGACCCCGCCCAGCCCGCCGGGTACCTCGGCCGGGTACTGCACGACGCGCGGCCTGCGGTCGTCGTCACCGACGCCGCCCACCGTGCACTGGTCGCGAGCGTCTTCGACGGACCCGTGGTGTGCCTGGACGACGACGTGACAGCGGCGGGCACGCCGTTCCCGGCGGAGGGCCACGACCCGGCCTACGCCATCTACACGTCCGGCTCGACGGGCACGCCGAACGCCGTGCTCGTCGGCAATTCCGCGATCCTGGCCTCCACCGGGGCCCGGCTGGAGGTCTACGGACCGGCGGAGCGCCTTCCCCTGATGCACTCGGTGGCGTTCGACGTCACGGTCGGGACCGTCTTCTGGGCGCTGCTCGGCGGCGGCACCCTCGTACTGCCCGGTCGCGGGTTGAGCGATGTCGGTGCCACGGTAGCGATGCTGACCGACCGGCGCGTCTCGCACCTGCTGTACCCCTCCTCCCTCTACGGCGTCCTGCTGGAGTACCTCGCCGAGGCCCCGCCGGCCACGCTGCGCAGCGTCAGCGTCGGCGGCGAACGCTGGAGCGACGCGCTCGTCGAGCGGCACGCCGCGGTCCTGCCCGGAGCCGCCCTGCACAACGAATACGGACCCTCGGAGGCGACGGTCTGGTGCAGCCAGGCCAAGGTGTACGACCCCGCCACGGGCAAGACCGGCCCGCTCACCATCGGCAAGCCCATCACCGGGACGAACTTCGTGCTCGACGCGCCGGACGGCGGCCCGGTGCCCGCCGGGACCCCGGCCGAGCTGCTGGTCACCGGAGCCAACCTGGCCCTCGGCTACCTGGGCCGGTCGGAGCTGACCGCACGGCGCTTCGTCACGCTGGCTTCGGGGGAGCGGGCCTACCGCACCGGCGACCTCGTGCGGCGCACCACCGACGGCGACCACGTGTTCCACGGCCGGGTGGATCGCCAGGTCAAGGTCAACGGCCACCGGGTCGAACCCGGGCAGGTCGAGGACGCGTTGCTCGACGTGCCGGGCGTCACGAGCGCGCACGTGACGACCCGCCACCAGGGCGGCACCCCGGTGCTGGTGGCCTACGCGGCCGCTCGGAGCGCCCCCGCGCCGACAGCGGAGTCGCTGCGCGCCGAACTGGCGCGACGGCTTCCCGCGTTCCTGGTGCCGTCGACCGTCGTCGTGCTGGCCGAGCTGCCCTTCACCGGCAACGGGAAGGTCGACGAGGCGCGGCTGCCCGAACCCGTCCGGCCCTCGGCGGTCGCCGACGAGCCGCTGCCGCCGCTGGAGGCCTCGGTGCGCGACGCCGTCTCGGCCGTCCTGGGCCGCACCGGCCTCGCCCCGGACGCGCTCCTCACCACGCTCGGGGCGAATTCGCTGTCCTTCGTCCGCCTCTCGTTGGCGTTGAAGCAGAGCCACGGCGTCGACGTGCCGATCAGCGACCTGTTCGGCAACCCGACGATCACCGGGATCGCCGGGCTCGTGCGGGCCGGCATCGCCACCGACCGTCCGCTCCCGCGTGTGGCGGAGCACGGCGACGTCACGCCGCTGAGCCCCCAGCAACAGCAGATCTGGTTCCTCCGCGAACTTTCGCCCGACGCTCGCGCCTACAACGCGCAGTTCTCCCTCCACCTCGAGGGCTCGGTCGACCTCCCCGCGCTCGAGCGGGCGCTCGCCGGGATCGTGGCGGACAACGAAATCCTGCGCACCGTGTTCACCGAGGTCGACGGTGAACCGGTGCAGCGCGTCGTGACGCCGTGGCAGCCGCGGGTCGAGGTCACCGACCTGCGGGAGGCAGGCGATCCGGAGGCGCGGGCCGCGGCGGCGATGCACGCGGCCATGCGGGTCCCGTTCGACGTCGAAGCGGTGCCACTCGTGCGCTGGCACCTCTACCGGCTCTCCGCGAGCCGATCGATCCTGCTGCAGGTCGAGCACCACTTCGTCCACGACGGCTGGACCGGGGCCCTGTTCCTCGGCGAGATCCGTGACCGCTACGCGGCCGCGCTGGCCGGAGATCGCCACGACGCGGCGTCCGGACTGCGGTACCGGGACTTCTGCCACTGGTACCGGCAGTGGACGGGCACCCGTGACTACGGGACGCAGCTGCGGTACTGGCGTGCGCAGCTGACGGGCTGCCGCGAAGGCGTCACCTTCCCGGCGGACCACGCGCGCGGCGCCGTCCAGGCCTTCGACGGCGACTGTCTCCGCGCCGACGTTCCGGCGGCGCTCGTCGACCGGATCGACGAGCTGTGCGCCGCCGCCGGCGTGAGCCGCTTCGCGGTGTTCCTGACTTCCTTCGCCCTGCTCGCGGCCCGTCATTCCGGCGAGACCGACATGGTCGTCGGTTCGGCGTTCGCCAACCGGCGGCTGCCCGGCACCGAATCGGTGTTCGGCATGTTCGTCAACGCCCTGCCGCTCCGGCTCCGCGTGGCCGAGGACGTGGCCGTCCGCGAGCTGGCCGGTTCGGTGATGCGGGTCCTCCTCGGCGCCCAGGACCACCAGGAGCTACCCCTCGTCGACGTCGTCAAGCACGTCGACCTGGCTCGTGATCCGCGCCGCAACCCGTTGTTCCAGCTGATGTTCGCCTTCCACGACAGCCCGATGCCGCGCTTCGACCTGCCGTCGCTGCGGGGCGAGTTCCGCATCGAGCACAACGGCTCGGCGAAGAACGACGTCAACGTCGTGTGCGTCCCGCGCGCGGCCGCCGCGGGCTCGGGGCGCCGGCACGACGGCGTGTCCGTGCTGTGGGAGTACGACAAGACGCTGTTCCGGGCGGAGACGGCGCACCGGCTCCTCGGCGGGTTCCTGCACACCCTGACGGCGCTCGTGGACGGCTGGGACGGGCCGGTCGCGGACGTCGACGTGCTCCCTCCCGCCGAGCTGACCGAGGTGCTGGCGCTCGGCACCGGCCCCGTCGTCGAGCCCGGCCACCGGACCCTGCCCGAAGGTGTGCTGGACCAGGTCGAGCGCAACCCCGGCGCGCCCGCCGTGGTGCAGGGCGACCGCACGGTGACCTACGCCGGGCTGCGCGAGCTCGCGGACCGCATCGGTCACGCGGTGGCCACGCTGGTTCCCGACCTCCGGGGATCCGTCGTCGCGGTCACCGCGGCGAAGTCCCCCGAGCAGACCGCGGCCTGGCTGGCCGTCACGCGGGCCGGCGGCACCTACCTGTGCCTCGACCACACGGCCCCGGCGGCGCGGCTCCAGCTGATCACCCGGGACGCGAAGCCCGTGCTCGTGCTCGCGTCCGCCGAGAGCGCGGTGTTCGACGACCTCGGCGTGCCGGTGGTGCGGATCGACGACCTGCCCGCCGCCGCCGCGCCCGCCCGGGTGCCGGCCGCGGCCGCCGAGCCGTCGTCACCCGCGTACCTCACCTACACCTCGGGGTCGACCGGCGAGCCGAAGGCCGTCGTGACCACCCACGCCAACGCGGTGACGGCTCTCACGGCACGGACCGCGCACTTCGGAGCCACCGCCCCGACGACGCTGGTGACGCTGCCGGCGGTGTTCGACGTCGCCGGCTCGATGACCTTCTGGACGCTCTGGCTCGGCGGCACCGTCGTCCTGCCCGAGGGCGACGACGCTCGTGACCCCGAAGCCGTCCGCGCACTGACCGACCGGCACCGGGTCACGCACGTCAACTTCGTGGCTTCGTTCTACGCCCAGCTCCTTCGCAGCACCCCGCCCGGTGGGTGGCGGCCCGGTCTGCGGGTGGTCGCCATCGGCGGCGAGCCCTGCACCACGGAACTGGTCGGTCTGCACACGCGGCACCTTCCCGGGGCGTCGCTGCACAACGAGTACGGCCCCACCGAAGCCACCGTGTGGTGCTCGGCGAAGACGGTCTACCGCCCCGGGCAGCCGGCGAGCACGGACATCAGCATCGGTACGCCGCTGGCCAACTACGCCATGGTCGTGCTCGACGGACGGGACCGCCCGGCCCCGGTCGGCGCACGGGGGCAGCTCCACATCGCCGGTCCGGGCGTCGCCGCCGGGTACCTCGGCCGCGACGCGCTGACCCGAGAGCGGTTCGCCGTCCCGGCGCGCGGGCCACTCGCCGGGTGGCGGCTGTACCGGACCGGGGACGAGGCACGGCTGCGTGCCGACGGGGAGTTCGATCTGGTCGGACGGCTGGACGACCAGGTGAAGGTCCGCGGCTACCGCATCGAACTCGACGAGGTGCGGCAGAACTGCGTCGCCCACGCCGACGTGGGCGACGCCTACGTCAGCGTCGACCGCACCGGCGGGACCGACCGCCTGGTCGCCCACGTCCTGCCGGAAAAGGACCGCGAAGTCACGCCGGCCGCGCTGCGGCGGTGGCTCGCGCAGCGGCTGCCCGGCTACATGGTGCCGAGTGCGATCGCGGTGCTGGCCGCCCTGCCGCTGACCGCCACCGGCAAAGTCGACCGCGCCGCGCTCCCGCCCGTCCGGGACGAGACGGACGCCGTCGATTCCGAGGCCGCCCGTCCGACCGGTCCGGTGGAAAGCGCGCTGGCGGACGTGTGGTGCGCGGTTCTCGGCCGCCGCAACGTCGGAGCCGAAGACGACTTCTTCGACCTCGGTGGTGATTCCCTGCTCGCCATCCGCATGGTGGCACGCGCCCAGGTGGCCGGCGTTCGCGTCACCGTCGCCGACCTCATGCGCGAACGCACCGTCCGCGCGCTCGCTGCCCTGGGGCCCGCCGACGTGGCGGTGGCCGTGCGACGGCCGGGCGGAACGGTCCTGCCGCCGACCGGGATCCAGTCCTGGTTCTTCGCACAGGACTTCGCCGACCCGGACCACTTCAACCAGGCGCGGATCGTCCGGGTGGCGCCGGAGGTCACCGACACCGCCCTCACCACGGGGCTCGTCCGCCTGACGCACCACCACGACGCCTTCCGCACCACATTCACCCGGAGTGGCGACGGCCCGCGGGTGGTGCTCGCGGACGCACCCGCACCCGTCGAGCTGAACTGGCACGACGTCGGCAACGCGGACGACCCCGCGCTCGCGGCCCACGCCGATCGCGTGCACGCGAGCCTGTCCATCGCCGACGGGCGGCTGTGGGCGTTCTCCGGGATCCGTGCCGCGAGCGGCGAGCGCTACCTGCTCCTGGTGCTGCACCACCTGATCGTGGACGCCGTTTCCTGGAACGTCCTGCTGGACGACCTCGGCCGCGCCGTCCACGGCGAACTGCCCGGAACCGCACACGGACTGCCCGCCGCACCGCCACCGGAACCGGACGCCGCCGAGCTCGCGCACTGGCGTGCACTCCTCACCCGCGCGGCGGCGGACGCCGGCGACCGGTGGCCCTCGGCCACCTTCGCGGATGCGACGGTCGTGACCCGCGTGCTGTCCGCCGCCGCGACCCGGTTCCTCGTCGACGATGCGGAGGGCTTCGACCTGGGTGGCCCCACCGCCCTGCTCCTCGCCGCCCTCGGCCGGGCGCTCGGGCGGACGTCGGACCTGTACGTCTTCCTCGAAGGCCACGGACGCAACGACGTCCCCCACGCCCACGAGATCGTCGGCTGGCTCACCGCGCTGTACCCGGTCCGGTTGCCCGCCCCGGCGGGGGACGGCCTCGCCGAAACGGCCCGGGCCTACCGGCGGCAGCTCGACGGCGTTCCCGGTGGTGGAGCGGGGTTCACCCGAGCTCGCTACCAGCACGGCTTGACCGGGCACCCCGCGGACGGGCTTCCGCAGATCACGGTGAACTACCTGGGCGAGCAACGCACCGGTGCCGAGGCCGGCCCGCTGGCCCCGGTGGCCCTGCCCACCGGCACGCCGATCGCCGGTGCGAACGTGCTGCCGACGCCGGTCGACGTGTCCGCTGCCGTCCGCGACGGCCGGCTGACGGTCCGGCTGGCCGCCGCGGATTCCGCGCTGACCCCGGCACGGGCGGCCGGCGTGCTCGACGACGTCATGGCGGCGCTGGAAGAACTCGCCGGGGTCGTGCCGCTGTCCACGGACGGCTCGGGCCCGGCTCGGTTCTTCGTCCACCCGGTGGGTGGCTCGGTGCACTGGTTCCGGCCACTCGCCGAACGGTTGCGGAGGACGGCGGCCCACGGGCTCACCCAGTTCCGGGGAGCCGGCCCGGCCGGTATCGGGGAACTCGCCGAGAACTACCTCGACCGGTTGGCGGCCCGGGGTGCGCGGTCGCCGCTGCGGCTGGCTGGCTGGTCGTTCGGCGCCGCGGTGGCGGCCGAGATGGCGGTGCGCGCGACGGCACGCGACGTCGTGGTCGGCGCGCTCACGCTGGTGGATCCGCCCCCGCTCGCGCCCGGCGAGCGCGCCGACCCGGCGGTGCCCGCCCACCTGCTCTCGGCCGTTCTGCCCGGGTGGAGCGCCGAACGCGTGCGCGCCGAACTGGACCGGCTCCCGGCGGGCGGACCCCGCGCCCAAGCGCAGGATCTGTCAGCGGCGTACCTGTCCGGCGCGGACGACCCGGTGCTGCTCGACCGCGTGACGACCTTGCTGCAGAACCAGGCGGCGCTCGAGGCCTGGATCCCTCGCGGCGGCCTCGGCCACGTGACCATCGTGCTCTCGGAGACGACGAGCGCGCGCTGGCGTGATCTCGCCGGGTGGCGCGGGCTGGCCGCGTCCGTGGACGTGCACACGGTGCCCGGAGACCACGTCTCGATGCTGCGCGACGCCGGTGCCGAGCGCATCGCGGCGCTACTCGACCAGGAGGAGCTCACGTGAGCCACCGGCCGGAAATCGTCCACGTCCACGACGCCGAACACGCCGCCCAGGTGGTTCCGGGTGAGCTCGACGGCATCCCGCTTCGTGCGGTGCCGCTGCACGAGCTGGTGCCGGTCGCCGGATCGCGGCCACGCCTGCTGCTCGGCGACGAAGACCTGCTGACCACGCCGAAGGCCTTCTGGATCGACAGGTATTCGCCCGACCCCGCGTCGGCCCGCTTCCTCCAGGCGATCCACGAGACGGTCCGGTTGCACGGCAGCCTGCTCGTCAACGCGCAGCTCGACCGCGCCGACCAGCTCGAGGCCGACCGGCTGGCGATCGCCTGCCGCGCGGCGGCGCTCGGGATCCCGGTCGCGCCCACGACCGCGGTGCCGTTCGGGCGGTACGCGCTGCACGCGCTGGAGCCCGCCACCCGCACGGGCGGCAGCTCGTGGGTGGTCCGCGGGCGAACGGACCCCACCGGCGCCGCGGCGCGGGCCGACGATCGCGGGCAGCTCACGACGTTGCTCGCCATGGCCGCCCGGACCGGCACCGGCCACGTCGTGCAGGAAGACGTCGAGCACAGCGACGTCCGCCGGGTGCATTTCCTCGCCGGCGAGCCGGTCGACACCGGCGACCTCCCGGCGGACCTGCGCGGCCACTGCGCGCGGCTGGCCGGGAGCCTGCGTCCCGGCTACCTGTGCACCCGGTGGCTGGTCACGCCCGGCGGTGCCGTCCTCGACGGCTGGAGCACGAGCCTTTCCACTCTCGACGCACCCCACCTGCGCAGCCGGTTCGGCACGTGGATCCGCGCCGCGCTGGCCCAGGCGGCCGCGTGAGCTCCGCGCGCGGGAACGTCCCGCTCTACCTGGTGCTGGCCATGGTCTGCGCCGACATGCTCGCCGCGGGTTCCGCGCTCCCCGTGCTGCCCGAGGTGATCCGGACCCTGACCGGGGGCGACAGCGGTGCGGCCGCCATCCACCTCGCCTTGATGATCGCCGTGATGAACGCGCTGCAGTTCGTGGCCGCGCCGGCACTCGGGGCGCTGAGCGATCGCCTCGGCCGCAGGCCGATGGTGCTGCTGGTTCTCGGCTGCAGCATGCTGAACAACGCACTGATCGCGTTCGTCCCGAGCCTGGGAGTCCTGTACCTGACCCAGGTCATCACCGGCCTCGCGGTCGCCAAGGTCGCCGTGATCAGCGCGTACATCGCGGACATCTCCGGCCCCGAACAGCGGATCCGCAACTTCGGGCTGCTCGGGCTCTGCATGAACGGCGGGTTCGTGCTCGGGTCGGCGACCGGTGGGCTGCTCGGCGCCGTCAGCCTGCACCTGCCCTACCTGGTCGCGGCCGCGCTGCAGGCGGTCAACCTGATCTTCGCGCTGACCTCGCTGCCGGAGTCGCACCCGCCGGAAAAGCGCCGGCCGGTCCGGTTGCCGCAGCTCTACCCGTGGCGCGCGCTGGCCGTGCTGCGCTCGACCCCCGCCATGAGCCGGGTGTCCGCGCTCGTCCTCTGCTACTGCTTCGCCACCTTGACCTTCCAGAGCATGTGGGTGTTCTACTCCGGCAAGCGGTTCGGCTGGGGCCCGCTGCAGAACGGCATCCTGCTCGCCGTTCTCAGCGCCTGCATGGGATTGGCGCAGAGCAAGCTGGTCCCGGTCATGGTCGCGCGGCTGGGGGAGCGGCGGGCGATGCTGGCCGGCCTGGCCAGCGCGGCGGTGGCCCTCGGCGGTCTGGCGTTCGTCGGGAGCCCGTGGATCGTCGTGCCGTTCGTCCTCTGCTACACGGTCGGCTGCGTCATCACTCCTGCCTCCCGCGCGGCGGCCGCACGAGAGGTGGCCGCGGAGGAACAAGGCCGGGTCCAGGGTGCGCTCGCCGGCCTCAACAGCCTGGACGCGCTCGTGGCGCCCCTGATCGGCAGTGCGCTGTTCGACTACTTCACGGGGCCGGAGGCGGTCGTCGCCTTCCCCGGGGCGCCGTTCTTGCTGTGTGGCCTGATCCTGCTGTTCGCGATGCGCATCGTCCGGCGGAAGCGGTGGCCCGCCGGAACGCGCGACGAGGTGGGCGTTCGATGACCTACTCCGGCTGCGGGATCTCGGGCGTCCGGCGGTTCGCCGACGCACGGGACCAGCGCGGGGACGCGGCGGCGGTGCGCCGGATGACCCGGGCGCTGGCCCACCGCGGCCCGAACGGGGAAGGCTTCGCGCAGAGCGAGGGCGTGACGCTCGGCCATCGGCGGCTCAGCGTGGTCGGGCTCGGCGAGCAAGGCGCGCAACCGATGAGCCGCGACGGGCTCACCATCGTCTACAACGGTGAGCTCTACAACCACCGCGCTCTGCGCGCGGAGCTGAGCCGCTCGGTCTCGTTCAGCTCGGGCACCGACACCGAAGTCGTCCTGCAGGCGTGGCGCCGGTGGGGGCTCGCCGCCGTGGACCGGTTCGACGGGATGTTCGCGTTCGCGGTGTGGGACGAGCGGGAACGCGCGGTGTGGCTGGTCCGCGACCGCCTCGGCGTCAAGCCGCTGTACTACCACCACGACGACCGGCGTCTCGTGTTCGCTTCCGAGGTCGAAGCCCTGCTCGAGTCGGGTCTGGTGACCGCCGAACCCGACCTGGAGGTGTTCCGGCGCCAGCTGCTCTGTTCGTCCACTTTGGACTGGGAGGTCGACCGCACGCTCGTGGCCGGGGTCCGCTCGGTCGCCCCGGGCGCCGCCGCGCGGTTCGACGGCGACGGGACGGTGTCGTGGCACACCTACTGGCGGCTCCCCGACACCCGGCCCGATGTCACCGACGAACGAGGCTCCGAGGTCGAGGAGTTCGGTCACCTGCTGCGCAGCAGCCTCGGCGGCATGCTGCAGGCGGACGTTCCGGTGAGCGCGTTCCTCAGCGGAGGTCTCGACTCCTCCGCGATCGCGGCGCTCGCCGCCGGATCCGGACCGGTGACCTGCGTGACCGTGGCGTTCGGCGACGCCGACGGGGCACCGCCGTCCCCGGCGGGCAACGAAGACCTGCGCTACAGCGAGGAGCTCGTCCGCTCCCTGGGCGCGGGGCGGGTCCGGCACCACGTGGACGTCCACGGCGGCCGGCTGACGCTCGATCAGGTGGACGAAGCGTGCGACCTGGCTGTCCTGGGCGACGACCCGCGGCACCCGACGATCGCGGCGAACTACCGGTCGGTGCGCGACCTCGGGCTCCGCGTGGTCCTCAACGGGCAGGGCGCCGACGAGATCATGGCCGGGTACGTCGGCTTGCCCGGCTTCACCCGCAACGTCCACGACGTCGATGAGCCGGCGAACCCGAAGTTCCTCGCGATGCCCGCTTCGAGGAGGGCACCCGGGCTCTCGCCGGCGGTCCTGGGGCACGCCGAAGTGGTCGAGAAGGGCTTCCGGGACTTCTGCGCGGGCCTGCCGGGCCCTCCGCTGGAGCGGGCACACCGGTTGCTGGTCGCCACGCAGCTGCACCGCGTGCTCCGGTTCGAGGACTTCCTGAGCATGCGCAGCGGCGTCGAAGCGCGGGTGCCGTTCCTGGATCACCACCTGGTCGAATGGTGCTTCGCCCGGCCTCTCGAACGGCACGTCGACCGGGCTCGCCGCCGGGGCAAGGACGTCATGCGGCGAGCGCTCGCGGGTGTGCTGCCCCCGACCCTGCTGGAACGCCCCAAGCAGGTGTTCCCGTTCCCGGGCAAGGCGGCACTGCAGGCGGCACTGGCGGCGCTCGTCCTCGAACACCACCCGGTGCTGGCCGCGGACGACCTGGTCCGGGAACTGCTATCGGTGCCTCCGGCGGACGAGGTCGAGCACACACCCATCCCGCACCTGTGGCTGCTGCTGAGCACGTGGCGCTGGCACGAGAAGGTGCGGCGGATCCGGGCGCGCACCGGGCCGGTCCGCGGGCAGTTCACGTGAGGACGGCAGAGAAACAGGGGGAGCACATGTCGGAGGAGCACCTGCGCCCGGAAGCCTTGATCGAGCTGCTGCGGGAAGCTCGCGCAGGACGGCGGTCGCACCCGGCGCTGGAAGTCGCCCACCACGTCCAGACCGTGGGCGTGGACTTCCTCGCGGCGGAGCTGAAGGCCGAACTCGATCTGGCGAGGCGGGCGCCGCACGTGAGCGCGCTGGCCCGGGAACAGCTGGATTGCCTGCTGGACAAGGAAGACGGCCGGTACTCCTACGACACCTACTTGGCGCTGCCCCTGCTGCGCGCGATGACACCGGAGGGCACGGCGCGCCGGACGTCGGCGGCGGCGCTGATCATCGACGTGGTTCAGTTCGAGCTCGCGGCGTTCCACGGCGACCACGGCCGCTTGCCGCTGTGCCGGCCGGCTGCGGGAACCGTGCGCAAACGCGTGAACCACGCACTGCGGCACCTCGGCCGCCACGGGTTCGCGGCGCTGCCCGCCGGCCTGGACGTCTTCGACCGCGAAGCGGTGCGGCGCTGCGCCGACGTGGTGAGGGCAGCCGTCGATCCTGAATTCCTCGAGCTGCTGCCGGCCACGGTCCAGCCGGTTTCCCCCGTCCACGACGAGTACATGTTCATCCGGGTGCTGCAGAGCTACGAGAGCGTCTTCGACGAACTCGTCGACCGGGCCGCGGAGACCATCACCGCGTTGCGAGCGGCCGATCTGGCGGCCGCCGTCACTCGGCTCTCCCACGCCGCGGAGGCGCTGGAGCGGGCGAGCCTGCTCTTCAGCCTGCTCGCCACGATGACCAGCGACACCTTCCACGCCTTCCGGGACCGCACCGAAGGCTCGAGCGCGATCCAGTCGGCCCAGTACAAGCGCTTCGAAGCCTTGTGCGACACGCCCTCCGCCGAGCGGCTGCGGTCGGACGCGTTCCGCAGCGTGCCGGCGGTGCGCGCCGAGGTGCTCGCCGGCCAGGACACCATCGCGGCCGCGTACCGGGCGCTTTGCCCGTCGCGGAAAGAAGAACCGGCCCACCGCGCGTTCGGCGCGGCACTGGCCCGGCTCGAAGCCGCGCACCAGCGCTGGAAGTCCACCCACCACAAGATCGCCGTCCGCATGATCGGTGACCGTCCCGGCTCCGGTTACACAGCGGGAACGCCCTACCTGAAGGACCGGATGGACGGCCGGCTCTTCTCGACGACTGACCGACGGCAGACGGCCTGACACCACGCTCAACCTCGGGCGGCAAGCAACGAGGGCAATCCAGGCATGGAAGTTGTTCCGGTGCGCGTCATCGGCGGCAACTGCTGCCCGGGTGCGGCGGCGGACTGCTCGGCCGGCGGCTGCGACTGTGACCCGGCCAGGCCGGTTGTCCGCGCTGTCACCCCGCGGCGCAAGATCATTCGAGTTCTTGACCGACTGGTACCAGCGTCGTCTGCGACGGCGAGTGGGAGCACGAGGATCTCGGCTCCGGCCGGGCAAGTTCGTGTCCTGAGAGGACCGTTGGTCCGGGTCGCTCGACCGCCCACCCGCCGCCGCGCCGGCTCGATCGTCAGTCGAGGCCTTCGATGATGCGGAAGTCGCGCTCGACGCCGTCGGCGAGTGCGGCCAGCGCCTCCTGGTAGGCCGCGCTCGCCCGTGCCGCGACCGCCTGCTCGAAGCTGTCGAACTCGATCAGGATGGTGCGCTCCGCGACTCCGGCCTCGTGGGCGACGACCCGGCCGTCGCGGGCGAGCACCCGGCCGCCCGCGGCCTTGACCGCCGGACCGGCCAGCTTGTTGTAGGCAGCCAGTTTCTCGCGGTCCGAAATGGACCGGTAAACGCTGACCCAGTAGCCCTTGGGCATGGAACCTCCAGTGTTGTGTCCGACTTACGGGGTGGTCTCGGGCGAGCCTCGCCGGGCGAGGGCGAGGCTCGTCAGCGTAGTGATCGCCATGGCGCCGATGCCGACCAGCGCCGCGGTCGTGTAGGCGCTGTCGTCGGGGAAGACGTGGCCGGGGCCGGTGCCCGCGGCGAGGATCAGGCCGCCGATGGCGCTGCCCAGCGAGTACCCGACGCTGCGGACGACGTAGTTGAAGCTCATCGCGCTCGACGTCTCGCTCTGGGGGGTGACGGCCAGGATGACGCCGGGCATGGCGGCCGAGAAGCTGCCGACGCCGAAGCCCAGCACGCCCATGGCCGTGAGCAGTTCGGCCAGACCGGACCGCGCGGTGGCGAACAGGACGAACCCGCCGCCGACGATGGCGGCGCTGCCGGCCAGGAGCAGGGGGCCGTCGATCCGCGCCCGGACCCGCGGCGTGAGCTTGCCGGCGACGAACCCCAGCACGGAGAACGGGATGAGGACCAGCCCCGCCACGAAGGTGTCCAGCCCGAAGCCGTAGCCGGCGCTGCGCGGCGTCTGCGCGTAGCGGGTGATGAGCGTGAGCAGCAGGTACATGCCGCTCCCGCCGGCGAACATGGCGATGTTCGCCCCGGCGACCGCCGGGTGCCGGACCGCCCGGACGTCGACCAAGGGCGTCCGGGTGCGCAGTTCCAGAACGGCCCAGACGCAGAGCAGGAGTACTGCGGCGACGGCTAGGGTCACCGCCACAGCGAGGTGCCTGCTCCACAGACTCCGCTCGCCGGCCAGGAACAGGACGAGGAGCAGGCCACCTGCCAGGACGAGCGCACTGGGCACGTTCACGTGCGCGGAGCGGCCTTCGGGAGCCGCGGGCACGGAGCGCCACGCGGTCACGAACGCGATGGCGGTGACGAGCAGGCCGAGGCCGTACGCGGCCCGCAGCCCGCCGAACTCGGCGAGCAGCGCCGCCAGCGGGTAGCCGACGCCGGCCCCGATGATGGAAACCACGGAGATCAGGGCGATCGTGGCCGCGCTGCGCTCCTCGGGGAGGTGGTCGCGGGCCACGCCCATCATCAGCGCGGTGAGACCGAGTCCGGCGCCTTGGGCCGCTCTGCCCGCGAGCAGCCAGGCGAACGGCAGCGGCAGCACGGTGAGCGCGCTGCCGACGACGACGATCGCCAGCGTGGCGAGGATCGTGGCCCGCCGGTGCGGGCCGGCTCCGAGCCGGCCGAGGACGGGTGTGGCGACGGCGCCGCTGAGCAGGGCGATGGTCAGCGTCCACTGCGCGCTGTCGAGGGAGACGGCGAAGGTGGTCGCCACGCTGGTGATGAGCGGCGTCCCGAGGCTGGCGACCGCCGCCACGACCAGGGCGACGAACAGCAGCGCGGGGACCAGCAGCCGGGCCTCGGAACGCATCGGGGCAGCGCTCGTGGGCCGGTCGTGCGGGCGGGCCGGGGTCACCGGTCCGGCTCCGCCCGGGCGTGGTTTTCGAGCTCCGCCAGGTGAAGCAGCGCCGGAAGGGCCGCGGTCAAGGCTTCGACCTCGTCGGCGGTGAGTTCGTCGATCAACCGCGCGTACGCGTCGACGCCCGCCTGGTGCCGCGTCCGGACGTACGACGTGCCGGCCTCGGTCAGGCTCACCAGCGTGACCCGCTTGTCGGACGGATCACCCTTCCGCTCGACCAGGCCGGATTCCTCCATCACCCGGACCAGGACGGTCATCGCCGGCTGGGTGACGCCCTCGGCCGCCGCCAGCTCGGTGATCCGTCGCGGGCCGGTCTTGGCCAGGGTGGCCAGGGTGGCGGCGGACGTCAGGCTCAGGTCGCGGGGGAGGCGTCTCACGGCCCTGGTGGCCAGACCGTAGAGGGCTGACCCGATGGCATCGGAAGCGCGGCGCGCGGCGTCTCGGCGACTCACGCCTGAAGCATAGCAGCTTTATATAAGTCCTTTATGCATCTCTCGTCTCCCCGTCTCTCAGGCGGCCGCGGTCGTCGCGGTGAAGGTCGCCGCCGGGCCGGTGCCCGTCGCCGTCACCGCGGCCACCGTGAACGTGTACGCCGTGGCCGGCTTCAGGTCGTCGACCACCCGGGTCATGCCCTTGACCGTCGGCTGGGTCACCAGTGCGTCCCGGCCGGTGACCGGGATGGTGCGGCCGTCGGACACGGTGATCAGGTAGCTCAGCACCGGCGTGTCGCCCGCGGCCGACGGCGGGTTCCATCGGATCGAGGCCGCGGTGGCGCTCGGCAGGGCCTTGCCGCCCGTCGGGACGCCTGGCAGCGCCCCGCCCTTCGCGCCCGGGGTCACCGGAGCCGCGGGCAGCGACGGCTCGCTCGTGCCGTAGGCGTTGCGCGCCGCGACCGTCACCGTGTAGGCCGTCCCGTCCGTCAGGCCCGGGACTTCCGCGTACGCGCGCTCCGAGAAGTCGGCTGCGGAGATCGTCGCCGACTTCGTCTCGCCGCCACCGGTCGCGGTCACGACGTAGTCGGTGACCGGCGCGTTGTTGAACGCGAACGTCGGGTTCCACGTCGCGTACAGCTTGCCCGGGACCGCGAAAGTGCCGACCCGCGACGGCGCTTCGGCCGGTGCGGAGCCACCGGCCCGGCGCGTCAGGAGGCCGCGGTAGGCCGGTTCGAGGCCCGCGTTCGCGACGACCGCCGCCGGGGCCGCGGCCGGGTCCGCCAGGAGCTGGTTGCCGCGCAGGACCACGCCCTTGTCGTCCTTGTCGCGGTCGCCCTGTTCCCAGTAGTTGCCCTCGATCAGCGTCGGGTCGTTGTTGCGGAGGTCGTCCCGGTAGTCGACGTGCGTCGAGCCGACGTTCGCGTACGCCGTCCGGTAGAGGACGTTGCCGCGGATCGTCTCGTAGGTGTTCCCGTTGTCGGTGTAGACGCCCTTGCCGAGCCCCCACTGGTCGTGGATGACGTTGCCGGTGACCTGCTCGCCGTCGGCCAGGGAACTGCCGGTGATGCCCTGGGTGTAGATGCCGCCGCCGTCGTCGAGCATCAGCATGTAGTCGAAGATCAGGTTGTCGGAGACGGTGTTGCCGTGCGACAGGTTCGGCGTCGCCGGGCGCTGGATCTTGTCGGGCCAGCCGCCCCAGCCGAGCGAGACCGCCGAGTAGCCGACGTGGTCGATCTGGTTGTGGGAGATGGTGTTCCGCACGGTGTAGCCGTCGACGATCGGCACGCCGCCGTGGAATTCGCGCGGCAGCCCGTAGAGGTGGTTGTCGGTGACCCGGACGTCCCGGACCACGTCGGCGTCGGTGTCGGTCACCGGCTTGTCGACGCCGCCGACCTGCACACCGTTGCCGGAGATGTCGGTGAAGACGTCGCCGCGGACCTCGGACTCCTTCGTGCCGTCGATCAGGTCGAGCCCGGCGCCGCCGAGGTGGGCGAAGACGCTGTCACTGAACTCGACGTGACGGCCTCGGGACACGGAGACGTTCGCGGGTTCGCGGGTCCACGACGCGTACGGGCAGGCGCCGCCGGGCACGAACTGGCAGAGGCCTTCGGTGGCCCAGCCGTTCGCGCCGGTGATCGTGTAGCCGGCCTGGATCTCGGAGAACCCTTCCGGTGACGACGGCGTCAGCCACGTCGCGTACGAGAACCGCAGCCCGCGGAAGGCGACGTCGTGGATCCCCCGCGCGTCGACGAGCTTCTCCAGCACCGGCACCTCGACGTCGGCGCGGCGCAGGTCCTGCCCCGGCTTCGGCAGGTAGTAGACGACGTGCGCGGACCGGTCGAGGTACCACTCGCCGGGGGTGTCCAGCAGCTCGAAGGCGTTCTCGGCGTAGGTCGGGTGGCGGCCGTTGGTGAGGTCCGCCGGGCCGACCATGTTGACGCTGCGGCCGGGGATGTCGGGGAACAGCACGCGTTTCGTCGAGTTCTCCCAGCACGGCTGGGCCATGGTGATCGTCGTGCCGTCGGCCGCGGCGAGCGGGCAGCGCGGCTCGGTCCACTGGCCCAGCCCGTCGCGCTGGACGTTCCAGAGCGCCTCGCCGGCGGTGTAGACGAACTCGATGTCCTTCGGGTTGCGCCAGTGCGCGAGAGTGTCGGCGCTCGCGGTGTACCCGGTGGCGGTGGCCTGGACGGTCACCGGCAGCGGGCCGCGGGCGCGCTGCTCGCGGACACCGTCGACGTAGAGCTGCCGCGTGTTGTCCAGCCCGGCGGGCGCGGGCGCGGCGAACAGCCCCGGCCGGCCCGGCACCGGCCGCCAGCCGCCGACGCGCACGCCGCCGTTCAGCTCGGTGTCGCCGCTGCCCTGCCAGATGACGCGGTGCCCGTTGCCGCCGGAGTCCCGGACGTCCAGCCGCAGCGGCTGGTCCAGCCGGAACACACCGGGCGCGAGGTGCACCGTGAGGTCCCGGGTGAGGTGCGGCGCCCGCTGCCGCACGAGGTCCCGGGCCTCGCCGAGGGTGCGCACGGGCCGGTGCGCGGTGCCCGGAGCGTGGTCGGAGCCGCCGGGCGAGACGTAGACATCGCGGCTCGCGGCGGCCGCGTCCGCGCCGGCCACCGAGCCGGCCGTGGCGAGCAGCGCGCCCGCCCCCAGGAGAACGGTCGCCGCGGCGCCCCACTTGATCAGCATGGGGGAAACATAGGATCTCTCGCGGTGGATGTCGACTGTTTCCCGCTCAACGGGGCAGGTGGATCAGCCATTCATCAGATGGGTGGGGTTGAGTGGTCGAATCAGGGCCTGGCCGCCTGCTCCTCGACGTAACGTTCTGCGATGAGGCACGACTGTCTCCGTGACGCGCCGAGCGGCGGTGCGCTCGGGAGGTGTCGTGTCCGGCCAGCTCTACAACCGTACGGTTGAGCCGAAAATCCTGCGGCAACTGCTGATCCGGCCCGAGGACGGCGACCCGCGCTACGCCCCGGCCGTGCTCTTCGAAGGTGACGCGCGCACCGGGAAGACCCAGCTGCTGCGCACTTTCGCGCGAGGGTGGGCCGGCAAGATCCCGTACTCGTTCCTCGACGTCGCCGCCGTCGAAGACCGGCTGGGTGAAGACGCGCTCCCCGAACTGCTCGCCGCGATCGCCGCGCAGCTGTCCCGGCGGTGCGCGCTCTACGGCTCGTTGCGCTTCGACCGCCTGGTCATCGGCCTGAAGGCCGCCCAGCTCGACCTGGACGACGATCCCGCGGGCGCCCGCAGGCAGGTCGAGACCATGCTGACCGAGCGGCTCGGCCTCTCCACCCTCAAGAAGGTGCTCACCGGCGTCGCCCAGCAGGCCCTGAAACAGGTTCCGAGCCCGGTGGAGGCGCCGGGAGGGCTGGTGCAGGTCGCGGTCGACGCCGTCGTCGACGGTGCTGCCGGGCGGCTGCTGACCCGCAACGCTCTCGGACGCGCCCGAAGCTGGTACGCCCACCGGGATCGCCACGAGGTCGGCGACGCGGTCGGCCAGCTGATCGACCTGAACACCGCCCTGCGCACCCCCGAGCTGGCCGATGCCGCGAGCCAGGCCGGTGAACTGCTGTGCGACGCTCTGCTGGCCGACCTCCGCGACAACTTCCGGACCGCGCGGCACGCCGACGAGTGGGCGGCCGGCTGCCTGGTGCTGCTCGACAACGTCGACTGCGCGCTGGGCACCCGGTTCCTCGGCACGGTGGCGGAGTTGCGAACGCTGGACGCCGCCGCCGGGGTGAGCCTGCCGGCGCCGTGGGTGCTCGCCGGGACCAGCCGTGGCGCGCTCCTGGGCGCCCTTCCGCCGGCGCAGCGCGCCGCGGTGCTCGATCTCGGCGCACTCACCGACCTGAACACCCCGGAGGGAACCGATCCGCCGTGGGCGCGGCGCCGGCTGCCGTTCCTCACGGCTGACGACGTCCGCAAGCTCGTCTCGATCGTCCCCGAAGCGCGGCGGCACCCCAACCTCGGCAGCTGCGTGCACCTCGTCACCGGCGGGCACCCCGGTGCGGCCGTGTTCCTCCTCGACGCCGTCGCCGCGACCGCCCCGGGGGATCCCGAGCACCTGCTCGACGCCGCCCACGGCGCGTCCACGGTGCGCGACGCCTTGACCCACCACCTCACGGCCGGCCTCGACGAGACGGTCGTCGAGGCGCTGATCACCTGCTCGGCCGCCCGTGACCGCCACGACGGCCAGCGGCTCGCCACCCGGCTCCCGGGCACTGCCGGCGCTGACCTGCCCCTCGCGATGTGGGACGACACGGGCACCCACCCGACGACCGTGGTGCGGGCACTGTTGCTGCGCAACCTCGCCGACCGCACCGAAGATCACCTCTGGAGCTGGCGCCGGACCCACGAGTTCCTCGGTGGGGCCGGTCCGGCCGACTCCGCCGCACCGGCGCGACTGCTGCACCACACGTTGGCCCTCGGCGAAACCACGGCGGTGCTGGACGAGCTCGCGCGGCGCCTCGGCACGATGCCGCTGCCCGAGTGGCTGACGCTGCTGCTGACCGTCACCTCCGCGCCGGCCCGCGGTGCGCGGACCGTGGCCACCGGTCCCTGGCCGGGATTCCTGCCCTCGCTGGTGAACAGGCTGTGGACCGCGGCCGATCCGTTGTCGTGCGCGAACCGCCGGACCCTGCACACGCGCATCGCCGGCGGCTTGGCGGAACTCGCGAACCACCTCGACGACACCTGCGACGAACTGACCGACCTGATCGCCGACCACCAGGCGCAGGCTCGGCGGTGGCGACCGGCCCTCACCCGATCCGCGGCCGCGCCGGGCAACCGATTCGAAGGAGTTTCGTGAGCGACGCCGTCTACGACTACCCCGTCCGGCCGGCGACGCGGACCCGCGCGCGCCGCCGCGTGCTGGTGCTGGCCGCCGCTGTCCTGCTCCTGCTCGGCGGCGGGGCCACGTGGATCGTCACCTACGTCAAGGACCGGTCGTCGCAGTGCGACGGGACCCCGGGGCGCACGGGCGAGGGCTACGACCTGACCCGGCAGGACGGCGACGGCCAGTGCACCGGCTGGCTCACCAGCTTGGACTACGCGTTCGGCTCGACCGATCCCGCCGCGGCCGGCGTGATACACAAGATCGTCGCCGAGAACCAGCGTGTCGCTCAGCAGAGCGTGCCCTACGTCCGGGTCGCCGTGATGATGCCGATGACGGCCCAGCCGGACAGCAAACTCAGCGCGGGCCCGATCGTGCACGCCCTCGAAGGCGCCTACACCGCCCAGACCTACACCAACAGCGAGACCACCCCCTACGGCGAAGCCAAACCGCAGATCCAGCTGGTGCTGGCCAACATCGGCCGCGACCAGAACCAGTGGCCCGAGGTCGTCGAAGGGCTCGGCTCCCTGACCACGGGGGAGCACCCCCTGGTCGCGGTCACCGGGATGGGTGTCAGTGTGCCGCAAACCCGCGATGCGGCGAAGCGGCTGAACTCCGCATGGCACCTGCCCAGCATCGGCAGCGTCCTCACCGCGGACGACATGACCACCCGCGAGATCGGTAGCGAAGACAAACCCGGTCTGTTCAAGGTTTCGCCGTCCAACCACGCCTACGTCACGGCGCTGCAGAAGGCCCTCGGCCCGGTCGGCAAGGGGTACCTGGTGCGGGACCGCAATCCGGACGACTACGTCGAAACCCTCGGCGACGACTTCGTCGACGTGTTCGCCCCGCTGAAGCTCAACGACCACCTGTCGTGGTTCAACGGCAGCACGGGTTCCAGCACGGGGTCCACCGGGCTCTTCGAGGACGCCGTCAACGCGATCGGCATCGGCGACCCCGACGTCGTGTTCTACGCCGGCCGCGACGCGGATCTCCCGGGGCTGGTCCGCAGTCTCAAGTTCCGCCAGGGCGACGGTGCGTCCCGGCAACTGGTCCTGGCCGTGGGCGTCACGGGTCTGGTCGTCGTGCCGACCGACCAGCCGGGCGCGGACGGGGCGCCGCTGACCACCCGCGACCTGCTCGATGCCCGGGTCACGGTGCTCGCCGCGTCGTCGACCGACCCCGACGGCTGGGCGCAGGGCGTGGCGACCCCGGAGCAGTACCCGGCCTTCCGCGCCCGGTTCACCACGGGCAGCGCGGCGTTCCCGAGCGCGGACCTGGCCGACGGCTACGCGATCATGCAGTTCGACGCGGTCGCCGCCGCGATCACCGCGATCCACTCCGTGTACGTCCGAAACTCCGCGCACGTCCAGAAACCGGCACTGCCGACCGCGGCCGACGTCCGCGACAAGCTCACCAGCTACCGCGACACCCCGATCCGAGGCGCGACCGGCACGTTCTACTGGACGGAGCAGCAGCCGCCCAACGACCTCTGGCCGATCGGCCACCCGGTGCCGGTGCTGAGGTTCCCCGCATCGGGATCGCGGGGAACCGTTTACACGACGGAGTGCCAACGACTCGACGACCCGCTGAACCGGGCCGCCTACAAGGTGAAACCCTGCGCGACCAACTAGGGTTTCCGGCCGGGACGGTGATCATCGTGCTCGAGCCGGAAGGTGTGGCCGGCGGGGCTCGCGTGACCGTGGTGGCGGTGTCCCGACGGAATCACCGCCGGGACACCACCGCGCCGGCCGCGACGAGGAGCCGCCGGAGCTCGCGCCGGTCGCGGTCGTCGAGCCCGGCCAGGACGCGGTTCTCGGCCTCGGCCACCTCGGGGTCGAGGCGCGCGAGCACGCTCACCCCTTGGCGGGTCAACGTGGCAGGCAACGATCTCCCGGCCGGCACCGTGGCGGGTCGCGCCACCAGGCCGCGATCCTGCAGCGCGAGAACCACCTTGTTCATCGCCTGCGGCGACACCTGCGCCTCGCGGGCCAACTCGGCGTTGGACTTCGGCGACTGCGACAGCATCCGCAGGCAGAGGTACTCGGGCGTCGCCAGCCCCGCCGGCTCGAGCACGGTGGCGGCCACCTCCGCGCGCAAGGCTGCGGTGACCCGGTGCAGCAGGTAGCCGAGTGGCTCGTCCCGGGAGTTTTCCATGTCAACCATGTTGACATATATCAACCTGGTTGACACCCTGGGTGCATGACGAGCTCATCCAGCGACGCGTTGTTCGAATCCGCCTACCGTGGTCAAGCTCCTGAGCTGGGCCAGGGCCTCCGGCCGCCGTGGAGCATCGGCGAACCGCAACCCGAGATCGCCGCGCTCATCGACACGGGCGCGTTCCACGGTGAGGTCCTCGACGCCGGCTGCGGCGAGGGCGCAACGTCGTTCTACCTGGCCGAGCGGGGTTTCACGACGGTCGGCCTGGACCAGTCGCCGACCGCGATCGAGCTCGCGCGTGCGGAAGCCGCTCAGCGCGGCTTGGACAACGCGGGCTTCGCGGTCGCCGACATCAGCGCGTTCACCGGCTACGACGGCCGGTTCGGCACCGTTCTCGACAGCACCTTGTTCCACTCGATGCCGGTCGAGCTGCGGCAGGGATACCAGGAATCGATCGTGCGCGCCGCAGCGCCCGGCGCATCGTATTTCGTGCTGGTGTTCGACAGCGCGACCGTGCCCACCGGCAGGGTCAACTCGGTCTCCGCGGAGGAACTGCGGGAGGTGGTGGGCGCGTACTGGACGATCGACGAGATCCGGCCGGCCCGCATCCACGCCAACGTTCCCGAGAACTTCCCGGACTTCGCGGACTTCGCCGGCAGCGACGTCCGAAACGAGGGCAACGGCCGCAAGTCGACACCTGCTTGGCTGCTGTCGGCACACTTGTCCTGACCGCTCCGCGACGGCACCGATGTGCTATCGCTCCTGGTGAACGCGCTGCTCCGAGTCATGACGCGGGGGCACCACGTCCCCGCACGAGACCGTCACCCGCTTCAGAACCCAGTTCTCGGCACCACACGACGGACAGTGCAGCCGGTACTCGCCACCGACGCCGCCGGGATTCGGAAACCATTCCACTTCCAGGAAGTCGTCATCATTTTTGGACAGCGCAGTTCTTCCCGGGCGCCCTCGCCGACGCGCTTGGCCGCCTCGATCCACGCCATGCGGGTCATCAGTGCCCTCCCCGGTCGCGCTCGTGCTGGTCGACATCGAGGTGGAGGAACTGGAAAGTGCGACCGGTGCTGGGCGCTTGACGGAGTTCCGAAGTCCAGCTGTCACCGACGACCTCGGTCGCCACTTGCCTCCAGAAGCATGCCGCCGGTTCGTTCTCCTCCACGAACGCGATTGCCCAGCGCCCGCGGCGTGACCGCAGCAGATCGGTGGCAGCCGCCAGTCCGACACCTTGCTGCCGCAGGGCGCGAACGACGAAGAAGGCGTGGATGAAGCTGCTTCCGCCGTCGAAGGGGCGGACCAGGCAGAAGCCTGCGAGCTGTTCGCCGGAGAGGATCAGGTAGGCGTGGTGGTCGGCGTCGGTGAAGAACCGCGACAGCCGCGGGAAGCCGAACTGCCCGTCCGGTCCGGGCAGGTCTCCCGTGAACTGCGACAGTTCGTGCCGTTCCAACTGGCCCAGCCGTTCGACCACCGAGCGGGTGCTGGTGTCAGCCGGCCGGAGGGTGACGCTGCCGGAGTGACCCCTGCTGTCCTTGTTCCGCATGGGTGCGACGTTGTCAGGTCGAAGCGATCACTGCCATCGATTTCCCGATCGCGGATCGCCCTGCCACCGCCGCCCCCGGACGTCCGCCGGGCTAGTCTCCGGTCCCATGGGTGCACCCGATCTCATCGCGATCGACCACGACTCCACTTTCACCCGGATCGAGGTCGCACCCTTCGCCGTCGAGCGGTTCGGCACCACCTTCGGCCTGATCCCCAGGCCGGGCGACGACGAGGACGATCCGTGGTGGGTGGAGCTGCGTCCAGGCAACTACATGGCGTTCACCGAGCCTTGGGACAGCGGCAAGTACGACACCTGAGCGGCGAGCCCTGGGGGCTGCGGGTCAACCGATGAACGCGGTCACCGCATCGACGACCGCGCCGGGTTGCTCGTCGGGGATGAAGTGCCCGGCATCGGAAATGACGGCGCCGCGTGTGTCGGCCGCCCAGTGACTCAAGGAAGCAGCCATGTCCGGGATCGAGCCGTGGGAACTGGAGATGCCCAGGACCGGAACGGTCAACGGGCCCCGGCTGAGCGCCTCGTGGTTCCTGCGTCCCGATTCCGCGGCATCGCGGTAGTAGGCGAGAAACGCTCGCAAGCCGTCCTCGGCGGCGATGGCGGCTGCGTAGTGGTCGATTTCGGTGCTGTCGAACGTGTTCGCGGACAGTGCCTTGGCCTTCAAGAACCAGTCCACGTAGGCGCGCTCGCGGCCCGTGAGGAGCAGTTCGGGAACGTCGGGCACCGCGTGGAACGCGAAGTGCCAGGTCTTCCAAGCTCGGCCGGGGTCGGTCGGCACTGACTCCGGAAGGGTGATTCCGGGGATGCCGGCGTCCAGCAGCGCGACACCGTGCAGCCGCTGTTCGCGGTTCAGGGCGAGCGAGAACGCCACCCAGGCCCCGATGTCGTGGGCGACGAGCCAGTACTCGTCCACGCCGAGCTCGCTCACGGCGGCCTGGATGCGCGCGGCGACGGTGTGCGTGTCGTAGCTGCCGTGCGGCCGGTCCGAGTGGCCCTGCCCGGGCAGGTCGAGCGCGATGACCCGGAACCGCCGAGCCAGGTCCGGCATCACCTTGCGCCACGCCCACCAGGTTTGCGGGAATCCGGCGAGCAGAACGACCACGGGACCGGTCGGTCGACCGCCTTCCACGGCGTGCAGCCGGACGCCGTCCACCTCGGGCCAGCGGTGGGTGAAGCCGTCGAGGTCTGGCAGGGGCAGCTCGGAGATCGCGGTGTCGGCCATGTCCCGAGGCTAGCTCATCTTGAACTGTTCGGTTCAAGATAAGATGGGGGAGATCACCTGTCCTGACGCGAGAACGAGGTAGCTGCCGGATGGCCGGACGAAAGCAGTTCGACGTGGAGGTCGTCCTCGACGCGGCGATGGTCCAGTTCTGGCGAGCCGGCTACGCCGACACCTCCGTGGACGACCTGTGCCGGGCGACCGGACTGAACCGCAGCTCCATCTACTCCTCGCTCGGCGACAAGGATTCGCTGTACCTGCGCTGCCTGGACCGCTACGCCACGCGGTACGGCGACCGGTACGACCAAGCCCTCTCGGGCGCATCCCACGATCCGCTGCGCGCGGTACGCGCCTTCTTCGACGTCACCCTGCAGCGCATCGCCGACCCGGACGTGCCCGACGGCTGCCTGATCGCCCAGACCGCGATGGCGATCCCGGCCCTGAGCCCCGCCATCGCCGCGCGCGCGATCCAGGCACTCGACACCCAGCAGGCGCGGCTGCGGACCGCTCTGACCGCCGCGAAGCTGCCCCGCGCCGACGCCGCCGACTTCGCTGTCCACCTCGCGGCGGTCAACCAGTCAGTGGCCGTGATGAGCCGGGCCGGCGCGAGCCGGCGGCAGCTCCGCACGATCGTCGAGGTCAGCCTGAGCGCGCTCGGGCAAGCCGTGCGTCCTCAGAGCTGACCGGTCTCGCTCGGCGATGGCCCGATCGACGCTGGCTCCCGCCGCCCGGCGGTGCCGGCCCAGCTCCCATCAGCAGCTTTCGACGCGGGCTGCACGGTCGGACACCGGCTGAGAGGTCGATGTGCACCACATGTGGGAGTCGTGGACGGGCGCTGAGCGAGTGGTTCGCCACCGGCTCGTCCACCGACGAGAGGTACAGGTGGTTTCGCGAGATCATCCGGCCCCTAAGGTGGTCCGGTGCGAACGAGGCTGCGGACGCTCCGCATCGGGGAGCGGACCTACACCTGGCGGGCCACGATCGGTCAGGTCGCCGGCGACCTAGTCGACCAGCACCGCTGTGTCCGGGTGCGCGCCTGGGGTGCCGGGAAGACCGGCCTCGCCCTGGAGGCCGACTTGCTTTCGAAGGCCACCGGGGTCGGCTGGACCCCGGCCGCGACTGACGGCTCCTATCCGGCGTCGGCCGACGTCCGGCGCCTCATCGAGCACGCGCTGGCCCTCGGCTGGGACCCCGGGGTGCTCGGCGGTACCTTTCGGCTCACCGAAGAGCTTGGGGTGGAGCTGCCGGGCTTCCTGCTCACCGATCGGGTGCGCGACCCGGGTGCACCGGACCCGACCGCGCGGGTGATCCGGGCGGCCGAAGCCCAGGACCGCCTCGGGTAGCAGTGCGAACCTCCCGGGGGTGATGCAGGATCGTCCAGGCGTTCCCGGTGCGGCCCACCCAGCGAGAGGTGATCTGGAAGTTATCGCGCCGGCGATGGGAGAACCGTGCGTTCCCGAGGGACCGACATGCGGCACGAGTGGGCTGTCCCGCGCGTACCGAAAGCGGGCGCTCTGGTGGAGCACATCCCCGGTGACGTGGAGTTCCTCGGCGTGGAGAGGGGGAGTCGCACTTCCCGCGCGGCCGAAGACTACCCACTCGCCCGGCGATCACCCCGATGACGGCGCGAGAAGGGGAACGCCGGCCCGGTGGATCGCCAGGTCGAACGACATCGGTTCGCGAAGGTGAAAGCTCGTCGGAGCGACAGCGACGTCTTGGCTGTCGCGGCGCAGAACTGCCACCGGAGACCGCGGGGTACGACCGCCGGGGCCGGCCGGATGCCCGGTGAGGGGAGCAGTGTCGAGCAGTCGTGAGCACTTGCCATTTTATTGACAGCTGTCCATTATCGGTGCATGACCGTCGAGTGGACGGCCGTCGAGCCGGCCAAGGACCGCCGGGTTCGCCGGTCGCGGGCGGCCTTGATGCGGGCCGCGATCGACCTCGTCGGCGCTCGGGAGTCGGCGAACGTCCCGGTCTCGGACATCGCGGCCGCGGCCGACGTCAGCCGGCAGGTGCTCTACCTGCAGTTCGGTGACCGCGACACGCTGCTGCTGGAAGCCGCGCTGGATCTGGTGCGGCGGGAGCTCCTCGAGCCGCTGACCCGCCGCCCCGGCGGTGGCCGCGCGTCGACGCTGGCGCTGGCGACGCACTTCGCCGCCCACCGCCGGTTCTACCGCGCCATGCTGACCAGCTCGTCCGCCTTCGCCCTGAACAAGGCGCTGACCAGCCTGTTCGTCCCGATCAACCGGCGCTACGCGAGCCGGGTGCGCACCGGCGAGCAAGCGGTCGACGACCTGGCCGCGTTCATCACCGGCGGGGCCGCCGCGCTGGTCAACACCTGGGTGGTGGAGGGCGCGGACCCGCTCGACCCCGAGGAGTTCACCGACCGGCTGATGCGGATCCACCCGGCCCTCGAGGAGCGCCCGTGACCCATCCCGAACTCGCGATGGAGCTGGTGGCGAAGCTGGAAGTGCTGATCGCCGAGCCGATCGACGCCGGCACCACCCCCGCCGGCCACCGGCGCGTCATCCCGATCACCGGCGGCACCGTCACCGGCCCGCGCGTCACCGGCGAGGTGCTCGGGGTGGGCGCGGACTGGAGCGTCGTGCGCGGCGACGGCGTCGCGGTCGTGACGGCGCAGTACCTGATCCGCACCGACGACGGTGTCGTGCTGACCGTGACCAACACCGGCGCCTTCACCCGGCAGGGGATCGTCACGAGCCCGCGCATCGAAGCCCCGGAAGGTCCGTATTCCTGGCTCAACGACGCCGTGCTCGTCGGCACGCTCGTCCCGCTGCTCGACGGCGCGCGCCCGCTCGGGGTTTCGCTGGAGTTCCACCAGATCCGCACGAAGTGAGGTCGCCTGTGTCGATCCTGTCCAAGCCGTTCGTCGCCGACACCGTCGCTCGCCTGATGGCGGCGGGTGCCGCGCGCGTGCAGAAGCCCCGCCCGCTGTTCCCCGAAATCCCGGGCCGCACCGGCGAACTCGCGATCCCGACGCGGCACGGCCCGATGCCCGCGACCCTCTACCGCCCGCCGGGCAAGGCGAAGGGCGTCTACCTCAACGCCCACGGCGGCGGCTTCGTGGTGGGCGGCGCGATCGCCGACGACCCGCTCTGCCGCTACCTGGCCGAGCACGCGGGGGTGTTCGTGGTCAACGTCGACTACGTACTGGCTCCGCACAAGCGTTTCCCGGCTCCGTGCGAGCAGGTCTACGACGCGCTCAGGTGGGCGGCGTCGCCCGATCGCGAATGGGCGGGCGCGCGGCTGTGCGTCGGCGGTCAGAGCGCGGGCGGCTCACTCGCGGCCGCGGCGTCCCGGCTCGCGCTGCGTGACGGCGGCCCGGAGATCGCGTTGCAGGTGCTGCACTACCCGCCCCTGGACCTGGTCACCCCGGCGGCCGACAAGCCCGCCCGCGACGACCGGGTGGTGATCCGGCCGTGGATGGGGGAGGTCTTCAACACGGCGTACATCCCCGACGTCGCCCGCCGGACGGACCCGTTGGCGTCCCCGGCCTGGGGCACCAACGCCGACGACCTGTCCGGCATCGCCCCGGCGCTGGTGATCACGTGCGAGCACGACCGGCTGCGCGCCGAGGCGGTGACGTACGCGGGCAAGCTCGAGAAGGCGGGAGCCTTGGTGGAGCACTACGACGTCCGCGGCGTGGACCACGGCTACGACCTGCTGGACGGCGAGCCGGAAGTGGTTCGCGGGGTGTACGAGTTCCTGGCCCGGCACGTCGAACGCGCGGTGACCGCCTGACCGGCGCTGCGGGTCAGCGGACCAGCCGGAAGAACCCGCGCACCTGCTCGACCAGCGATTCCGGCTGCTCAAGCGCGGCGAAGTGACCTCCTCGCGGCAGTTCTGCGAACCAGCGCAGGTCGGTGAACCGCCGCTCGGCCTCCCGGCGCGAGGGGCGCGTGATGTCGCGTGGGTAGACCGACAGCCCCGACGGTGCGGTGACCACGTCTCGGAAGCGCGCGAAGCTCTCCCAGTACAAGCGCGCCGACGACGTGGCCGACGCGGTGAACCAGTAGACCGAGATCTCGTCGAGGATCTGCTGCCGCGTAACCGCGTCCTCGGCGTGACCGTCGTTGTCCGTCCACGCCCGGAACTTCTCCGCGATCCAGGCGGCCTGGCCCGCCGGGGAGTCGGTCAGGCCGTAGCCGAGCGTCTGCGGCCGGGTCGCCTGGATCGCCGAATACCCCCGGCCGGTGCGCTGGAATTCCTGCTCGGCTTCGAGGTTCGCGAGCTCCGCGGGGGTCGGGTCGTCGAACACGCCCGCCGCCACCGATCCCAGGTTCACGTGCACGCCGGCGACGCGCTCGGGCGCGACCTCGCCCAGTGCGCCGGACACCGCCGAACCCCAGTCGCCGCCCTGCGCGCCGTACCGCTCGTAGCCCAGGGAGACCATCAACGCGTCCCAGGCGCGCGCGGTGCGCGTGACGCCCCACCCGGCCGTCGACGGCTTGTCGCTCCAGCCGTACCCGGGCAACGACGGCGCGACCACGTGGAACGCGTCCGCCGGGTCCCCGCCGTGCGCGCGCGGGTCGGTCAGCGGACCGAACACGGCCAGGAACTCGAGCACCGAACCCGGCCACCCGTGCGTGAGCACCAGCGGGAACGCGTCCGGCTCCGGCGAGCGGACGTGGACGAAGTGGATGCCCAGCCCGTCGATCGCGGAGCGGTACTGGGGGAAGGCGTTCAGCCGCGCGGTGAACCCGAAGTCGTAGTCCTCGGCCCAGCTGCGGCACAGCTCCCGCGCGTACGCCAGCGGCACACCCTGCGACCAGTCGTCCACCGGCTCGGGTTCGGGCCACCGCGTCCGGCGCAACCGGTCACGCAGATCCGCGATCTCGGCTTCGGTGATGCCGGCCTCGAACGGCTCGGCGGCCATGGGAAGACTCCTTCGCTGGGTCGAGGCGCCGTTCGTGGCCGGTCAGGGGGCCAGGGTGATGGCGGCGTCGGGTTCGACGACCCGGAAGCTGAAGCTCTCCTCCAGGTAGAGCGCCACCGTTTCGGCGTCGTGGTGGCTGTAGCCGACCGCGAGGTCCTGGCCGAGCTCGAGGGAGAAGCCGCCGCTGTCGAGGCTCACGATCAGCGCGCCTTCCAGGCCGGGGGCACGCACGACCTTGCCGCCGCCCAGGACGCGGCGGAGGTGGTCGAACAGCAGGTGGCCGCCGTGTTCGGTGCTCTCCACGATCCGCGTGTAGCCGTCGGGGGCGATCGCGAGACCGTACGGGCCCTTGATGCCGGCCTGGCGCAGGGTGTCCACCGCGCGGGCGACGACCCCGGGGTAGGCGTCCGGGTCGTCGCCGAGCGACGGGGTGTCGTACGGGGAGGTTTCGGTGATCCCGGTGATGCCGGCCGCGGCCCAGCCGTGGAAGACGGCGTGGTTCTCGATCATCGCGATCTGCTTCGCCGCGCGGTCGAGGTCGTCGAACTCGAGGTCGTCGGCGCCGCGCTCGGCGTCGTCCAGCTCTTCGCGCGACACCGTGAACGGCACCCGCACCTCGGTGAGCGGCAGCACCCGCCGTTGCCGGACCACCGCGCCTTCGCCCAGACCGGCCAGCGACCCGGCGGCGACGGTGGCGGTCCGCCCCAGGTCCGTGGCGGAGTGCCGCCAGCCGTGCGGCCCGGCCACGTCGACGAGGCGGCGGGCCGCCAGGTGGGTCTGCAGCCGCTCCTTGGCCTCGGCGTCGACCTCCTTCCAGCCCGCGTCGGTGATCGGGGCCAGGTCGCGCATCAGGTGGTTCATGTCAGTCCTGTTCCTTGAGGCTGCCGATGCCGAGCGAGGCGTCGGCCGGACGGTCTCCGAGCTCCTGTTCGACGTACTCCCGCGGGTCGAGGTCGCTGACGTCGAGGTCGCGAGCACCCTCGTGCTGCCGCTTGAACTCCACGAACCGCCGGCCGAGCTCCTCGCGCAGCCCCAGGTCGGCGTGGCGCCGGAAGTCGGAGAGGCCTTCGTCCTCCTCCTCGGCCATGTGCTCGCTGTTGGCGAACCGGGCCTTGTGCACCGCCGCGTGCCAGGCGGTGCTGCCGACCGGGTGCAGGGCGGCCTCGTGGACGCCGTCGCGGATGTCGTTGTGGTCGCCGATGGCGTCCAGCGTCTCCTCTTCGGCGTCTTCGCCGCGGCGCAGGAGGTGGGGGTAGAAGATCTCTTCCTCGGCCCGGGCGTGCACGTCGAGCAGGTCGGCCAGCGGCTGCCAGACCTCGGCCAGCTCGGCCGGGTCGGTGAGGTCGTCGAGCCGGGCGAACTGGCGCCGGAACCAGTCGTGGTCGTCGAGGATGAGGCTGGTGATGTCGGCCATTTCGCATTCCTACCCCACCAGGGGCCTGGCGCAAACCTGAGGACGGGTGATCAGGACCGTCGCTCGTCGTGGTCCGTTTTCCGGATCACGGATTCTTTTGCGGCCGACTTGGGTAAGTTGCTCCCGCGGGCCCGGTCATCACCTCCCCCCTCGGTGACCGGGCCCGTCTCCACGCCTGGCTGGGGGGTGGCCCGGATCCGGATCGGCCCGTGCCAGTCCTCGTCCGGGTCGAGCACGCGGTTCCCCTGGGTGATGCGCACCGCACCGGCCCGGGCCAGCTCCCGTGCGAGTTCGCGGGCCTGCGGCACCAGCGGCCGCCACTCGTCGGCGACCGCCCGCGCGGCGTCGGAAGGGCACGTGCTGCGGTCCGCTCCGCGCCCGATGGCCAGCGCGAGAATGGCGGCGCGCAGCTGGTCTCGCGGCGTCGTGGCGGTCAGGGCGAGCCGGGCTTGCGCGGCGCCGGGGCCGTCGCCGTCCTGGACTCGCCGGAGTTCCTGCCGCGGGCCGCTCACCGCACCACCGTACTCAGGGGAGTAGTGCTCCGGGTGTCCGGCGAGCGGGACGTCCTCCCGCCGCGAAGGCCCGTGGACGCCGCATCGGGGTGCCCAGGAGGTCGCGGAGCTGACGACGAAGCGCCGCTGTTCGCCGGCGCCGAAGGACGGCTTGATCGGGAGCGGGTCGATCTCGCCGGGGGAGAGGAACTCGGCCCGGGCGAAGCCGTGGGCCGGCACGTCCACTGTGGACAGCTGCTCGTCCAGGTGCCGGGCCGAGCCGCGCAGCCGCCCGTCCGAGCCTTCGGAGCGCAGGATCGACGCGCCGTGGTCGGTGAGGTCGTGGACCACCGCGGTGCGCGGTCGTTCTAGACGACCGGTCTAATCTGCTGCTAGGGTGGGTGCCATGCCGACCGCAGCAGGGAGCACCGACACTCGCCGGAGCATCCTCGATGCCGCCCAGCGGATCATGGGGCACAAGGGGTACGCCGCGGTCGGGATCAACGAGGTGCTCGCCGAGGCGAAGGTGCCGAAGGGGTCCTTCTACCACTACTTCGCCTCGAAGGACGCGTTCGGCGAGGCGATGATGAAGGCGTACTTCCAGGAGTACCTCGCCGACATGGACCGGATCCTGGAGCGGCGCGGCTCGCCGGCCGCCGAGCGTCTGATGGCCTACTGGCAGCAGTGGCACGAGACGCAGAGTCTCGACGAGTGCCACGGCCGGTGCCTCGCGGTGAAGCTGGGTGCCGAGGTGGCGGACCTGTCGGAGGCCATGCGTCTCGCCCTCAAGGAAGGCACCACCGCCATCGTCGATCGCCTCGAGCAGGTGATCGGCCAGGGTTCGCGTGACGGTTCCCTGACGATCGCCGGGGACGCCCGCTCGCTGGCGGAGGTCCTGTACGACATGTGGCTCGGGGCCAGCGTGCTGGCCAAGATCCACCGTGACCGCGGGCCGCTGGACACCACCATGGTGGCCACCCGGCGGTTGCTCGGCCTGTAATGCCCCCTTTTCCGACGCCGGATGCGTGTCCAGCCGGAGACGACCGGTCTAATAGCAGGAGGAAACCGTGAAGGTTCTCGTCGTTCTCACCTCGCACGACCAGCTCGGCGACACCGGGCGCAAGACGGGCTTCTGGCTCGAAGAGCTGGCCGCGCCCTACTACCGCTTCAAGAACGCCGGGTGGGACATCGTGCTCGCCTCGCCCCGGGGCGGGCAGCCGCCGCTGGACCCGGTCAGCAACGAGCCGGACGCCCAGACCGACGACACCCGCCGCTTCGAAGCCGACGCGGAGGCCACCACGGCGCTCGCGAACACGGTGCGTCTCGACTCCGTCGTCGCCGACGACTTCGACGCGGTCTTCTACCCCGGCGGGCACGGACCGCTGTGGGACCTGGCCGAGGACGAGAACTCCGCCCGGCTGATCGAGACCACCTTGCGTTCGGGCAAGCCGGTCACGCTCGTCTGCCACGCTCCCGGCGTGCTGCGCCACACCACCGCGGAAGACGGCACGCCCTTGGTGCGGGGCAAGAAGGTCACCGGCTTCGCCGACACCGAGGAAGCCGCGGTCCAGCTCACCGACATCGTCCCGTTCCTCGTCGAAGACGAGCTGAAGAAGCTCGGCGGGGTCTACTCCAAGACCGCCGACTGGGAGTCCTACGTGGTGCGTGACGGCCTGCTGATCACCGGCCAGAACCCGGCTTCTTCCGCGCCCGCCGCGGACGCGCTCATCGAGCTGCTCGGCCGGCGCGCCGGCTGACCCCGGACACGGCCGCCGTCCCGCCGGATCGGCTCAGACGACGTTGTCCCGCTCGTCCCGCGCGGCGAGGAGGTCTTCGCGGGCGCGGGCGACGCGGGAGCGGACTGTCCCGATCGGACAGTCGCAGATCTCGGCGGCTTCGGCGTAGGAGTACCCGAGGACCTGGGTGAGGACGATGGCCTCCCGGCGGTGCGGGTCGAGCTCGTCGAGCAGCAGGCCCAGCTCGACGACGTCCTCGAAACCGCGGCCGGTGCGGCGGGCGGACTCGGCTTCGGCCGCCGCCTCCCAGTCCTGGCCGAAGGATCGCGGGCGGACCGAGCGGGCGCGGAAGTGGTCGACCACGACGTGCCGGGCGATGGACAGCAACCAGGTGCGGGCGGAGGAACGTCCGGCGAACCGGGCCAGGGCGGTGACCGCCCGGACGTAGGTCTCCTGGGTGAGGTCGTCGGCGGCGGTCGTGTCGGTGAGGTGCGCCACGAACCGCCACACGTCGGCCTGCGTGGCGCGGACCCACGCTTCGAAGGCGCCCTCGTCGCCGCGGACGGCGGCCAGCGCGAGCGCGGTGATCCGCTCGTCGTCGCGGTCCCTGCGGGAGGTCACGAACGGACACGGTAGCCGACACCCGCGGGAACCGGGACCGCCCGGTGGGCGACTATTGGGGTGTGGACTGCTCCGAACTGCGCGAACCGATTTCGGCCCGGGTCGACGGCGAGCAGCCGGTCGTGCCGGACGAAGTGATCGACCGGCACCTGGCCGGGTGCCCGGCGTGCCGGGACTGGCAGGAGCGCGCGGTCGCGCTGCGCCGCCTGACCCTGGTCCGGGAGGCACCGCGGGTGCCCGACCTCACGGACCGGATCCTGGCCGAGGTGCCCGCGCCGCGGCCCCAGCGGTGGGGCCTGCGGGTGGCGCTCGGCCTGGTCGCGCTGGCGCAGAGCGGGCTCGGGCTGGCCGAGCTGCTGGGCGCGGACGTCGGGCACGCGGCCCACGGCGGCCTCGCCGTTGCGGTGCACCTCGGCAACGAGAGCGCGGCCTGGAACGTCGCGATCGGCATCGGGTTGCTGTGGGCCGCGCTGCGCCCGGCGACCGCCGCCGGGCTGCTGCCCGCGCTGAGCGGGTTCGTGGTGGTGCTCGGCTTCGTCTCCGGCGTCGACCTGACGACCGGGCAGGTCGCGTTCGACCGCGTCGCGTCGCACGGGCTCGTCGTCGCCGGGGTCGCCCTGCTGTTCGCGGTGCGCCGGCAGCACCGGCGGCAGACCGCACCCCCTGCGGCCGACCGGCTTCCGGCGCCGGACAGCGCGGAAACCGACGCTCCGGACGCGTCCGCGCCTCAGTCCGGTGACCGGTCGCAGCGGCGTCGCTTCCCACAACGGCCCACCGGCCGGCACGCGGCCTGAGACCCGCGGGAACCGAAGCGGCCCGCCGGCCGACCACCGGGTGAGGGGATCGCGGCGATGGTCGAGCGGGCGCAGAGCGGCAAGGCCGACGTGCAGCGGCCGGCCGACCGCGTGTCCGCGGTGTTCGTACCCGTGGTCATGGCGCTTCCCTTGCCCACCTTGGGGTTCTGGCTCGGGACCGGGGCGGACACCGCGGTCGCGTTCACCGCGGCCGTCGCCGTGCTGATCATCGCGTGCCCGTGCCCGTGCCCGTGCCCGTGCCCGTGCGCGCTCGGCCTGGCCAGGCCGACGGCGCTGCTCGTCGGCACCGGCCGCGGCGCCCAGCTCGGCGTCCTGGTCAAGGGCCCGGAGGTGCTGGAATCGACCCGCCGCGTCGACACCGTCGTGCTCGACAAGACCGGCACGGTCACCGCCGGCAAGATGAGCCTGGTCGCCGTGCGCACCGGATCGCCGACGCGGTGGTGCCGGCGGTTCGGCTCGGTGGGGGAGGTCCTGGAATTCCGCAACGTCGCCGGTTTCGGTGTCCTCGGCCGGGTCGACGGGCACCGCGTCGTCGTCGGCCGGCCCGAACTGATGCACCGGCTCTCGGTGCGGCTGCCGTCGTCGTTGCTGGCGGCGAAGCAGAAGGCGGAGCACGCCGGGCACACCGCAGTCATCCTGGCTTGGGACGGCTGCGCCCACGCCGTGCTGGTGGTGGCCGACACGGTGAAGCCGACGTCGGCGGCCGCGGTGTTCCAGCTGCGGCGGCTCGGCCTGACGCCGATCCTGCTGACCGGCGACAACGAGGCCGTGGCCCGCGCGATCGCCCGCGAGGCCGGCATCACCGACGTCATCGCCGGAGTCTCGCCCGAGCAGAAGGTCGACGTGATCGCCGGCCTCAAGGCCCAGGGCCACGTCGTGGCGATGATCGGCGACGGCGTCAACGACGCGGCCGCGCTCGCCTCGGCGGACCTCGGGCTGGCGATGGGCACCGGAACCGACGCGGCGATCGAGGCCGGCGACCTGACGCTCGTCCGCGGCGACCTGCTGGCCGCGGTCGACGCGATCCGGCTGTCGCGCCGGACGCTGGGAACGATCAAGGCGAACCTGTTCTGGGCCCTGGCCTACAACGTCGCGGCGCTGCCGCCGGCCGCGGCGGGCCTGCTCAACCCGATGATCGCGGGCGCGGCGATGGCGCTGTCGAGCTGCTTGGTGGTGTCGAACAGCCTGCGCCTGACCCGCTTCCGGCCCGCGGGCGACCGGCCGGGCTATGCCGCGTTGTAGCGGCGCGCCGCCGGTGTCTCGTCGAGGGTGACGCGGCCGAGGTGGGCGAGGACGTCGAGGTGGGCCTCGATCTCCATGACCGCGGACAGCTGGTGTTCGAGCTGGAGTGCGTCGAGCTGCCGGCGGTGCCGGGTCCACGGCAGCTGCCGGGCGACCTCGTAGGCGTTGGTGGCGCCCGCGACGAGCAGTTCGTTGACTTCGTCGAGGCGGTCGCGGTGGTGGTCGAGGATCTCGTGGACGCGGGTGTGGGTGCTGGCGCCGACGGGACCGTGCGCGGGCAGCAGCACCGTGTCGGGCCGCGCCAGCAGGAGCTTGAGGGAGGAGATGAACGAGCGCAGCGGCGTCGCTTCGGGAGCGACTTCGAAGCCCAGGGACGGGGTGATGGCCGGCAGCACGTGGTCGCCCGCGAACAGGACGCCGGCGGGGGAGTGGGCGTAGACGACGTGGCCGCGGGTGTGGCCCGGGGTCGCGATCACTTCCAGTTCGCCGTCCCGCACCGGGATCCGGTCGCCGTCGCGGAGCCAGCCGTCCGGGGGTCCGTAGGGGGTGCCGGCCCCGGAGACGTCGATCGCGAGCACCCGCTCGGCCAGCTCTTCGGCGCCGCAGCGGGCCAGGAGTTCCGGGTGGTTGGGGAACGGGCTGGCCGTGTCGAAGCCGTCGATGCTGAACCGCTCGTTCTCGCCGATCCGCAGCTGGATGCCGAGGGTTTCGCGCCACGCGAAGGCCTGGGTGTAGTGGTCCCAGTGGTGGTGCGTGGCGAGGCAGACGCGCACGTCGCCGAGCCGGTGGCCCAGCTCGGCCAGCGCGGTCGTGACGGCGCGTTCGTTGGCCGGGCCCGCCCAGCCGGGATCGATCAGCACGAGGCCGTCGGGGCCTTCGAGCACATAGGCGTTGACGATGGTCAGGCCGGTGATCGGCAGGGGCAGCGGGATGCGGTGGATGCCGGGCGCGACCGGGTGCGCGCCGGGGGTGGTCCAGTCGTCCGGCTGGTCGATCGCGTTCGCGGGCATGGGCCTGTCCTAGCTGGTTGCGTAGCGTACGCAACGACGTTACCGGGCCGGGTGTCCCGCTCGATCCTGCTTGTGACATATGTCGGTGCTCCGCCGAAGTCGCCTGACCCGTTCGGGAAGTCCGCAGGAGTCGAACGGGCAAGCCGCGGCGGTGTCGCGACCTGCCTCCTATCGGGTCACTAAGATCATCCGAATGCTGAACCTTGGCAGGGGAGTCGGTCGCCGTGGGTAACCCGTTGGTCGCGCAGACGCAGGATTCGACCAAGTCGTACTCCGGGGTGCCGCTCCTCGAAGACGCCATCGGCCTGAAGGACGCCATCGAGAGCGGTGACTGGGCCTCGGTGGCGATGGGCGCCGTCGGTACGGCCCTCGACGCGCTGACCGCGGTGATGGACCCCTTCGGCGCGATCTTCGCCGCCGGGGTCGGGTGGCTGATCGAGCACGTCGGCCCGCTCAAGGAGGCGCTCAACGCCCTCACCGGGAACGCCGACGAGATCGCCGCGCAGTCGCAGACCTGGAACAACATCGCCAAAGAGCTCGAAGACGTCTCGACCGAGCTGACGAACGCCGTCAAGGCCGACCTCGCCGGCTGGCAGGGCCCCGCCGCCGACAACTACCGCAAGCGGGCCGAAGACACGTCCGGGCTGCTGGCCGCCGCGCAGAAGGGCTGCGAAGGCGCCGGGAGCGGCGTCAAGACCGCCGGCGAGGTGGTGGGCGCCGTCCGCACGCTGGTGCGCGACATCATCGCCGAACTCGTCGGGCACCTGATTTCGTGGGCGCTGCAGGTGGTGTTCACCCTCGGCATCGGGCTGACCTGGGTGGTGCCGCAGGTCATCGCCGCTGTCGCGAAGACCGCGTCGAAGATCGCGAGCCTCACGACCAAGCTCGTCAAGGCGCTCAAGGCCCTGGTCCCGCTGCTGAAGAAGGCCGGCACCCTGTTCGAGGACGCCGCCAAGGGGCTGAAGAACATCAAGGGCGGGAAGGTCGGCCCGCCGGGCAAGCCGGGGAAGATCGACGGCAACCCGAAGTCCCCCGACGTCAAGGACGGCAAGGGCGGCAAGGACGGCGACTCCACCACCACCTCCGGTGACCACTCGGGCGGCACCGGGGACAAGACCCCCGGCGACCCCCCGGGTGGCGGCGGCAAGGACGGCGGTAAGGACGGCGGCGGGGGCAAGGACGGTTCCACCTCGACGTCGGGCGACCACTCGGGTGGCAACGGGAACAAGGCCCCGAGCGACCCGCCGCCCGCGAAGAAGGACCCCGGGAAGGACGGCGACACCGGCGGCGGCGGCAAGGACACCTGGGAGTGCAAGACCGACCCGGTGGACATCGCGCGCGGCAACGTCGTGATCGACCAGGTCGACCTGGAACTGCCGTCGCCGCTGGTGCTGGAGCGCCTGCACGTCTCGTCCTACCGCGCCGGCCGGTGGTTCGGCCCCAGCTGGGTGTCCACTGTGGACCAGCGGCTGGCGGTGGGCCGCGAACGCGTCCGGTGTTTCGCCGCGGACGGCACCACCCTCGTCTACCCGCTCGCCGAGCCGGGCGCGCCGGTGCTTCCCGTGGACGGGCCGCGGCGCCCGCTGACCCGGCACGCCGACGGCAGCTACACCCAGTCCGATCCCTTGCGCGGCCGGGAACTCCGGTTCGCCGCGTTGCCGGGCCGCGGATCCGCCGAGCTCGTCCTGCGGTCGGTCACCGACGCCGACGGCGCCCGGGTCGAGTTCGACTACGACGCCCTCGGCGCACCGCTGGCCCTGCGGCACTCCGCCGGCTACCGGGTGGAACTGGAGACCGAAGGCGGCCGGGTCACCGCCGTCCACGTGACCGACCCGGCCGGCCAGGCCCGGGTCCTGGTGCGGCGCTTCGGCTACGACGAGCTGGGCCGCCTGACGCAGGAGTTCAACGCCTCCGGCCGCCCGCAGGTCTACGACTACGACGCCGCGGGCCGCGTCACCGGCTGGCAGGACCGCAACGGCACCTGGTTCCGCTACGTCTACGACACGTCCGGCCGCTGCGTCCGCACCATCGGCGACCGCGGCTTCTACGACGCCGAGTTCGCCTACGACACGCAGCGGCGGGTCACGACCTTCACCGACTCCCTCGGCCACGCCGGGGAGTACCACTTCAACGAAGCCAACCAGCTCGTCCGCGAGGTCGGCCCGCTGGGCGGGGTCACCACGTCCGAATGGGACCGCGACGACCGCCTGCTGTCCCGCACCGACCCGCTGGGGCGCACGACGTCGTTCGCCTACGACGAGCGGGGCGCCCTCCGGTCGGTGACCCGGCCGGACGGCTCGCTCCTGCGGGTCACCCAGGACGCCGCCGGGCTGACGATCGAGACCACCGCGGACGACGGCGTCGTGCTCTCCCGCTTCTACCCGCGCGACGAGCTGCCGGACCCGTTCACCGAGACCCTCGGCATCGCGAAACCGCTGACGTCCGAGCAGGCCGCGTGGACGCGCGGGGACGAAGAGCCGCCACCGGTGGACCGGGACGTGTTCGGGCGGCCCCGGTCGGTGCTCAACCGGTCCGGGCAGCCCGTGGTCCTCGGCTGGACCCCCGACGGCGGCGAACGGCTGCGCGTGCGGCCCTCCGGGGTGCGCGAGAGCCGCGGTTACGACGCGGAGGGCAACGAGGTCGAGCACGTCAACGGCGCCGGGCTGGCCGAACGGACCGAGTACGGCCCGTTCGACCTGGTCACCGCAACGATCGACGCGTCGGGCGCCCGGACGACCTACAGCTACGACACCGAGCTGCGGCCCAGCACGGTCACCAACCCGCTCGGGCAGAGCTGGACCTACCGCTACGACCCCGCCGGGCGGCTGGTCGAGGAGACGGACTTCGACGGCCGCACGCTCCGCTTCGGCTACGACGCCGCGGGCCGGCTCGTCCGGTCGGCGAACGGGGCGGGCGAGCAGACCGAATACGTCCACGACGTGCTCGGCAACGTCGTCGAGCGCCGCTCCCCGGCCGGCACGACCCGGTTCGCCTACGACGCGGTCGGCCGGATGACCGCCGCGGTGATGGGCGACGTCGAGCTCCGCGTCACCTACGACGGCGAGGGCACCGTGCTCGGCGAGTCGGTCGACGGCCGGACGCTGACCCACGTCCACGAGGCCGACGGCACCGTCCGGCGGCGCACTCCGTCCGGAGTGGACAGTGTGTGGACCTTCGATGCCGCCGGGCGGCCCGCATCGCTCGTCGTCGCCGGGCACACCGTGCGCTTCGAGCACGATGCGGGCGGCCGGGAGGTCGCGCGCACCGTCGAGGGCGGGGTCGCGCTCACGCAGGTGTTCGACGTCGACGACAACCTGGTCGGCCAGTCTGTCCAGGCTGCCGGGGCGCCGCCGCGGCACCGCCGGTTCAGCTACCGGCCGGACGGGCTGCTCGCCGGGATCGACGACGACGTGACCGGGCCGACCCGGCTCGTGCTCGACGCCACCGGCCGGGTGACCGAGGTGCACGGCGCGACCGGCAGCCAGGCCTACCGCTACGACCCCGCCGGGAACGTGGTGGAGACGAGGGAGCCCGGCCAGGTGCCGAGCGCGGGGACGCGCCGGTACGCGAACAACCGGCTGGTTTCCGCCGGCGCCGTCGCCTTCGACCACGACCCCCAGGGCCGCGTGATCGCGCGGAACGAGGGTGGCCGCACCTGGCGGTACCGGTGGGACAGCCAGGACCGCCTGCTCTCGGTCACGACCCCCGAGGGCGACCAGTGGTGGTACCGCTACGACCCGATCGGCCGCCGGATCGGCAAGCAGCGCGTGGTCACCTCGGCCACCGGCGCTCGCGTGGTCGCCGAGTCCTACGAGTTCACCTGGAGCGGCGCGCTGCTGGTGGAGCAGGTCCACGTGGACGCGGCGCAGACCCGGCGCGTCACCGTCTGGGAGTACCACCCCGGCGACGACCGGCCGGTCGTCCAGGTCGAGCGCGCGGCGACGCTGCAGGACCGGTTCTTCGCGATCGTCACCGACCTGGTCGGCAGGCCGACCGAGCTCCTCGACGCGGCGGGAACGCCGGTCTGGCGCGGGAACGCGAGCCTGTGGGGCCGCGAGACCGGCCCGGCGGCCACCCCGCTGCGGTTCCCGGGGCAGTACGCCGACGCCGAATCGGGGTTGCACTACAACGTCTTCCGCTACTACGACCCGTCGACCGGCCGGTACCTGAGCCAGGACCCGCTCGGGCTCGGGCCCGCCCCCAACCCGGCCGCCTACGTCGACAACCCGCTGGCGGAGCGCGACCTGCTCGGCCTCGCCTGCAAGAAGGGCGGCGGCAAGAACAAGACGAACGACCAGCCCGGCGGCGGCGACAACGCGGGCAACATCCCCCGCGGCGGCGGGAACAAGGGCAAGGGCAAGAACGACGAGACGCAGGCCAGCGGCTCCGGCGGTGCCGGCAAGTCCGACACGCATTCGTTCGGCAAGCAGGACGGCACCGAGGTGCAGGTCGACTCCCACCAGGGGAAGCACCAGGCAGGCAACCAGAGCTTCGGCATGAAGTACACGGGCGGCTCGGGGACGAAGTTCCCGGACAACGTCAACGACAAGTGGCACAAGGACTACTTCTCCAAGGAAGTCGCCAAGTACAGCAACGACCCCGCGTACGCCAAGCACGGCACGGAGGGCAAGAACCCGGGCTCGATCGACCAGAACGTGAACGCGAAGAAGAGCGATCTCGACGCGCACCAGGAGAGGGTCGACGAGCTCGAGTCGGAGCTCAACGCGAAGAAGGCCGCCTACAAGAACGCCTCGGCGGAGGACAAGCCGGCGGTCATGGAGGAAGGCAAGAAGCTCAACCAGCAGTTCAAGGACGCGAAGGCCGACCGGGACAAGGCGGAAGCGGACTACAACGACGCCAAGGCGGAGCGCGAAAGCTACGACGGCAACCGCAAGTCCGTCCAGTACGACAAGGACGCGAAGGACGACGGCGTCCAGTACGACATGACGTCGTACTGGAAGCCGGACGGCCACGGCGGCGGCAACTGGGTCACGACCTACCACTGCAACCCGGCGGTCCCGAAGGGCGGCAGTGTGGAGAAGGACTGGTGGCAGCCGCACGGGAAGGGCATCGCGAAGGAGTTCGGGCTGTGACGGCCGGGGGCAGCCGGGTGGGCGGGTGAGTCAGGCGGAGGTCTGCCGGCCGTCGCCGATCAAGGTTCCGGTGCGGTACGGCGCGGTGGTGCTGCCGCCGTTGGGGTAGCGCCACAGTGGCCCCCACCGGGGGAGCGGACCGCGCGGCTGCTCGCCTCGGCGCTGGTCGCCGCCGGCCTGGTCGACTACCCGGCCCGCCGGTGGCACTGGCCGTACGGGGACCGCTTCCGGGCGTGGGCGAACCAGGCGCCCTTCGCTCGCTACGGGCTCACCGACCCCGGTGCGCGTGAAGCACGGTGAACCCTGCGGGTGCTTCCGTCTCTTCGGCCGCGTTTCCGGCATGGGTCACGAAAAGGTCAATTTACGCACGCAGGTGCAACCGACGGCTCCTTCCCGGCGATACACGACCGCCGGAAGGGACCTGACATGGCCTTGATGAAGCTTCGCGCACTCCGTCACCTCCTCGTGGGGGCAGTGCTGGCAGGGGCGTTGCTGCCCATCGCGTCCACCGAGGCGGCCGCGGTGGCGCTGCCGTCGGGCTTCGTGCTGCGGGACACCGACACCGGGCTCGGTCAGTACCAGCTGACCGACTTCGCCTACCTCCCCGACGGTTCCGTCCTCGCCACGGCCAAGGACGGCCGCGTGCGGTGGCTGCCCGTGAACGGGACGGGCAAGACCATCGCGACGCTGCCCACTCGTGCCGTCAGTGATCTCGGTCTGGTCGGCGTCGCCGTCGCGCCCGACTACGCCACGTCGCACACCGTTTACCTCACGCGGTCGGTCGACCAGGCGAGCGGCTTCGTCATGCGCCTGTCGCGGTTCACGGTCAGCGTGGACGGGACCGCCGCGCCCACCGGGCTGAGCGGTGAGCAGTCGCTGCTCGACGTTCCCGGCATCTTCGACGTCCACGGCATCAACGGCGTCGCCGCCGCCGCGGACGGGACGCTCTGGATGTCCATCGGGGACAACGGGGACTTCTCGAAGGTGGACCCGGGGGCGCTGCGCGCGCAGGACATCACCCAGCCCTACGGCAAGATCCTCCACTTCACCCCGGACGGCAAGGGCGTGCCGGCCAACCCGTACTACGACGCCGCCAACCCGGGCTCGACCGCGAGCAAGGTGTTCGCGCGCGGCTTGCGCAACCCGTTCCGGTTCAGCATCGACCAGAACCTCGGGCTGCCGGTCGCGGGTGACGTCGGCTGGAACGCGTGGGAGGAGGTCGACGTCGTCCAGCGCGGCGCGAACCTCGGGTGGCCGTGCTGGGAGGGCAACCACCCGACGTCCGGGTACAGCGGTCTCGCGGGCTGCGCGGGGGTGGCGAACCAGCCGCCGATCTTCGAGTACCAGCACGGCAGTGGTGCCATGCAGGGCAACAGCGTCACCGGTGGGATCGTTTACAACGGATCGAGTTATCCGGCGGCCTACCGCGGTGCGTACTTCTTCGGCGACTACGTGACGCACAAGATCTGGACCCTGCGCTACGACGACCAGGGCAAGCTCACGCAGGCCCCGCAGAACCCACCGGTCTTCACCGACATCGGCGGGCCGACGAAGTTCGCGGCCGCGGTCAACGGCGACATCGTCTACGCCGACATCCTGTCCGGGAAGCTGCGGCGGCTGAGCTATTCGGCCGGAAACACCGCGCCGGTGGCGAACGCGTCGTCGGTCACCGATCCCGACACCCGCACGGTCTCCTTCGACGGTTCGGGATCGGTCGACTACGACAACGACCCCTTGAAGTACGACTGGGACTTCGGTGACGGGACGACCGCGGCCGACGCCGGCCCGGCGGTGTCGCACACCTACGCGGCGGGCACCGGGTCGTTCACCGCGAAGCTGACCGTCCGGGACCCGCTGGGTGCCACCGGCGCGACCGGCATCGCGGTCGCGCCCGGCAACCACACGCCCCAGCTCACGCTGACGACGCCGGGTGACGCCGCGACGTTCGCGGTCGGCGAGCAGGTTCCCCTGAGCGCCACCGCGACCGACGTCGAGGACGGCGCCTTGCCGATCACGTGGACCTCCGCGGTGCGGCACTGCCCGAGCGAGGCCACGTGCCACTCGCACCCCGGCGCCGGCGGGGCGGGAAGCGGTTTCGGGCTGCCGTTCACCGAGCACCCGGACTCGCGGATGGAGTTCACCGCGACGGTGACCGACAGCACCGGGGTGACCGCTTCGAAGACCTACGTGGCCCGGCCGCGCGAGCACCGGATCACCTTGGCCGGCACGCAACCCGCGGCGCTCAGCATCCCGGTCGAGGGCGGCGTCAGCACCGCGATGGTCGCCGAGGGGGCCACGTTCGACGTCGAGGCCGCGCCGCTGGGCATCGACGGCGTCTCGAAGTTCACCGGCTGGCAGGGTGGTCCGGCGGGCACGACGTGGATCGTCACGGTCGGCACGTCCGACCTGACGTTGACGGCGAACTACGCCACGCCGATCGACCAGCGCTACAACGCCGACCCGGCGCTGCAGGCGAAGCTCGGCGCGCCGACCGCGCCCGAGGTCACCGACGGCCCGGTCCACTACCGGGTCTACGCGAACGGGCGGTTGTACTGGAGTGCGGTGGGCGGCACGAAGTTCGTCACCGGCCCGGTGCTGACCAAGTACCTCGCCTTCGGCGGGCACGCCAAGCTCGGCCCGCCGACGTCGGACACCGCGACCACGCCGGACGGGGTGGCGCAGTACAGCCACTTCGTCGACAACGGCAACGTGGGTTCGATCTACTACACGGCGGCGACGGGCGCGCACGCGCTCTACGGTGAGATCCGCAAGAAGTGGGCGGCGCTGGACTACGAGCGCGGGCTCGGGTACCCGACCACCGACGAGAGCGGTACGCCGGACGGCGTCGGCCGGTACAACCACTTCGTCAAGGGTGGCAACGTCGGGTCGGTCTACTACACGAACGCGACGGGCGCGCACGCCATCTTCGGCGAGATCCGCAAGAAGTGGGCGGCACTCGGCTACGAGCGCGGGCTCGGCTACCCGACGACCGACGAAGGCGCGACGCCGGACGGGGTCGGCCGGTACAACCACTTCAGCCTCGGGCACTCGATCTACTACTCGGTGGCGACGGGGGCGCACGCGGTGAAGGGCGAGATCCGGAAGCGGTGGGCGGCCCTGGGTTGGGAGCGGTCCTACCTGCGCTACCCGACGACCGACGAGTACGTGACGAACGGGGTGTACCGCAGCGACTTCCAGGGCGGCTACATCACGTTCACGCTGGCGGGCGGAGCGGTCGACCGTCCTTGGTGAACTGAGCCGCGGCCGGCGGCGCCGGGCTCGCCCCCTACGCGAGCCCGGCGTACCGGTTCCCCTGGTGCGGTCGTCCGGCCCCCCGGCCGAACGCTCCCCGGACACGGCCCCGACGACCGTGTGCGCCGGTGAGACCCCGGCCGGGTGGGGGTGTGACGAGCTCGCGGGTGATGATCACCCGGGCGGGGGAGGAAGGTAGGGCTCGGCGGCAAACGGGGGGCGTTCTGCCGCCGAGCCGAGCTGCGGTCATCGAGCCGGTCGGGGGGCGTGCCGGACCGATCACCTCAGCACACGACAAGAGGGCGAACCGGGGGCGGAATGACGTCTAGGGCCGGAGATCACCTGGTCGAGTGACGCGCCGGTGCCCGGAGCCCAGCGGGGCATCGGCCCCCCGAACCCGCTGGGCCGCCCAGGCACCGACTGGCTCCTTGTACCGGAAATCGGCACCGAACACGGTGGGCGTCACCCGACGGTGCTCCGATTCCACCCTGGCGGGGCAGCTCAGGCCTGGTCGGGCAGGAGCGCCCAGACGGTCTTCTCGGTGACGTCGCGGTCCACGCCCCAAGCCAGCGCGAGGTTGGCTACCACCGCCAGCCCGGTTCCCCGCGAGTGCGCGCCGCCGCGGATCGCGGTGAGGGTGTGCGCGTTCCGCGGTTCGCCGTCGGTCACCTCCAGCAGCAGGCCGGCCCGGTGCCGGGTGTACCGCAGGCTCAGCGGCGCGCCGGTGTGCCGGTAGGCGTTGTCGACCAGTTCGTCGGCGACCAGGAGGACGAAGCCCAGCCGGGTGGCGGGCGCGGACCCGAACCCGACGCCGTCCACGAGCCGTCGGCGGAGCGCCGGTGGCCGTGGGCGCTGCCGCAGGTCGAAGACGCCTTCGGCGGTGGCGGCGATGCGGGCGCACAACCGGTCGACCTCGGCGCTCGGCCGGAGTCCGCTGTAGACGTCGCCCTCAGGCGGGTGTTCGGTGTCCATCGGTTCCCCTCGGTCGATCCGTGGCACGATGCAGGTGCGATGCAAAACGGAGGAGGCCGGATGGACGGCGGGTCCGGCGCACGGTCGCTCAGCTCGAGTGAAGTGGCGCGGGCACTGGGCGTGTCCCAGGTGACCCTGCGCACGTGGGAGCAGCGGTACGGCATCGGCGCCTCCGAGCGCGAGGAGAACGGCCGCCGCCGGTACGCGCCGGAGGACGTCGATCGCCTGCGGCGGATGCGGGCGCTGCAGGCGCAGGGCACCGGCGCGCGCGAGGCCGCCCGGCTGGTGCTGGCCCGGGCCGCCGCCGCCACGACCGCCCACCAGCGCCGGGAGCGGTTGACCGAAGCCGCCGAGCTCCTCGACCTGGCCACGATGGGCGGCCTGGTCGACGACTCGCTCGGCAGCCTGGGCGTGACGAAGACGTGGACCGACGTCCTCGCTCCGGTGCTGCGCGCGATCGGCGCGCGCTGGGCCCGGTTCGGCGACCGCGACGCCATGGCGGCGGAGTGGGCGCTGGCGACGGCCGCGTCCGGGGCGCTGGACCGGTACACGGCCCCGGCGCCGGCCCGGGCGGGGCGGGCGCCGGTCCTGTTCGTCTGCGCGCCGACGGAGCGCCACGAACTGGCGGTCAAGGCGCTCGGCGCGGCGCTGTGCGACGACGGCGCCCCGGGGATGTTCCTCGGCGGGCTCGTGTCGCTCGACGTCCTGCGGGTCGTCAACGCCCGCTTCGCCCCGAGCGACGTCGTGGTGTGGTCGATGACGTCGCAGTCCGCGGACGTGCGGATCCTGCACACCCTGCACGCGGAAGGGGTGCCGGTGCGCCCGGCGGGGCCGGGCTGGCGCGGGCTGCCGACCGCCGGGGAGCCGCTCCCGCCGTCGTTCACCGGTGCCCTCGCCCATTTCGGGTGCTGACCGCCGATCGCCGTGGTCGTCCGATGTGGACGGACAGGACCGCCAGCGGGCCCAAGGTGTTCTCCAGCACGCACACCAGCACGGCCGCCGGGGTGGCGGGGAACCGCGTCGCGGCGGCCCAGGCGGAACCGGCGAGCAGGAAGCCGCCCAGCAGTACCCCGACGACGACCGCGGCCCGGTGCAGCCGCCGGTCGCGGGTGTCCGAAATGGTCAGCAGGAGCACCGCTTGGACGACGAGCCCGGTGGCCGCGCCCAACGCGGGGGAGCCGACGGGCAGCCAGGTGAAGCTGATCGCCGTGGCGACCGCGGACAGGGCGGCCGTGCCCGCGGCGCACCCCGAAGCGAGGCGGGCCGTCGCCGCGCCGCTGCTTCGGAGCGCGGTGGTCATCGCCGTTCCCGTTCCAGGGCCCGGGTTTCCTCGGCCGGGTCGGGGTTCAGCAGCGAACCCGGGAGCGCGCGCCCGGCCGAGCCGAGCTTGTTCATCTTCTTCGGCACCGGCGCGCCCTGGTACTCGAGCGGGCTCGCGCTCAGCGGCTGGTGGATCTCGATGAACTCGCCGTGCGGCAGCCGTTTGATGATGCCGGTCTCGATGCCGTGGTCGAGCACCTCGCGGTCGGCCCGCTGCAGGCCGAGGCAGATCCGGTAGGTGAGGAAGTACGCCAGCGGCGGGGCGATCAGCAGCCCGATCCGGCCGGCCCAGGTCGTGGCGTTCAACGACAGGTCGAACTGCACGGCGAAGATGTCGTTGAAGCTGGAGAGGGTGAGCACGAGGAAGAAGGCGATCGCCATCGCGCCGATCGAGGTGCGGACCGGTGCGTCGCGCGGGCGCTGGAGCAGGTTGTGGTGCGCGGTGTCGCCGGAGAGCTTCCGCTCGATGAAGGGGTAGCTCAGCAGCAGCGTCACGAGGACGCCGATGCCGATGGCGCCGGCGAAGAAGACCGGGGGCACGGTGTGGTCGCCGAGGTAGAGCTCCCACGGCGGCCAGACGCGCAGCAGGCCGTCGGCCCACCCCATGTACCAGTCCGGCTGGGACCCGGCGGAAACCTGGGAAGGGTTGTACGGGCCGAAGTTCCACACCGGGTTGATCTGGAACAGCCCCGACATCAACGCCAGCACCCCGATGACCAGCGTGAAGAACGCCCCGCCCTTGAGCGCGAAGTACGGCATGATCCGCACCCCGACCACGTTGGTCTCCTTGCGGCGCACGCCGGGGAACTGGGTGTGCTTCTGGTACCAGACCAGCGCCAGGTGCGCCCCGACCAGCGCCAGCATGATGCCCGGCAGCAGCAGGATGTGCAGCGTGTA
>NZ_JBEZDL010000041.1:0-63279 GCF_040648295.1 Amycolatopsis sp. NPDC049159
CTTCGCTACCATCTTCAAGGTGCTCTACGACCGGCCCAACTGGGCGGGCAACCGCCCTGAACACCCACGACGGGTTCAGCCTTCCTGGCCCGCTGTCCGCAGCAGGACGGCGAGCGACCGCGCGCCGACCACCAGCGAGCCGCCGCCCGGGACCGTGCGGGGCGTCGTCAGCTGGTCGCCCGCCACGCCGCCCACGAGGACGTCGCCCACCGACCGGTGGAACACCTCGCCCGTGGTGGAGTCGAGCACCACCGCCCACTCCTCGCCGTACCCACCGCCCGGGACGGTCATCGTGATGTCGTCCTCGTGGGCGTTGAAGCAGAGCAGGAACGAGTCGTCCACGACGCGCTCGCCGCGGGCGTCGAGGTCGGGGATCGCGGTGCCGTTGAGGAAGACCACGATGCTGCGGCCGAAGCCGGCTTCCCAGTCCTGGTCGGTCATCTCGTCGCCGCCCGGGGTGAACCAGGCGATGTCGCGCAGCTCGTCGCCGCGGCGGATCGGCCGGCCGGCGAAGAACCGGCGGCGGCGGAACACCGGGTGCTGCCGCCGGAGGCCGATCACCGCCGAGGTGAACTCGAACAGCTCGCGGTTGTGCTCCAGCAGCGACCAGTCCACCCACGACAGCTCGTTGTCCTGGCAGTAGGCGTTGTTGTTGCCCTGCTGGGTGCGGCCGAGCTCGTCGCCGTGCAGCAGCATCGGCACGCCCTGCGACAGCAGCATCGTGGCGATCATGTTGCGGCGCTGGCGGGCCCGCAGGTCGAGGACCTTCTCGTCTTCGGTCGGGCCCTCCGCGCCGCAGTTCCACGACCGGTTGTCGTCGGCGCCGTCGCGGCCGTCCTCGCCGTTGGCCTCGTTGTGCTTCTCGTTGTAGGACACCAGGTCGTCGAGGGTGAAGCCGTCGTGCGCGGTGACGAAGTTGATCGACGCGAACGGGCGGCGGCCGTCGTTCTGGTAGAGGTCCGACGAGCCGGTGATGCGCGAGGCGAATTCGCCCAGCGTCGCCGGTTCGCCGCGCCAGAAGTCGCGGACGGTGTCGCGGTAGGCGCCGTTCCACTCCGTCCACAGCGGCGGGAAGTTGCCGACCTGGTAGCCGCCCGGGCCGACGTCCCACGGCTCCGCGATCAGCTTCACCTGGCTCACCACGGGGTCCTGCTGCACCAGGTCGAAGAACGTGGCCAGCCGGTCGACGTCGTAGAACTCGCGGGCGAGCGTGGCGGCGAGGTCGAAGCGGAAGCCGTCGACGTGCATCTCGGTCACCCAGTACCGCAGCGAGTCCATGATCAGCTGCAGGGTGTGCGGCTGGCGGACGTTGAGGGAGTTCCCGGTGCCGGTGTAGTCCATGTAGTACTGCGGGTCGTTCTCGACCAGCCGGTAGTAGGCCTGGTTGTCGATGCCGCGCATCGACAGCGTCGGCCCGAGGTGGTTGCCTTCGGCGGTGTGGTTGTAGACGACGTCGAGGATGACTTCGATGCCGGCTTCGTGCAGCGTCCGCACCATCGCCTTGAACTCGTGCACCTCGCTGCCCGGTGTGGCGGGCATGATCGAGGCGGCGTACTCGTTGTGCGGCGCGAAGTAGGCGATCGTGTTGTAGCCCCAGTAGTTCGCGAGGCCGCGCTCGGTGAGGGCGTGGTCGTGCAGGAAGTGGTGGACCGGCATCAGCTCGACGGCCGTGACGCCGAGGGACTTGAGGTACTCGACCATCACCGGGTGCGCCAGCCCGGAGTAGGTGCCCCGCAGCTCCTCGGGGATGTCCGGGTGGAGCTTGGTCAGCCCGCGGACGTGGGCTTCGTAGACCACCGTCTCGTTGTAGGGCACCTTCGGCGGCCGGTCGTTGGCCCAGTCGAAGTACGGGTTGACGACGACCGCGCGGACGGTGTGCGCCGCGGAGTCGTCGTCGTTGCGCTCGCCGGGGCGGTCGAAGCGGTAGCCGAACACGGACTCGTCCCAGTCGACGCGGCCGGTGACGGCCTTGGCGTACGGGTCGAGCAGCAGCTTGGCGGGGTTGCACCGCAGGCCGCGCGCCGGGTCGTGCGGTCCGTGGATCCGGTAGCCGTACTCCTGGCCCGGACCGATCCCGGTCAGGTAGCCGTGGTGGACGAAGCCGTCGACCTCCGGCAGCCGGACCCGGGTCTCGGTTCCGTCCGGGGCGAACAGGCAGAGGTCGACGCGGTCGGCGACCTCCGAGAAGAGCGCGAAGTTGGTGCCGACGCCGTCGTAGTCGGCGCCGAGCGGGTAGGGGGTACCGGGCCAAGGCTGCACAGGGCCTCCACAGTGCGCGAATGAACTCCGCCCGGATACCCGGCCGGCGCTGCTCGTACCCGTGACGTGCCTCTCCTCACCCGGACGGCCGCCCGGCCCGGGACCGCCGTCGCGCGCGGCGGTCCCGGGCCCCGGGTCAGCTCAGCTTCTTCTTGGCGGCCTTCGCCTTCCCCTTGACGGTGCCTTTCGCGTCCTGCAGCGGCGCGTACGTGCTGTAGAGCGCGGGGTCGGGTTTGGGTGCGGTGCCCGGGCCGCCGAGGGGCTCGGGTTCCATCAGGTACTCGATGCCGGCGTCGGTGGTCCAGCTGGAGCCCTTGGCGCCGTCGGGCCCGTCGGAGAGGTGCCAGATGGTGTGGTTGTGGGTCTGGTCCTCCTCGTCGAGCAGCGCATTGGGGGCGATCTCGTCCTCGAGGCCGTCGGCCTTGAGCTCCTCGATCGCGGCCAGCCACTGCTTCTGGTGCACGGTGTCGCGGGCGAGGTTGAACTGCAGCATCGCCTTGACGCCGGGGTCGTCGGTCATGTTGTAGAGCCGGGCGGTCTGCAGCCGGCCCTGCGCTTCGGCGGCGACGTTGGCGCGGAAGTCGGCCAGGAGGTTGCCCGAGGCGATGATGTACTTGCCGTTCCACGGGGTGCCGTTGCTGTCGGCGGGCAGGGCGCCGCCGCCGGCGACGATGGCCTGCTGGACGTCCATGCCGCCGATCATCGCGGCCATCACCGGGTCCTTGACGGCTTCGGCGGTGACGGTCGAGGGGGCGCCTTTGAGCAGCCGCGCGACCATCGTGGCCAGCATTTCGACGTGCCCGATCTCCTCGGTCGCGGTGTCCATGATCAGGTCCTTGTACTTGCCTTCGATGCGGCAGTTCCAGCCCTGGAACAGGTACTGCATCGTCACGGTCATCTCGCCGAAGGCGCCGCCGATGAGCTCCTGGAGCTTGTGGGCGTAGACCGGGTCGGGCTTTTCGGGCTTGGCTTCGAACTGCAGCAGCTTCGTGTGACGGAACACGGGTGTTCCCTTTCGTCCGGGGTGGTGGTCGGACCGGGCTTTCCCGGTAAGGGGACGGTTAACCGCGGAAGGTCCGGCGCGTCGCCCGAGGCGGCGTACGCTCGTCTCGTGCAGATGCCGACCCACGGGCCTCCTCCGGCGGCCTTCGACCACGTGTGCTGGGGCTACCGCGACGTCGGCGAGTTCGTGACGCGCGCCCGGGACTTCCTCGCCGACGGCGTCGCCGCGGGGGAGCGGATCCTCTACGTCGCGTCCGGCGACGAGACGGCCCTGGCCGGGCAGCTGCGCGTGGACGCGCGGCTCGACGAGGCCTTCCGGCGGGGCGCGGTGTAGGTGGTCCCGGTCGAGGCGGCCTACCGCACGGGGACCGCGGTCGACCCCGTCACCCAGGTCGAGCGCTACGCCGCGGCGACGGCCGAGGCGCTGGCCGCCGGGTACACCGGGCTGCGGGTCGCCGCCGACGTGACGTCGCTGGTGCGCACCCCGGCCCAGCTGGACGCCTTCGCCCGCTACGAGCACCGCGTCGACCACTTCATGGCCGCCAACCCGATGTCGGCGCTGTGCGGTTACGACCTCGAGGAGCTGGGCGAGGACGTCGTGGCCCAGCTCGCCTGCCTGCACCCCGCCGCCCACGCGGGCGCGACCCCGTTCCACCTGCACGGCCACGGCCGGCCCGAGAGCAGCGCCGCGCTGGCCGGCGACGTCGACCCGGCGGCCCGGCGGTTGTGGCCGCTGGCGCTGGAGCGCGCCGACCTGCGGGCCGCCGGGGGGACGATCGCGATCGACGCCGCCGGCCTGACCTTCATCGACCACCGCGGCCTGCTCGCCGTGGCCGCCTACGCCGACCGGCGCGACACCACGGTCACCCTGCGGACGCGCCTGGCCGGTCCCGCCCGCCTGCTGGAGCTGCTGGACCTGTCCAGCGTCCGGGTGGAGGCGGCGTGGTGAGCACCGGAACCGCCGCCAGGGGCTACGACCACGCCGCCGTCCACTACGCGTCCGACGACGAACTGCTCGCCGTCGGCGTGCCGTTCCTGACCGGCGGCATCGCCGCGGGCGAGCCGACCGTCGTCTCGCTGGAGCCGGACCGCGCCGAGCTGCTGCGCGCGGCGCTCCCCGCGGACTCGGGCACGCACTTCCTGGCGACCGGCGAGCTCTACGCGCGGCCCCCCGCGGCGATCCGGTCCTACCGCGAGCTGATGGCCGGGTTCGTCGCCGGCGGGGCGGCGGGCATCCGCATCTTCGGCGAGATCCCGCGCGCCGCGATCGACACGTCCTGGGACTGGTGGGCGCGCTACGAGTCCGCGGTCAACCACGCCTACGACGAGTTCCCGCTGCGCAGCATCTGCGCCTACGACACCCGCACGACCCCGCGCCACGTGCTCGACGACGTCGCCCGCACCCACCCGTTCGTCGCCACCCCCGGCGGGCGCCGCGCGAACGACGGCTACGTCGACCCGCTCGCCTTCCTGGCCGGTCCGCGGCCGATGGTGCTTTACCCGATCCAGCGCACCCCGCCGCTGGTCGAGCTCGCCGACCCGCAGCCCCGCGAGGCGCGGCAGGCGGTGCTGGCCGTGAACAAGACCGAGCTGCCCGCCGCGGAGATCGACGACCTCGTCCTCGCGGTCAGCGAGATCGCCGACAACGCCCTGCGCCACGGCCGCCCGCCGGTCACCCTGCGGATCTGGGCCGACCCGGCGTGCATGGTGGTGACCGTGCACGACGCCGGCGACGGCCCCGGCGACCCGTTCGCCGGCCTGCTGCCGGCCGAGCGCGAGGTCGGCGGCCGCGGCCTGTGGATCACGCACCAGGTGTGCAGCCAGGTCACGCTCCACCGCGACCACACGGGGTTCACGGCCCGGCTCACCGCCGGGAACCCCTGGCCGGCCCGCTGACCCGTTCGGGGCAACGGCCGCGCGGTCAGCGGTTCGCGGCACCCACACGATGGTGGCCTGAAGTGGAAAGCGCCCGGAAGGCGAAAGTAGGTTCTGCCGTGCGGGACGGAAACCGCAATTCGCCGATTCGAGGAGTTTTCCCATGCTGAAGAAGGTTGGTTTCGTCGTGGCCACGATGGCCGCCGGCGCGTTCCTGGCCGGCGGGGTCGCCGCCGCCGGCACCCCGGACGGCCACGGGCACCACGGTTACGACCAGAACGACCAGCTCGGCTTGCTGAACCTGAACAACACCGACGCGCTGCACAACGTCAACGCCACGCTCGGCGTGTGCGACAACGACGTCAACGTGCTGGGCGTCCAGGTCCCGGTGCGCAACGCGCTCAACGGAATCGGTGTGCCGATCCTTTCCCCGGGTTCGCACGAGGCCAGTGGCGAATCCCCGTACAACTGCGCGGCGGGCGCCATCGCCGACGGCGGAACGAGCCAGGGCAACTGATTCCCCGGGCCGGCGACGTCCGGCTCGAGCGGGACCGGCCGGAAACGAAAGCCGGTCCCGCTCGAACGCATTCACCCCCCGCCGGAAAAGGCGGGGGGTTTTTGTTTTCCCGCGGCCGCCGCCGGGACCCCCGCCGCTGAGTGCTGCGCGGGCCGCCGACGCGGCATACGCTGTTCGCGCCCGATCCCGATCCGAGGAGTCCGCCCCCGCTTCTGTGTGCCTCGCGAAAGGTCCCCGCCATGTCGCAGCAGGTCAGTCACGAAACCACGGCCGCGGACGGGGTGAACCGGCGCAGCGTGCTCGCCGGGCTCGCCGGCGGCGTCGCCTCGATGGGGCTGCTCGCCCCCGCCGCCACGGCCGCCGCCGCCGAGAACGGCGGGCGGCCGCAGCACGACGAACGCGTCGAAGCGCTGCTCAAGAAGATGACCTTGGCCGAAAAGGTCGGTCAGCTCCAGCTCGTCGGGGACGAGACCACGGCTCGCGCGGCGCTCGCGGACGGGCGGCTCGGCGGCGTCTTCTCCGTCGTCGGCGCGGCCGAGCTCAACGCCCTGCAGCACCTCGCCGTCGAGCGGACGCGGCTGAAGATCCCGCTGATCTTCGGCCTCGACGTGATCCACGGGTACACCACCAACTTCCCGATCCCGCTGGCCCAGGGCGCGAGCTTCGACCCCGCCGTCGCCGGCGCCGACGCGACGGTCTCGGCGAAGGAAGCCCGTGGCAGCGGCATCCACTGGACGTACGCGCCGATGATGGACGTCACCCACGAGCCGCGGTGGGGGCGGATCGCCGAGGGGTACGGCGAAGACCCCTACCTCGCCACGCAGCTCGCCGTCTCGAAGGTGCGCGGCTACCAGGGGCGCGACTACTCCGCGCCGGACCGGCTCGCCGCCTGCGCCAAGCACTTCGTGGCCTACGGCGGGGCCGAAGGCGGGCGCGACTACAACACCGTCGACGTCTCGCTGCAGCGGCTGCACAACTTCTACCTGCCGCCGTTCAAGGCCAGCGTCGAAGCCGGCGTGGCGACCGTGATGGCAAGCTTCAACACCATCAGCGGCGTGCCGGCGCACGGCAACGGTTACGTCCTGCACGACGTCCTCAAGGGCCGCTACGGCTTCGGCGGCTTCGTCGTCAGCGACTACACGGGCATCCAGGAGCTGATCCTGCACGGCCTGGCCGGCGACGGCGCGGACGCCGCGGCGGCCGCCCTGCCCGCCGGTGTCGACATGGAGATGGTCAGCACGAACTACGCCGAGTTCGCGCAGCGGCTGCTGGACCAGCGCCGGATCACCCGCGACCAGATCGACGACGCCGTCCGCCGGATCCTGCTGGTCAAGTTCCGGCTCGGCTTGTTCGACCACCCCTACGTCGACGAGTCCACCGAGGTGAAAGCGCCTTCACCGGCCGCGCTCGCGGCGTCGCGGCAGGCCGCCGGGCGGTGCATGGTGCTGCTCAAGAACGACGGGCCGGTGCTGCCGCTGGCGAAGTCGGTCGGCTCGGTGGCGGTCGTCGGCCCGCTCGGCGCGGCGACCTACGACCTCAACGGCACGTGGTCGGGCCTGGGCACCGGCGCTTCGACGACACCGCCGGTGACGGTGGTCGACGGGATCAAGGCCGCGGCGCCGGGAGCCACGGTGACCTACACCGCCGGCTGCACCGTCGACGGCACCGACACCGGCGGGTTCGCCGCGGCGCAGCAGGCGGCGCGCGCGGCCGACGTGACCGTCGTGGTGGTCGGCGAAACCGCCGCGATGAGCGGCGAAGCGGCGGCGCGCAGCACCATCGACCTCCCGGGTGTGCAGCAGCAGCTGGTGGCCGCGATCAAGGAGACCGGCAAGCCGTTCGTGGTCGTGCTCGTCAACGGCCGGCCGCTGACCATCCCGTACCTGCACGACAACGCGCCCGCCGTGCTCGAGGCGTGGGCGCCGGGCGTGCAGGGCGGCCACGCGATCGCCGACGTCCTGTTCGGCACGGTCAACCCGGGCGGCAAGCTGCCGGTCAGCTTCCCCCGCGCGGTCGGGCAGATCCCGATCTACTACAACCACGAGAACACCGGCCGCCCGGCCGATCCGGCCAACAAGTACACGTCGAAGTACCTCGACCTGGAGTCCGGCCCGCTCTACGAGTTCGGCCACGGCCTGTCGTACACGACGTTCCGCATCGACGGCCTCCGGCTTTCGGACACGCGCCTGCCGGCCCGCGGCGGGCGGATCCAGGTGAGCGTCCGGGTCGCCAACACCGGTTCCCGCGCCGGCGACGAGGTCGTGCAACTTTACTTGCGCGACCCGGTCGCGAGCATCGTCCAGCCGGTCCGCCGGCTGCGCGGCTTCCAGCGGGTGACCCTCGCCGCGGGCGCGTCGACCACGGTGTCGTTCACGCTCACCCCGGACGACGTCGGGTTCTACGACAACGCGGCCGCGTTCCGCGTGGAGCCGGGCAAGATCGAGGTCTACGTCGGCAACAGCTCCGCGGCGACGCTGTCGTCGAGCTTCACCGTCGTCTAGGAGCGGCTCGCCTCAGGAGGAGGCGGCGGAATGTCTACGTCATGTCCGGCCACCGCCCCGCCGATGTGGATAGTGCCGTGGACGGCGCCGGCCTGCATGACTGTTCCGACGACGTCGCCGGTGACCCTGTTGACGACGGATTGCTCGGTCGGTCGTGTCGCGTTGAGTGCTGGGCGGAAGCACGGGTGAATGCAGAACTCGCTCTCCTGCGGCCGGATCGAGGTCTCCGCTGTTCCGGCGTAGACATAACCCTCGCGACGGCGAACTCCGAGGAAGCCGACCGAGAAGAGCAACTCGATGACCGAGTCGGGATCGAGCAAGTGAGTGTAGGCGGGATGCCGGTCCGCCAGCCCTTGCCGGAACGGGCCGAACATCCGCGCTATGGAGGTGCGGGTGAGCTCGTACCCGATGTCCCTGAAAATCGGCAGCAAGGAGCTCAGGAACGGAAACCGCACCCGGTACTCCTTCGCGAGGTCGAGGATCTTCCAGCGCGAGAACACGAGGGTCGCGTCCAGGACGTCGGTCGCGGTGATGAGGTGGTGGCCGTTGCCATGGGCCGTGTCCCGGCACTGGTTCAGGAACTGGATCGCGTCACGAGGCCTCGGCAGGGAACGGGAGAAGAGGTAGTCGGCGGTCGGCTCGCCGAGGATCCGGGGTGGGAAGACCTCGCCCCACAGCTCGTCCGGCGTCAGCCGCCTTCCCAAAGCCACGCCGGCCCGGGTGATCGCGAGCTCGTGGAGCTGGTGGCTGGTCCAGCTGATCCGGACTTCGTCGCTGTGGAACTTGTCGGCGTCGCTGAAGTCCAGGGCGTCGTAGATGTCCGATCGGACGAAGGAAGCACACCGAAGGGCTTTGCCGTACGTGAGTGCCACGTGTTTGCTGGCCAGCAGCAGGCCGATCACGAGTGCGGCGCTTTCCGGCTCGCTCGACCAGATCTGCTCCAGCTGATCGACCAGGATGAGCAGCGGCCCGGTGCGTTCCACCCAGTCGAGGTCGTCGAAAACCTGGCGTACGCCCGCTTCGACGATCTCGAGCTGGCGGGAAGCGCGCACGCCCGCCGGCGCATTGTTCGTGGTGACGGCCAGTTTCGCCCCGAACGCCTCGAGCGAGACGGAAGACACGAGACTGCGGCCCGCCCGCGTGACCCGGTGGTAGAGGCTTTGGTCGTCGAGTTCGCCGTTGTCGCGGAGGAAGCGTTCCAAAACTCCCACCGAAGCGGGTCGTCGTCGCTGCCGGCCCACCGCGCGCGGGTGCCGGACGAGCAACCGGGCAGCGTGGAGCGCGAACACGTATCGCCACAGGAGCGCCTTGGCCGCGGGTGCGGTGAGTCCCTCCAGGGTGAATTCCCGAAGGACCTCACCGGCGGCATCGTCCGGGGTGATCAGGTAGGACCGGTCGGGCCCTGGATCACTCGTCGCCATCCGCATGCAGATGGCGCTCTTCCCGGAACCCTTGCGCCCGACGATCAGGTTCTTGCGCCCGGCGAGGACTTCCTCGTAGACCGTGGTCGCCACGAACCCTTCGCGAAGCAGGCCGTCCGCCATGTCGTGTTCGGCGTCGTCGCGACCGAAGAACAGCGGTTTCACGACGTTGGGGGCGTCCGAGATGACAGCTTCCTCGCCCCGCTCGCCGATTGACGCTGTTACGAGTGCCGGTCGAATCGGCGCGATGCCGTTCGCTGGCGCGGCGAAGTCGTCCGATGGACCCATGGCCGCACGCAGCTCACGGCCGAACGAGGGGTTGCGTTCGGCTTCTTCCTCCAGTGCGAGCAGTGCCCGCGTGCGTGTCCGTTCCGTCACGGCGCCACCGGCTGCCTCCGATATCAGGAGCTGGATCGCCGGGTCGTCACCCAGCGCTCGGGTGACCAGTTCACCGACGCGCGCGTCGGCTGCTGCGGAATCGTGGATGAACTGGGAAGCCCACTGCTCCACCAGCCTGACGACGCGGTACACCGGTCGCCCTCCTCCGTGACGACGGACCTGGACGTGTGCTGAGTCGTCCGAGCGGCCGGGTTTGCTACACCATCGCCCTGATCCTGAGGTCAGGAGCGGCAGAGCAGCGCATCGGGCGTCCGGTTCGACCCGAGCCGGCCCGTATAGGCAACCCCGGCGACGTACTCGCCGGGGTTGCACTGCCCCTTGTAGTTGCCCGACGCGAAATCGCCGCCGAGGTCGCCCGCAGGGCGGTTGTCGCCGCGGTCGAACCAGACCGTGCGGCCGGTACGGCCGAGCGGGGTGGGGGAGCGGCCGCACAGGACCGCGGAAACCGCCGTGCCCTTGACGCTGTAGCCGACGACCGCGTGGTCCGGCGGGCACTGGGCCTTGGTGTAACCGGACGCCCAGTCGGTGTCCACAAAGGACTCGTCGCGGACGGCGGTGTACGCCGTGGGCGTGGGCAGCGTGCCGGTGCAGAGGCCGCGGTTGCCGGTGTGCGCCAGGCCGGTGAGGCGCTGGCCGTCCGGGCAGGAACCCTTGCGCGCGCCCGGATCCCAGTCCGGCTTCGCGCGCATCGTCCGTGACGCCGGGAAGTCGGCGTAGTCCAGGTCGAGCATCGACCAGTGCGCGGCCGGCGGGACCTGCCCGGTGCGCGCGGGCGCGTTCACCAGCCGCTGCCAGGCCGGGCCGCGCCAGTCGGACCCGTCGAGGACGTCGATGCGCCGGCCCGCCGCGTCCCACGCCAGCAGGGACCAGCCGTCGCCGGAGCCGTTGGTCTGGAAGCCGACCGCGGGCCAGTAGGCGAAATCGGTGTCGGTCTCGGCCAGGTAGTCCACGAAGTTCTCGAACCACGCGCGGGAAGCGGCGTCGGTGGTGCCGCGGCCTTCGCCGAACTCGCTGATCCACAGCGGGGCCGTGTAGTGCTTGCCGGTCTCGGCCTCGACGAAGAACGCCTGCCGGTACAGGGTGTCGCGCAGCTGCTGGGGCGTGAGGTCGCGGTAGCGCGGGTCGTGCGTCTCGCCGACGCCGGTGGCGCCGGAGTGGTTCGGCCCGGTGTAGCCGTAGAAGTGCGCCGAATAGACGAGTTTCCCGGAGTCGACGAGCGTGTGCGACAGGGTGCGCGCGGGCTCCAGCGTGGGACGGCCGTGGGCGAAGCCGTCGATGGGCAGACCGGTCCAGTTGATCCCCTCGACGATGATCAGCAGGTCGCGGTTGGCCTCGGTGAGGATCCGGTCGGCGACCTGCTGGCTCGCGCGCTGCCAGTCGGTTCCGTTGCCCCAGCCCCAGTTCGGGTCGTCGAAGGTGTTGCGGCGGACTTCGTTGTACAGGTCGGCGCCGACCACGCGCTTGTTCGCGGCGTAGCGGCGGGCCATGAACAGCCAGTCGTCCTGCCACTGCTGCTCGCTCTGCGCGGTGTTCCAGCGTTCGTTGCCGTCGAGCCCGCAGCACCAGCGCGCCGTCGTGGTGTGGTTGTTGAGGATGACGGCGAACCCGCGCGCGGTGAGCCGGTCGACGACGCGGTCGTACACCTGCAGCGGGGTGAGGCCGTGCAGGCCGGGGTTGGCCGGCAGGTCGGGAACCGCGTTCGGGTCGTGGATCATCGCGTTGGAGAACGGCAGCCGCACACTGTTGAGGCCCAGCTGCGCGAGTCCGTCGATGACGGTGTCGATCGGCGCGCGGTCCAGCCCGAGCGGGGTCTGGTAGGCGATCTCGCCGGCGTGGTGGTTGGCGGGGTCGTTCGTGTCGCCCGAACCGGTCCACGTCCCGCTCGCGCCGTGCCAGTTGGCGGCTTTGAGCTTGAACCGGTCGCCGTTGGCGTCGACGATGTAGCGCCCCCGGGTGCTCAGCGGTCCCACCCACGGCGCCGGCGCCGCGGCTTGCGCGGGCGGGGAAAGGGGAACGACGAAGCCGGCGGCCGACAGCACGGTGAGCGCGACACTGAGGAACCTCACCGGCGGAGGTTAACCAACCACGAGGCCGGGTGTATACGGCCATGCGGTGGCTCAGCGGGGAATCGCGGCCTCGATGTCGGCGAGCTGGGCGGCGATCAGTTCTTCGAACGCCGCGCCGCGCTCCGCGCCGAGGGGACGGACGTCGCGGGCGAAGTGGGCCAGCGCGGGGAAGCGTTCCGGGTCGGCGCCCAGCACCGCGACGCGGAACAGCTCCAGGCTCTGCTCGCGCTCCTCCGGCGTGATGGTGGTGACGCCGGCTTCGGCCGAGATCAGCGCGGCGATCAGGATCGCGAGCCGGTGGTAGCGCGCCGGGATCTCCTCCTCAGGGAGGCCCGCCTCGCGCAACGCCGCCAGGACCTGCTCCATGACCAGCCGGGACCCGTGGCCGCCCGAGGCGTAGCGGCCCCAGATCGCCGCGATCTGCGGTTGCGTGCCGAACGCTTCCCGCAGGCGCCGGGCGAGCGCGGTGAGACGTTCCTTCCAGTCGCCTTCGGGCCGGTAGCCGTCCACGGCGGACACCAGGATGCGGTCGGCGAGCGCGCGCAGCAGCTCCGTCTTGGTGCGGAAGTGCCGGTAGAGACTCGAGGAGTCCGTCCCGAGCGCCGCGGCCAGCTTGCGCACGCTGAACGACTCCGCGTCGCTCGTGCGCAGCAGTTCCGCGGCCGTGTCCAGGATTTCTTCGGTCGTCCAACGCCTGCGGCCCGCCATTTCGCCCCTTTCGACGTCTTCAGCATAGCCTATGCACTTGCTGTTGCACGCACCGCGTGCATAATGAGGACGCAAGGGGCCCGGTCGTCGGGCCCCGGCTCTGGGAGGACACAGTGCTGAATTCTTCCGCGCTCGACGCGGCTCTCGAAGACGTCCACTGCGCCGGCGTACCCGGCCTGTTCGCCGAAGTCCGCGCGGGCGACCACGTCTGGCGCGGCGCCGCCGGGGTCGCCGACGTCGATACCGGGCGGCCGGTCACCGCCGGAATGCGGCACCGCGTCGGCAGCATCACCAAGACCTTCACCGCCGCCGCGGTGCTGGCGCAGGTCGAGCAGGGCCGGATCGAGCTCGACAAGCCGGTGGGGCACTACCTGCCGAATCTGGTGCCCGGCGACGCGATCACGGTCCGGATGCTGATCAACCACACCAGCGGGCTCGCCGAGTACCTGCCCTGCGCTTATCCGTCGCTGCGGGCGTTCCCCGACCTGGCGAAGACGTCGCCGCAGAGCCTGGACGACCACCGGTTCACCCACTTCGACCCCGTCGAGCTGATCGCGCTGGGGGTCGGCGCCCCGGCCGCCGGCGCGCCGGGCAGCACGCCCGGGCTGTACTCGAACACCAATTACCTGCTGCTGTGCGAACTCCTCGAGCACGTGACCGGCACGGCGGCCGAGAAGGTCATCACCCGCGACGTCATCGAGCGCGCCGGGCTCCGCGACACCGAACTGCCCGGCGGCACGCACATCGACGGCCCGCACTCCCGGCTCTACGAGTCCTGGTTCGGGATGATCGACCCGCCGCGCGACTACAGCGTCTACGACATGTCGTGGGTCGGGCCGTCGGCGTCGCTGATCTCGACCGTCGCGGACCTCAACCGCTTCTACGCCCGGCTGCTGGCCGGCGAAGTCGTCAGCCGGGCGTCGCTGGCGGAGATGCAGCGAACCGTGCCGGTGATTTCCCAGGAGGGCAAGGTGATCCCGTACGGGCTCGGCCTGCACCCGGCGGAGGCGCCGGGACAGCCCACGTTCTGGGGCCACGGCGGCACGGTCTGGGGCGGCGGCGCGCTGGCGATGACCCGCGCCGACGGCGGGCGGCAGCTGGCGCTCGCGCTGAACCTGCAGCGGTGGAACGAACTCGACGCCACCGGACGGCCCCAGCCGCACCCGATCGACGCCGCGCTCGCGGCGTTCCAGCAGCTCGCGCTGTACGGCGAGTGAGCCGCGGCGGTCGGCGGTGATCGGCGGTGACGGAAATCAGAGCTGAGGACCACGTGCGTCCGCAGGTCGCAGAACCGCGGCACTGCTCCGGCGAGCCGCTGACGACGTCGGCCACTTCAGCGGCGCTCAGCCGGTCGCGCCAGTCGGCCCAGCCCTGTTCGGCCAGCTCGGGGAGGAGTTCTTCGCGGGATTCGAAGTACCGGCGCAGCGCCGACGGGTGCAGCCCGACCCGCTTCGTCACCTCGGTCAGTGTGACCTCGCGCACACCGCGCTCCACCGCGAGCTCGCGCGCCGCCGTCAGGAGGGCGTTCTTGCGGGCCTCTCTGTCCTGGTCGAGCTGGCGGGGCTGGGAAGAACCATGATCTTCTTCGTCACCGGCGCATCCCGCGGGCGCGGCGACAGGGCGGCGGCCGGATCATCCAGGTCTCGCTGGCCACCGAGGTCGGGCCGCCGGGCATCAAGATCACCGTGCTCGAACCCGGCGGGACGCACACCGGCTGGGCGGGGGCGTCGATGGCGACGCCGCCGACCAGCGAGCCGTACGAGGTGACCGTCGGCGTGTCCGCGCGGGCGATGGCCGACTTCGAAGAGCACGCGAACGGCGACCCGCGGAAGGTGGCCGACCTCGACGACCCGCCGCTGCGCCTGCTGGCCGGCAGCGACGCCTGCGAGTTCGGCCGGGAGGCCTGGCAGCACCGCGTCGCGGCGGGCGAGAAGTGGGAGGAGTCGAGCCGGTCCACCGACCCCGAATCCGCCGGTGGGGCCTGGCGCGGTCAGCGCGGCGCGAGCCTCCCCGACGTGCGGGCGTGACGCCGTCGAGTGGTCGAGGTTCCGGACGGCCCTCCACTGGGTAGCCCACAGGTGTGAGGCTGAGCAGGCTGTGCCTGCGGCGACGAGTGAGAGGTGATCACATGAGCCAGGGCGACGCCCCGGTCGGGCGATCGGTGAAGACGGCGGCGGCCGGCGTTCGGGATCTCGCCGCGGAGGCCGCGCGAGTGGGTGCGGCCGCGGCCGTGCGAGCGGTCGAAATCACCGACCGGAAACTGGCCGAAAGCAAGGACGAGCTGGCCAAGGTCGGCCGCGCGGCGACCAAGGACCTGGACAAGAGCACGCGGTCGTCCCGCCGCGACGTGCTGTCCAACTCCACGGCCGCCCGCGACGAGGTACTGGCCCGTGCGGCGAAGATGCGCGACCCGGGCCGCAAGGCCGCCCTCGCGGTAGCGGCGGTGGTGGGCTCGGCGAACGAGTCCGGCCGGCGCAGGCGCAAGGCGGTGGCCACGGCGAAGCGTGACTTGGCGGTGGCCCTGCAGGAAGCGAAGGGCGTGGCCCGCGGCGAGCGCGGTAAGCGAGCCCGCTGGCCCTGGGTGGTGGCGGCCGCCGCGGTGGCGGGCGCGATCGTCGCGGTGGTGCAGGTCCGACGGCCGAACCCGTTGGCCGACCAGGCCGCGGACCCGGCCACGCTGCCGGCCGACAAGCCGGTGGCGGTGCCGTCGGAGAAGCCGGTCGCCCCGAAGCCGGCTTCGGTTCCGCCTGCGGCGGCCGACAAGCCGGCGGCTCCCCAGGCATCCCCGGCGCCTGCGCCGGCGCCGACTGCGGTGCCGCCGAAGCCCGAGGTGAAGCCTGAGGCGAAGCCGACGGAGAGCGCGAAGAACGGCCGCGAGCCGGTTTCGCGGGGCCAGAACAAGGCCCACTAGTTCTGGTAACCGCTGCCCCGCACCCCCGCGATCGGGGGCGCGGGGCAGCGGCATGCCTTGGGCAGGCGGGAAATGCTTGCCGGTGGGATGGGTGCGGCACGGGGCCGGACTGAGTAGGTCGGCGCGGCAGCTCTGCGGGAGTGGCTGAGCCTGGTGCGGCGGTCGGTGGGGTTTGTGACTATGCGGTGCCGGTGAGTTGGCCGGGTCGCGGCAATCCTGGGGAGTGGCTGAGCCTGGCGCGGCGGATGCTGGGGCTTGTGGCTATGCGTGCCGGTGAGTTGCCCGGGTCGCGGCAATCCCGCGGGAGTGGCTGAGCTTGGTGCGGTGGTCGCTGGGGTTGCGGCTGGGAGGTGTGGGGCACCGAGGAGTGGCAACTCCGCGGGAGTAGCGAGACTGGTGCGGTGGTCGCTGGGGTTGCGGCTGGGAGGTGTGCGGCAGCGGCGAGTTGCGGGTGTTCGGCAATCCTGGGGAGTGGCTGAGTCTGACGCGGCGGTCGCTGGTGTTTGCGGTCGGGAGGTGTGCGGCACCGTGGGTTGGCCAGGGCGCGGCAATTCCGCGGGAGTGGTCGAGCCTGGCGCGGCGGTCGCTGGGGCGCGGTCGGGAGGTGTGCGGCAACCTGCGCGAGTGCCCGAGCCCGGCACGGCGGTCGCCGATGTGAGTGGGCGTTTGCGGCGCCCGAAACAAGCGTAAATGAACCCGCTCCGGTGCGAGTGGCGCACCGGAGCGGGTTTCGCGGCGGTATCGGGGCGCGCCCGGGATGGGCGCCCGGCCAACCGCGGCGCCCGGCCGAAGGGGCAGCCGCCGGCTACTCCTCCTCGGTCACCCTGATCACCGTCTTCCCGCGGGTCCGGTGGGCGAACTCCGCCGGCACCTCCGCGAGCGGCCGCACCGCGCCCACCCGCACCTCGAGACGGCCGTCCCGTACTCGCTGTGCCAAGTCCGTCAGCCGGGCTCGGTCCGGTTCCACCACGAAAAAGACCGCGCGCCCGTCGGCCGGGCGGATCCGGGGCGGCTCGGCGATCGTCACCAGCGTCCCGCCCGCCCGCACCAACGCCGCCGAACGGTCGAGGACCTCGCCGCCCAGGACGTCGAGGACCACGTCGACCTCCGTCAGCTGGTCCAGCTCGAAGAAAGCCGCCGCGCCGAGGCCGAGCACCGTCTCGCGGTCCGAAGGGCGGCCCGTGCCCAGCACCCGGGCTCCCGCCGAGCGTGCCAGCTGGACCGCCAAGGATCCGACGCTGCCCGCGGCGCCGTGGACGAGGACCGTCCGGCCGGACTCCAGGCGGCCGTGGTCGAAGAGGGCCTGCCAGGCCGTCAAACCCGAGATCGGCAACGCCGCGGCCGTCACGTGGTCGATGTCCGCGGGGAGCGGGGCCAGGTTGCGGGCTTCCACCGCCACGTACTCCGCGAGGGTGCCGTCGCGGGTCCAGTCGGCCAGGCCGAACACGCGCTGGCCGATGGTCAGGCCCGTCGTGCCGTAGCCGAGTTCCGTCACCACGCCGGAGAGTTCGTGGCCGGGGACGCTCGGCGCCCGGTCGCGGCCCGCGCGGTCGGTCCACGTGGCCGGCCAGGTGAGCTCGCCGGGCGTGAACGCGGCGGCGTGCACCCGGACGACGACGTCGTTCTCCGCCGCGTGCGGGTGCGGTAGTTTGGTGAGTTCGGGTTCCGCCGTGCGGTCCCGGACGGTGATGGCCTGCATGTGATCAGCCCCGTTCGAGTGGGTTGGCCGCCATCCGGGTGGCGAGGTCGTTGCGGATCGCGGCCGCGGCCGAGCTGTCCGGTTTGCGGCCGGCCTGGTCGCGGAAGCACCGGAGGAACTCGGTGACGAGGTCCAGCCGCGGGTACCGGGTCAGCACGCCGGTGCGGAAGGCACCGGGCAGCTCCGCGACGCCGCGCCCGGCGATGTCGGCCGCGGCGGCCCTCGACAGCAGGAAGCCCTCGGGGTCTTCGGCGGGGTCCACCTCCGCCCACATGTGCCGGACGATCACCTCGGCGAGCCGCTCCCGCCGCGCGGCCGGCCACCCCGCGCCGGCGGCGAACACCCACGCGACGTGGCCGCCGGCGACCTCGAACGGCCTCGTGTGGCTGTCGAACTCCGGGGCCAGCCCGACGTCGTGGAGCATCGCCGCCACGAACAGGAGCTCGGCGTCGAACTCCACCTGGTGCGCCTCGCCGAGCGCCGTCGCCCAGGCGTAGACCCGCATCGCATGGTTCAGCAGTGACGGCGACGAGTACGCCGCCGCCACTTCGGCCGCGGTCGTGCAGGCCGGGCCTTCGGGGAAGGACAGTTCCATGACCCCGAGGGCACGCCTTGCATTACGACCATTACATGTAACGTAACTTACCTCCGGCCGGAGAAGTCGACGTCGCTGCAGAAGTAGTACGACTGGTCGAGGTGGCTCGCCTGCCAGATCGTGTACACGACGTGCCGTCCGGTCCGGGTGCCCGCGTCGACCGCGACCTGGTACTGGCCGGCGGGGGCGAGGCGGCCGGCCTGCGCGACCAGTTCGAGGTTGCCCCAGCCGAGTGATTGCGTCGCCGGGTCGAAACCCTGGCGGGTCACGTAGACACGCAGGTAGTCCGCGCCGTGGTGCGCCTGGTCGGTGACGGTCAGCGTGAACCGGTTGTCCTTCTTCGCCGTCTGCCACGCGCCGACCGTGTCGAGCGCGTTGTACCGTGGGCTCTGGGTGCGGCCGCCGCTGCAGAGCTGCCCGTCGGGGATCGCACCCTGGTGGTTGCCCGCCACGCCCTCGCGGTAGAGCCCGTTCCAGTTCCACATGGCGTTCGGGTCGGCCTGCCAGGCCTGCCAGCACATCGGGTCCTGCGTCGCCATCGCCGGGTTCTGGAAGTCGCTGCCCCAGCGGGCCCAGCAGCCGTAGTTGCGCGACGGCGGATCCGTCGCCGAACCGTGCGCCTCGGCGACGCCGGTGAGCACGCCGCCCAGCAGTACCGCGGCGGCCAGGGAAAACCAGGTCTTGCGTCCGGGAACCACGTTGTCCTCCTTCGTCCGGGGCCGGTCGGGGAGCGCTCCCACGAGTTCGACGCCAGACCCTACACCGGACGGGTAAAGGGTTCCGGCGAGAGAAAGCGCTTTCCGGAGCGGCCACGAACTGAACGGTTCCTGAACGGCTGCGCGCCGGGACGCGGGTTTCCCCGGCGGGACCGGCGGTCGGGGACGCAGCGTGAACGTGTGACCCGCCGGCTGCTCCGGCCGGGTGCATTCGGAAAAAGTCCGACAGCCACACTGTCCACAAAGGACAAAGGTCGCCCCCGCCGTTCGGGACACGGCGGGGGCGGCCTGCGCCACGGGCCGGGATCAGCTCCCGGGACGCTCGACGTCGCCGCGCCAAGCGCCGGTCTCGTGGCCGTCGCGGTCCTCGATGAACGTCTTGAAGCGACCCAGGTCGCCCTTGACGCGGCGGTCGAGGATGCCCAGCTTGTCGGCGACGTTTTCGACGAAGCCCTCCGGGTCGATGTCCAGCTGCGCGGTCACGCGGGTGTGCCGGTCGTCGAGGCGGTGGAACGTGACGACGCCGGCGTGCGTCGGGCCGGAGTCCGACTTCCACGCGACGCGCTCGTCGGGGTGCTGCTCGGTGATCGTCGCGTCGAATTCCCTGGTCTGCCCGCCGACGCTGATCTTCCAGTGCGTGCGGGTGTCGTCGAGCTGCCGGATCTCGTCCACGCCCTCCATGAACCGCGGGAAGGATTCGAACTGCGTCCACTGGTTGTAGGCGGTGGCGACGTCGGTCTCGACGTCGACGGATTCGGTGACGGTGCTCATCGTGGCCGTGTCCTTTCGTGTGCCGGGGTCGTCCTCGAGGCGTGGTTACCCGGCAAATCGATGACAAAACGATGCAGCCGCTCTAAGGTCGGGCACGACAGGAAGGACGCCCCCGTGCCCGAGGACAGCCCGCCCGCTCTGACGGTGCGCGTGCGCACCGTGCCCGAAGCCGTCGTCGTCGCGGCGGAAGGAGACCTCGACCTGGTCAGCGCGCCGGTGCTGCGCGCCCGGGCCGCCGCCGCGCTGGACGGGCGGCCGGAGGCGCTCGTCGTCGACCTCGGCGGGATCGCCTTCTGCGGTTCGGCGGGCCTGCAGGTCATCGCCGAGCTCGTCGCGGCGACCACGGCCGCCGACGTGCCGTTCGCGCTGGTCACCGACCGGCGCCCGGTGCTGCGCGCGCTGCAGATCACGCAGCTGGACACCACCTTCGCCCTGCACCCGACCCTGGCCGGCGCCCGCGCGTGGCTGCGGGAGCGGGCGTGAACGGGCTGGCGGCCGTGAGGTTCGAGCACAGGTTGCCTTCGGCTGAATCGTTGCGCAAAGCGCTACGGGGGCCCGCCACTTTCGGGTGCGAGCCGGGCGCTAGGCCCGGGCCTTGACGAGCGGGGCGTCCCGGGACAGCTCCCGGAAGCCGACGCCGTAATACAGCTCACGCGCCCCGGGGTGCCCCGGTGCGCCCAGGCAGGCGACCGTCATGTGGCGGGCGCCGGCGTCGCGCGCCAGCCGCATGCCGTGCAAGAGCATCGCGCGGGCCAGGCCGCGGCGCCGGAAGCCCGGGTGCGTCCCGACCGGCTCGAATTCGGCCGTCCGGTTGGCTTCGTCGAGCCACATGATCGCCGAGCACGCCATCGTCCCGTCCGGGGCTTCGACGAGGAGGTGCAGGTCGGCGCGGTACGCGGGTGCGTGCCGGACGCCTTCGTAGCTCTGGGCGGTGTACGCCGTGGGCGCCCAGGCGTCGACGTGGGCCTGGACCGCGGCGGCCGGCCCGGCCTCGGCGGCGGTGCGGAAGCGGAACCCGGCGGGCAGGACCGGGTCGGCGACGTCGCCGAGGTCGCGCTCGTTGAGCTGGGTCCAGGAGCCGGTGTCGCCGAGCGCGTCCGGGTCGGTCTCGTAGCCGTGCGCCTTCCAGCGCGCCAAGCCGAATTCGTCGGCGACGCCCGGCAGCGCCGAGCGGTCGACCTCGCCCGCCGTGGCTTCGTACCAGGCGATCACCTCGTCCACGAGCCCGGCGTGGCCGGGGTGGACCTGGTGCGCCAGCGAAGCGCCGGTGACGTCCTTGACCGTGCCGTCGCCGCGCCGCACCCGGTGGGGCAGGCGCGCCCAGGCCCACGCCACCAGGTCGCCGCCGTCGAACCACAGCTCCCGGCGCCAGCTCGCGCCGAAGGCGGCGTGGTCCTTGCCCCAGTTCCACGCCAGTTCGCCGTAGGCGGCGTCGCCGTTGACCAGCTCCGGGCGGGCGGCGGTGACCCGCTGCGCCAGGCCCTGCATGAGCCGCAGGTCTTCGACGGTCAGCTCGGTGATCATGGAACGCCACTGTGTCAGCGCCGGGCCGGGCCGTCGAATCGTTTTCAGCGGGACAGCAGACCCCGCACGGCGGCCAGCGCCGGTTCCGCGCCGATGGCGGAGAGGGACGTCTCGGCCGCCAGCCAGCAGTCGCGCGCCGCGGCGGGGTCGCCGAGCCGCGCGCGGGCCTTGCCGAGCACCACCAGCGCGTACGCTTCGCCCAGCCGGTGCCCGGTGGCGCGGAAGCCGTCGACCGCTTGTGCGGCCAGGGTTTCCGCTTCCGCCGGCCGGTCCATCGAGAGGTTCGCCAGGCTGGTCCTGGCCTGGTCGGCGAGGAGCCGGAAGCCGCCTCGTTCGGCGTCGCGCAACGCGGTTCCGGCGTGCCGGGCCGGGTCGGCGTCTACAGTGGACAGACCGATCCGGGTACCGATCAGGCCGCGCAGGTAGCCGATCTTTTCCGCCAGCCGGTGGGCGTCCGAGTAGTCGGCCAGTGCCGCCGCCGCGTCGCCGGTCTGGCGGTGGAGGTCGCCGAGCGTGGCGAGCGCGTCCACTTCGAACCGCTGGTTGCCCGCCTCGCGCGCCACCGACACGGCGAGCCGCGCGGCGGGCCACGCCCGGTCGAGGTCGCCGGTGACCCGGTGCACGGCCGCGAGCCGCACGAGCGCGTCGGCTTCGTCGTCGCGGGATCCCAGTTCCCGCAACGCTTCCAGTGCTTCGGTGAGCACGGCCAGCGCGCGGGGGAAGTCGCCCGAGACGCGGTAGCCGTACCCGAGGTTGCACAGCGCGATCGCGGCCGCGTGCGGCGAGCCGAGCCGGCGGCAGAGGTCGAGCGCCCGTTCGTTGTGTTCGACGCCCTCGGCGAGACGGCCGTGTTCGATGAGCACCGCGCCGAGGTTGATCAGCCCGTTCGCGGCGCGGATCGAGGTGCCGCGCCGGAGCGTGCCGTCGAGGGCGGCCGTGAAGTGCTCGATCGCCCGGTCGAGCCGGCCCAGGTCCAGGTGCACGACGCCGAGGGCGTGCAGGACGGAGTCGGCGCCGTCGAGGGCACCGGCGGCCCGGTAGGAGTCCTGCGCGGCTTCGAGTTCGCCCAGCGCGGCCTCGAGATCGCCGCGGCTCCAGGCGAGCGCGCCGAGACTGTGCCGCATCGCCCCGGTGGCGCGTTCGTCCGCGGCCGACCGTGCGGCGGCGAGCCCGGCGGTCGCGGCGGCCTGCCATTCGGCGTCAAGCCGGTGCGAGTGGAAGAACCCGCGCAGGAGGTCGGCGGCCCGCCAGGCGAACGGCCCCGGCTCGTGCCGCGCGCACCACCGGATGGCGGCCAGGATGTTCCCGTGCTCGGCCAGCAACCACCGGCGCGCCTCGGCGGGCTCGACGGCTTCGTCGGGCTCGGGCGCGTCGGGCAGCCGCTGCAGGTCGGGGTAGAGCGCGGTGGCGGCACTCGCGGCGGCCCGGAGGTAGTGCTCGAAGAGCCGGTTCCTCGCGGTGGTGCGATCGGCGGGCGACAGGTCGTCGCGGGCACGGCCGGCGGCGTAGGCGCGGAGGAGGTCGTGGAGGCCGAAACGGCCGTCGCCGCGGGGCTGGATCAGGTGGCTCGTGGCCAGTTCGCGCAGGAGGCCGGCGGTGCCGGGCAGCCCGGCCAGCGCGGCGGCGCCGGCGAGGTCGATGTCGGCTCCGGGGAGCAGGCCGAGGAGCCGGAAGAACCGGGCGGCGGCGGGGGAGAGGGTGTCGAAGGAGAGGTCGAAGGCCCGGCGGACCCCGAGCTGTTCGGCACCGGGTACGGCCAAGCGGGCGACGAGATCCGGCCCGGGGCCGGACCGCTCCCCGTCGGGGGCCGCCAGCTCCGCGAGGTACCCGCGCACCGAACGGTCCGGCCACAGGGCCAGGTTCGCGCCCGCGATCCGCAACGCCAGCGGCAGCCCCGCGCACAACCGCACCAGTTCGCGGGCCGCGTCCTCCTCCGCCGCCACCCGCCCCTCGCCCGCCACCGACGCCAGCAACGCGAGCGACTCGTCCGCAGGTAGCTCGGCCAGCTCCAGCAACCGGGTGTCGACCGTGGCCGCCAAGCCGCCGAGGCGGTCTCGGCTCGTGATCAGGACCGCGCAGCCCGGGGCGGCCGGGAGCAGGGCGCGGACCTGCTCCGCGCCGGCCACGTTGTCCAGCACGATCAGGACTCGCCGGTCGGCCAGGACCGAGCGGTACAGGGCCGCCGCGTCGGCCAGGTCGGTCGGGACACCGCCCGGGCGGACGCCGAGGGCGTGCGCGAAGCGGGTCAGGACCGCCAGCCGGTCCAGGGCCGGGACGTCCGCGTAGCCCTGGAGGTCGGCGAAGAGCTGGCCGTCCGGGAAGTGGGCGGCCGCGCGGTGGGCCCAGTGGACCGCCGCCGTCGTCTTGCCCACGCCCGCCGGGCCGACCACCAGCGCGATCGGCGAGTGCGTCGACGGCGGGCGGTCCGGGCCGAGCGTGGCGTCCAAAGTGGACAGCAGGTCGGTCCGGCCGACCAGCGTCGCGACGTCCGGGGGCAGCTGGCGGGGGCGGAACTCCGGGACGGCGGGCTCGTCGGCGAGGACGTCCTGGTGCGCCTGCCGCAGCCGGTCGCCGGGGCCGACGCCCAGTTCGTCGGCGAAGCGCCGGTGGATCGCGCGGTAGGCCTCGAGGGCGTCGGCGCGCCGGCCCGAGCGGTGCAGCGCCCGCAGGTAGGACACCCAGAACGCTTCCCGCCACGGGTGTTCGCGCGTCAGCCGGCCCAGCTCGGTCGTGATCTCGCCGGCGTGGCCGAGATCCAGGCTGACCGCGAAGTACCGCTCCTGCGCCAGCAGCCGCTCCTCGGTGAGTTCGGCGAGGTCGTCCTCGCTCAGGACCTCGGCCGGGACGTCGGCGAGCACCGGGCCGCGCCAGCAGGCGAGCGCGCCGGCGAGCAGGTCGCGTTCGGCGTCCGGCCGGTCCTCCGTCCGCGCCGCGGCGGTGAGTTCGCGGAAGCGCAGCAGGTCGTGCTGCTCGGGCCGCACGCGCAGCAGGTAGCCGGTCGGCTGCGTCTCGACGACGCCGTCGCCGAGCGCGCGCCGCAGCCGGACCGCGTGGACCTGGATGCTCTTGCGCGCGGTGTCCGGCGGGGCGCCGCCCCACAGCAGCTCGGTGAGCCGGTCCAGGGACACCGGGGTGTTCGGCCGCATCAGCAACGCCGCCAGCAGCGCGCGCACCTTGGGCCCGGTGACGGCGACGGGCACGCCGTCCCGCTCGACCCGCAGCGGTCCGAGCACCCCGAAGCCGAGCATGTCCTCCCCACCCCCGCGGACCGGGCAAACCGGTCATCGCCGGTGAGCGTAGCGGGACGGGTTCAGCGCGTGAGCACGGGCCGCACGACCGGCGGGGCCAGCAGCGAGCCGAACACCGGCTCGGGCTCGACGATCCGCAGGCCGACGTCGTCGAGCGCGGCCCAGCAGTCCAGCACCGCCGCGCTCGCCCGGCTGACGAACCGCGAGCCGACGCAGGCGGCGCCGCCGAAGCCGTAGGGCAGGTAACGCGCCTTGTGGCCCGCGGGCGGCCGCGCCCAGCGCGACGGGCGGTATTCGCCGGGCTCGTCCCAGCCGTCCGGGTCCCGGTGGAGCAGGTACGTACACAGGTAGAGCCGGTCGCCGGGGACCAGCGGGACGCCGCCCAGCTCGGTGGCCGCGGTGACCTTGCGCGAGAGCAGCCAGGCGACCGGCCACAGCCGCAGCGCTTCGCTGACGCGGTGGGCGGCGGGCTCGGTGACGTCGGCCGGGGGCAGCGTGGTGCCCGCCGGCGTGCCGGGCCGCCAGCCCCGGTCCAGCAGCGCGGTCCAGGCGAACACCATCGACGCGGCCCGGCAGACCGCGCCGACCAGGCCGTGCAGGGCGAGGGCGACGTCGTCGGCCGAGCCGAGCGCGGCCCGCATGGCCTCCGGCAGGGGCCCGGTGCGCTCGGCCGCCCAGCGGTGGAGCGCGGCGTCGGCGCGGCTGTGCGCGAGCCGACCCCGCAGCCGCCGCAGCGTCGTGGACGTCCGGTCGAGCCCGTCGGACGCGGCGAGGGCGTCCTGCAGGGCTTGCCGTGCCTTCGCCGGCAGGCCGGGGAAGAGCTGCTCGCCGAAGAGCTTGAGGTAGCACCCGGAAAGGGCGCCCGGCCAGGTCTTGCCGGCTTCGGCGGACCGCCGCAGCTCGGCGGTGATGCGATCGGGCGGGACGGCCTGCCAGGCCCGGTCCAGCTCCCGCGCCAGCGCGGCGTTGACCGGGCGGCTGCGTTCGGAGCCGGGCACCCAGCCGGCGACGGCGCCGAAGGTCGCCGCCTTGGCCTCGAACGGCGTCGTCGTCCCGGCCAGCGCGGTGCGGACGAGTTCGGCGCCGGACACGAGGTACCGGCCGGGTTCGAACCGGCGGATCGCGATCCCGTCCCCGGCCCACCCCGCGAGGGCGGTCAGCGGATCGGTGCGGAACGCGTCCGGTTCGGCGAGTGTCTGGCGCACGGAGGTCTCCCGGGGAAGCACCGCGGCCGGGGTCGGCGAGACCCCGGCCGCGGTGGTGATCAGTAGATCTCGTAGTAGAGGCGCCAGGCGGCGCCCAGTTCGCGGGTCCGGATGCTGCGCACCACGGAGCGGGCGAAGAAGCGGATCGTCGTCATGCGGTTTCTCCTTCTTTTGTGGGGTTTTCGTTCACCAGCGGAGGCCGATGTTCGACGGGCCCGCGGGTCCGCCGACGGTGGCCTCGAGCGTTTGCGCCGGCACGTTGCGGCAGATCCACGACGACGGCGGGGCTTCGGCGGCGAACCCGGTGCGGCACACGACGCCGTTCGGGCCGCGGACGATCCACTCCGCCGGGCCGCTGCCGTGCACGTCGGCGTCGACCGAGAGGGTGCCGCCCGGGAACCAGACCGGGTCGGTCTGGCAGAAACCGCTGCTCTGGCACGTGTTCGAGGTGCCGCCCTGCTCGGTGGCCAGTGCGGACGGCGCGGCGAGCGCCGTCGCGCCGGCGGCGAGCGCCGCCACGACGGCCGCCCGTTTCACTGCTCGGTTCATGTTTCCCCTCTTTCCCCTGCGGTGACGGAAGGGGCGGGCGCCACGGACCCCCAAGTCCGCGGCGCGCGTCACGATCGACGCGAGAAATGTGCCCCCTGGTGCCAGACGACCGGTCCCGTGCACCGGCACCCCCCTGCCGGTGCGCTCCGGACCCCAGCCCCCAGGCTCCGGCCGTCTGGCTCGGTCGATCTTGCCCGACGGCGGCTAAAGCCCGGCAAAACCCGCATACTCGCCCGGGAGGAGGTGGCGCTTGACCGGGACCGTGATCGTCCGGGTGCTGTCGGCGGCCGCGCTGGTCGTGGTGCTCGTGCTGGGGCTGGTCTGGGTCTTCCAGCGGCGGCTGGTCTACCTGCCGGACACCACGCCGGTGCCGGCCGCCGCGAGCGTGCTGCCCGGCGCCGAGGACGTCCGGCTCCGCACCGGCGACGGCCTCGAGCTGGGTGCCTGGTTCGTCCGGCCGCGCGAGCCGTCGGCGACCGTGCTGGTGGCCGGCGGCAACGGCGGCAACCGGGCCGGGCGCGCCCCGCTGGCGGCGAAGCTGGTGGAGGCGGGGCTGGCGGTGCTCCTGGTCGACTACCGCGGCTACGGCGGCAATCCGGGCGACCCGAGCGAAGCCGGCCTGGCGCTCGACGTCCGCGCGGCGCACCGGTTCCTGACCGAGGAGCGGCGAGTCCCGCCGGAGCGCCTGCTGTACCTCGGCGAGAGCCTCGGGTGCGCCGTCGTGACCGAGCTGGCCACCGCGCACCCGCCGGCCGGACTGCTCCTGCGTTCGCCGTTCACCGACCTCGCGGCGGTGGGCGCCGAGGTCTACCCGTACCTGCCCGTGCGCCTGCTGCTGCGCGACCGGTTCCCGGTCGAGGAGCAGGTCGCCCGCGTGCGGGTGCCGACGACGGTGGTCCTGGGCGGCGCGGACTCGATCGTCCCGCCTTCGCAGAGCCGCGCGGTGGCGGCCGCGGCGGCGGCGCGGGTGGTGGAGATCCCCGGCGCCGACCACAACGACCCGGCCCTGCTGGACGGCCCGGAGCTGATCGACGCGGTCCGGGCGCTGGTGCCGCGCTGACTGGTCCTGCCCGACCCGGGGTGCTGCGGCTCGCCACCGTGCCCACCCCCGAACCCGGCCCCGGCGAGGTCTCCATCGACGTCACGCACGCCGGCGCGAACTTCGCCGAAGTCCGCTACCGGCAGGGCCTCGTGGGCGTCCCGCTGCCCTTCGTCCCCGGCATCGAGGTCGCGGCCGGATCCGCGCGCTCGGCGCGGGTACGCCGAGGTCGTCACGACCGCCGCCGCCCTCGTCGCGCCGCTGCCCGGCGGCGGGTTCGAGCGCGCGGCCGCGGTGCCCTCCGACAGTCACGGCCGCCGCGGCCGGCGAGCTGGTGCCGCGCGTGCGGTGGACCGCGTCACCGCCCCATCTTCTTCAGCAGCTCCGCCTCGTCGACGACCTGGTCGGCGGGCGGGACCGGGATGTCGACCGGCTTGCCCCAGTCGCGGTAGTCGGTGGTGCCCTTGACCGGCGTCGGGCCGCCGGCGAAGTCGACGGCGAACCGGACCGGCCGGGACCCCGCGTCGAGCCACAGCTCGGCGGGCAGCTTGGCCGCACCCGGCCGGGGTGCGAGCTCGGGGAACAGCTCCGGCGCCTTCGCCGGGTCGAGCTCGAGCCGGTAGTGGTTGACCGGCACGTCGGCGAGCTTGGTCTGCCCGGCCGAGACGATGCGGCCGGTCCGTTCGATCTCGGTCAGCGCCCGGCCGAGGTCCGGCAGCTTGACGACCACCGGGACCCCGGCGCCGAGCGCCTGCGCGACCGGGTCGGCGCTGTCGGGGTCGGTGCCGACCCACGGCTTGCCGGGGACCGCCTCCCGCGGCGCCCGCGTGAAGGTCCGCTTGCCGATCACCCGCGTCTCGCTGCCGTCGAGGACCAGCGACAGGGACGTCGCCCCGCCGTCGATGCGCAGCGACCCGGTGAGCTCCTTGGTGTCGGGGCCGAGCACGGCGGTCGTCGTGAAGCCGGCGGACGGCCCGCGGCCGATCCCCGTCCAGGCCGTCCGCACCAGGCCGGCGACGTCGGTGGCCGGGGGTGCGAGCGCGGCCGGGGCCGGCGGCGGCACCGGGGCCGGGTCGCAGGCGGCCGACGCCAGTGCCGCCACGGCGATGGTCAGGGCGAACTTGCGCACCGGGGCCCCCTCGAAGTCTCGTTCCGGGGGAAGGTAGCGGGGGAAGGTCACATTCCGGGCAGGGTGTGCGCGATGCCCTCATCGCGCATAATGGGCCACTGACCGACTGCTTGGTATGTGCCGGGCACCACACGAAGGAGACACACTGCCGTGAACTCGTTCAAGGATCGCGTCGCGATCGTCACCGGGGCCAGCCGGGGCATCGGCCTCGGGATCGCGAAGACGCTCGTCGAACGCGGCGCCAAGGTGTGCATCACCGCGCGCAAGCCGGAGGCCCTCGAAGAGGCCGTGAACTCCCTCGGCGGCCCGGACGTCGCCATGTTCGTGCCCGGCAAGTCCGACGACACCGACCACCAGGACGAGGCCGTCGCCAAGACGATCGAGACCTTCGGCCGGCTCGACTACCTGGTCAACAACACCGGCATCAACCCGGTCTACGGGCCGACCCTGGACATCGACCCCGCAGCCGCGGCCAAGATCCTCGGCGTCAACGTGCTCGCGCCGCTGGGCTGGACCAAGCGCGCCCGCGACGCGTGGATGGGCGAGCACGGCGGTGCCGTCGTCAACGTCGCGTCCGTCGCCGGCCTCGGCGCTTCGCCGGGCATCGGCATGTACGGCGTCAGCAAGGCCGCCCTGATCCGGCTGACCGTCGAGCTCGGCGCCGAGCTGGGCCCGAAGATCCGCGTCAACGCCGTCGCCCCGGCCGTGGTCAAGACGAAGTTCGCGACCGCGCTCTACGAGGGCCGCGAAGAGGAGGTCGCCTCGGCCTACCCGATGAAGCGGCTCGGCGTGCCGGCCGACATCGCGGGCGCGGTCGCCTTCCTGCTGTCCGACGACGCGGGCTGGATCACCGGCCAGACGATGGTCCTCGACGGCGGCGTGACCCTGGGCGGTGGCCTGTGACCGGCGTCGTCGTCACCGGCGGTGGCGGCGGCATCGGTGCCGCGCTGGCCCGCCGCTTCGCCGCCGGCGGCGCCCAGGTCGTCGTGGCCGACCTCGACGGGGACAAGGCCGCCGAGATCGCGAAGGAGGTCGGCGGCACGGCGTTCGCCGGCGACGTCGCGAGCGTCGACGGTGTCGCGAAGCTGATCGAGAGCGCCCGCGAGACGCTCGGCGAGATCGACGTCTACTGCGCCAACGCGGGCATCGCGCCCTTCGGCGGCGCGGAAAGCCCCGAGGAGGTCTGGGCGCGCACCTGGGACGTCAACGTCATGGCGCACGTGCGCGCGGCCAACCAGCTGCTGCCCGCGTGGCTCGAACGCGGCGAGGGGCACTTCATTGCGACCGTGTCCGCCGCCGGCCTGCTGACCAGCCTCGGCTCGGCGCCGTACTCGGTGACCAAGCACGGCGCGCTCGCGTTCGCCGAGTACCTGTCGGCGACCTACCGGCACCGCGGGATCACCGTGCAGGCCATCTGCCCGCAGGGCGTGCGCACGGCGATGCTGGAGAGCACCGGCACCGCCGGTCAGCTGCTGATGGGCGCGTCGGCGATCGAACCCGAGCAGGTCGCGGACGCGCTGTTCGCGGCGATGGAGTCGAAGCAGTTCCTGGTCCTGCCGCACCCGGAGGTCGCGGACTACTACGCGGCGCGCGCGACGCAGACCGACCGCTGGCTCGGCGGGATGAACAAGCTGCAGCGCAAGGTCGAAGCGGCGCTCGAGGCGGAATGAGCTGGCAGCCGGAGGTCGACGAGCTGGCCCGGCGGCGCGAGCTGGCCGAGCGCATGGGCGGGCCGGAGAAGGTGGCCCGCCAGCACGCCGCCGGGCGCTCGACGGTCCGCGAGCGGATCGCGGCGCTCGCCGACCCCGGCAGCTTCGACGAGATCGGCGCGCTGGCCGGCACGGCGTCCTATGTGGACGGAACGCTGGAGTCGTTCACCCCGGCCAACTTCGTCATCGGCACCGCCCGGCTCGACGGCAGGCGGGTGGCGCTCGGCGGCGACGACTTCACCGTCCGCGGGGGCGCCGCCGACGCCGCCATCATGGAGAAGCAGGTCCACGCCGAACGCCTGGCCCACGAGCTGCGGCTGCCGCTGGTGCGGCTGATCGAGGGCACCGGGGGCGGCGGCAGCGTCAAGATGCTGGAGCAGCACGGCTTCACCTACGTCCCGGTCAACCCGGGCTGGGACTGGGTCGTGGCCAACCTTTCGACGGTTCCTGTGATCGCGCTCTGCCTCGGCCCGGTGGCCGGGCTCGGCGCCGCGCGGGCGGTGATGTCGCACCTGAACGTCCTGGTCGAAGGCGCCGGGCAGCTGTTCGTCGCCGGACCGCCGGTGGTGAAGCACGCGACGGGGGAGGATCTCACCAAGGAGGAGCTCGGCGGCGCCGACGTCCACCGGCGCAGCGGCGCGGTCGACCGGATCGTGGCGTCCGAAGCCGAAGCTTTCTCGGTGGCGAAACAGTTCCTGTCGTACTTGCCGTCCTCTGTGGACTCCCTGCCGCCGGTGACGTCCACATCGGACCCGGTGGACCGTGCCGACGAGGGGCTGCTTTCGCTGGTGCCGCGCAACCGGCGTCAGCCCTACCGCTTGCGGCCGTTGCTGGACGGCGTCTTCGACGCGGGCTCGGTGTTCGACTACGCGGTGTCGGGCGGCTCGGCGTACGCGGGATTGGCGCGGCTGAAGGGGCACCCGGTCGGCGTCCTGGCCACCGACCCGTACCGCGGCGCGACGCTGACCCCCGAGGGTGCCGACGTCATGACCCGGCTGGTCGACCTCTGCGAGACTTTCCACCTCCCGCTGGTGTCGCTGACCGACCAGGCGGGCATGGTGATCGGCGCGGCGGCCGAGCGCGCCGGGGCGATCCGCCACGGCGCCCGCGCGGTGACGGCGGTCTACCAGGCACGGGTGCCGATGGCCGAGGTGATCGTCCGGCGCGTGTTCGGCGTCGGTGGCGCGGGCCAGGTCAACCGCCACCGCCTGGTCCGCCGCTGGGCCTGGCCCTCGGGCGACTGGGGATCGTTGCCGGTCGAAGGCGGCATCGAGGCGGCCTACCGCGCGGAACTGGACGCGGCCGACGACCGGGCGGCGCGGATCGAGGAGATCCGCGCACGCCTGGACGCGGTGCGGTCGCCGTTCCGGACGGCCGAGCACTTCTCGGTCGAGGACGTCATCGACCCGCGCGAAACCCGGGCCCGCCTGTGCGACTGGATCGGCGACGCGTACGCGGTGCTGCCGAGGCTGGCGGGCCCGCCGTCGTTCGGGATGCGGCCCTAGCGGACGCGGTACCAGTGCGGCCGGAGCAGTTCGAGCGCGACCGGCTCGCCGCCGGGCCGGTCGAACATCCGGACGCCGTCGCCGAGGAGCACCGGGACGGGCAGGGCGAGGATCTCGTCCAGCAGCCCGGCTTCGAGGCACTGCCGGGCGACGTCGGCCCCGAGGACGTTGACGTACTGGTCCCCGGCGGCGTCCTTGGCCTTGGCGACGGCTTCGTGCAGGTCACCGACGAAGGTGACCCCGGGCGCCGGGTCCGCGGGCCGGTGGGTGAGCACGAACTGCGGCCCGTCCCAGCCCCCGCCGAACGCCTTGCCCTCGCCCTCGGTGCCGCGGTGCGGGTCGTCACCGCCGTAGGTCCGGCGCCCGACGAGCAGGGCACCGATCCGCGGGATGAGCTCGTCGACGGTGGCATCGGGCCCGAGGTGGGGCGTCAGCCAGGACATGTCCCCACCCGGGCCGGCGATGAACCCGTCGAGGGAGGTGCTGAAGGCGTAGAGCAGCTTGGCCATGGGACCTGCTTCCGTCGTGGTGCCGGACGGGAGTACTGACCGGATGGGCCGCGGAAACTCATCGGTCCGGCCGCGAGGGCGGCAGCAGGAAGAGCGGGAGGTTTCGAACTGTCGCCCGCGGGTTCCCCGTGGCCCGAGCGCCGGTCACGAGGCCGGGTGGTCCGGGAACTTCGGGGTACGGCGCTCGTTCCAGCTGGCCAGCCCCTCGGCCAGCTCGGGCCGCCCGAACGACTCGATCATCAGCGCCGTGGCTTCGCGCGCGGCCTCCTCGAGCGTCAGGGAAGCCTCCCGCTCGAACTGCCGCTTCATCACGGCCATCGAGCGGGGCGCGCTGTAGGTCGCCAGCTCGGTCGCGTAGGCGTGCGCGCGCAGCGGGAGCTCCTCGGCCGGGACTACCTCCTGGACCAGGCCGTAGTCCAGCGCCTGCTCCGCGGTGAACGTGCGGCCCGAAAGCAGCAGGTCGCGGGCCCGGCCCTGGCCGACGAGCTCCGGCAGCAGCTTCGCGACGCCGTACTCGGCGATCAGCCCGCGCCGGGCGAACGCCGTGGTGAACTTCGCTCCGGCGGCGGCGAAACGGACGTCCGCCGAGCAGGCGATGACGAACCCCAGGCCGGCGCAGCCGCCGTTGATCGCGGCGACCACCGGCACCCCGACCGACGACGCGGCGAGGACGTCCCGGAAGTTCTCGTGCCCGCCGCCGCCGGCCGGGGGAGCGGCGGCGATGTCGTCCAGCAACCCCAGGTCGGCGCCGGGGCAGAACGCCTTGCCCGCCCCGGTGACGACGACCGCGCGGACGGCGGCGTCCGCGTCGGCCTGCCGCAGCAGGGCGCCGTAGCGGACCTGCATCGGGACGTCCATCGCGTTGCTGCGCTCGGGTTTGTCGAACGTGAGCGTCGCGACCGCGCCGTCCGCCGCGTACCGGACACCATCCACAGTGGACAAGGCCGCCTCCTCGGGGTCGGTCACCATACTAAGCGGTCGCTTCGGTGGTGACCAGGCCTCGGGCTCAGGCGCCCGGCCGGTTGCCCGACGGGATCGTGATCGGCGTCGTCGTAGGTGAATTGGCCTTGTTCAGGAACAGCATCGCGATCGCCCGGATGAACTGGTCGAACAGGTAGAACCCCGCCGGGGCGATGGGGAGCAGGCCCTCGCGGAACGCGATGTACGCCGGCCAGCCGGTGCGGACCAGGGCGGCCGCCGCGTAGTCGCGGGGGAGGCCGAGCCAGTCGCCGACCGCGTCGCTGAGGACGTAGCGGACGAATTCGTTCAAGAAGCCACGGGTGACGCCCAGGTCGATCTGCGCCGTCAGGCCGAGCAGGTCCTGCGCCAGCTCCTTGCCCTCCGTCGTCGGGGCCAGGAGCGGGGTGAGCACCCGCGTCGACTGCGCGTCGGCCTCGGCCCACGTCTTGGGGATGAACTCGTCGCGGACGCCGAGCAGGTGGATGGCGACCTGCCACTGGTGCAGGAAGGCCTCCTCGTCCGCCGCCGACATCGGCACGCGCCATTCGAGCAGCTTGCGGTGCACGTAGGTGCCGAGGCTGTGGAAGGTCACCAGGATGTCGCCGTTGCTGATCGGGATCTGCTCGTCGGCGACCGCGCGCCAGTGCGCCGACTGCGGCAGCAGGTGGCGCACGGCGGCGTGCACCAGGCGCGTCTTGTTGGCCGTGACCACGAACTGGCCCGTCGGCTGGAACGCGTTGAGGTCGCTCAGGTCGTAGCCGAAGGTGAACGTCTTCGCTGCGCGGTCCTGCATGTTCGCCCCGCCCGCGGACCAGTAGACCGACTTGGCCTCCCGCGGGATCACCGTGCTCATGATGCCGCTGCCCAGGCCGTAGAGCATGAACAGGTAGGTGTCCTTGCGCCGGTTGAAGTCCGCGGCGCGGCGCAGCTTGGCCGCGTCGGCCCAGGACGGCAGCCGGTTGGCCTGCTGGAGGTGGGTGGCGAGGCCGGCGGGCAGGCCGGTCGGCAGCGCGTCGCCGTTGTTCACCCACGGCCGCAGGGCGGCGTTGACCGCGGGCACCTGGCCGGTGTCGAGGATGCCCGCCATGAGGCGGTCGACCTCGTCGTCCCACGCCCACCACGGATCCGTGCCCGCGGCTTGGGCGCCACCCGTCGACGCCCAGGCCGGGACGGCGCTCGCCGCGCTCACCAGCCCGAGTGCGACACCGAGCGAAAGAACGTTCCTCCGGCTGAGATTACTCATTTACTTACCTAGCTTCCTCGGTAGGCAGTACCTGGGCAAAGCTTCGACAATCGACGAGTCGCGCCACGCGTTCAGGGAGAGATTCTCCATTAACATAGCGAGGCGGGTCGGCGGTCGGCAAGAGCCGGGCCGGCCTGAATCGGTCCGTCGCCCGGCACCCGGTCCGGTTCGTGGTTGACTGGCACGCATGGCCCCGCTCCCGCGCACCCCCGCCCGGCGGCCGCGGTGACGGCCGGCCCGGCCGCGGCGGCGCGGCCGCGCAACCGCAAGCAGCTCATCGTCGGGGCCGCGGCCACCGTGTTCAGCGAGCGCGGCTACCACTCGGCGTCCATGGAGGAGATCGCGGCCGCCGTCGGCATCACCGCGGCCGCCCTCTACCGGCACTTCCCGAACAAGTACGCGCTGTTCGCCGAGTGCGCGAACGTCATGGTGGACCGGCTCGTCGCGGCGCTCGCGGAGGTGCCGTCGGACGGCGCTCTCGCCGACGTCCTGGCCGCCGTCACGCGAGTCACCGTCGCCCACCGCGGGGCCGGCGGCGTGTACCGGTGGGAGGCCCGCTACCTCGAGCGCGAAGACCGCCGCGTGCTCAAGGCGAAGTTCGCGCACGTCGTCGGCCGGGTGGCGGACGTGGTCCGGCGTGAGCACCCGGCGCCCGACGAGCACCTGCGTGCGGTGGCGGCGCTGGGCGCGATCGGGTCCATCACGATGCACCACAACACGATCGGCCGCCGGCGCGTCGAAGACCTCCTGCTGGCTTCCGCGCTGCGGGTGGCCGCGACCGACACCCGGCAGGCGCTCGCGGGCGCGCCCCTCGTCGAACTGCCCGCCGCGCCCCAGCCGCGCACCCGGCGTTCGGAAATCCTCGCGGCCGCCGTCCCGCTGTTCGAACGGGCCGGGTTCGCCGCGGTCACCAACGGCATGATCGCCGAAGCCGTGGGACTGGTGCCTTCGGGGCTGTACCGGTACTTCCCCGGCAAGGCCGACATCCTGGCGGCGGCCTGCCTGCAGGCGGCCGGCCTGCTGGCCCAGGCGGTCGAACACAACCTGCGCGGCGCGCCCGACGCCCTGCTCGCGCTGACGGCGACCTACGTGGCCTACAGCTTCGAGCACCACGCCCTCACCAGCGTGGCCGACGCCGAGATCGTCGGCCTGCCCGCCGCTTTGCGCCGTCCGCTGGTGGCCGCGCAGCGCGAGCACATCGCCGTCTGGGAGCAGCACCTGCGCCAGGCCCGCCCGGACCTCGACGCCCGCCAGGCGCGGGTGCTGGTGCACGCCGGGTTCGGCGTGGTGGTCGAGGCCGGGCGCCGCCTGCGCTGGCGGGACACCCCGGAGCACCGCGCCGCCGTGGCCGCGTTGTTCGTGGGTGCCCTGGACCTGTGACGCCGGTTCGTTGCGCCGTTCGGGTGGTGGCGCGGCCGTCGCACAAACTCCCCGGGGCCACCGGGCGTGGTGGGGGAGACGGCCGACTTCCGGGGGGAACCATGCTCAAGCGAACTCTCGTGCTCGTAGCGGTGCTCGGCGCCGCCCTCGTGCCCGGCGCGCGGCCCGCGGTGGCGGCGGGCTGCACCTGGGCGATGACGCCGCTGGCCATGCCGGCGCCGTATACCGGCAGTGAGGTCTACGCGGCGGCGGAAGGCGGCTGGTTCGTCGGTTCGCTGCGCGGCCCCAACGCGTACTCGGCCGTGCGGTGGCACGGTGCCCAGGTCGAGGCGATGTCCCCGTTGGCCGAGGTGCGCGACATCAACTCCGCCGGAGCCGTCGTGGGGGACGGCGGAACCGGCGAGTGGTGGGCGGCCAAGCCCGTCGTCAACCGCGGCGGCCAGACCGTGAACCTGGCCATGCCGCGAGGGTTCCGGTCCGCGAAGGCCACGCACATCAACAACAGCGGGGACGTCGTCGGCGTCGCCTACGGCGAGTTCGGCGACGTCCACCCGGTGCTGTGGGCCGCCGCGCGGCCGGGGACCGCCGAGGTGCTGAACCCGGATCCGCAGCACCTGTACGACACCTACCCGGTCGACGTCGACGAGCAGGGCCGCGTCCTGCTCTACACCGACATCGGCGAGCGCTCGGGCGAGGTGTTCGTCCGAGCCACCGACGGCGGCTACCGGCAGCTGCCCCCGCTGTACCCGGGCGGCGCGGTCTACCTCGAGGCCTTCGACGGCGGCCGCATCGCCGCTTCGGTCTTCACGCCCGAGTCGACGATGGTCGCCATCGAGGCGGACCTGGACGGGAACGTGGTGCACACGACCACCGAAGCGGCCGAGACCCTGTTCCTCGACGCCGGCACGACGATGGCGGGCGTGGCCCACACCTTCGGTCCCGAGAACTACGAACTCCGCATCTGGGAGAACGGCGAACCGGCTGCGGACCTGGCCGGCAACGCCGACTTCAACGCGGCACCGCAACCGGCGGGGCTCACCGACGACGGGACGCTGGCCGCGACGATCAGGTTGCCGGGCACGACGCAGCCGCGGGCAGTGGCGTACCACCGCGGCTGCTGACGGCGCTGGCTTCACCTGCTGGGCCCGCGGCCCTTGCCGGCGACGGCACGTTGGCTGCGACCAGCACCTGGCTCGGCGGGGCCGCGGGCGCTGGCGTCACCTGGCCGCGCGCCGTGCTCTCGCCGGTGGCGCGGGACGTTGGTTGCGACCAGCACCTGGCCCGGCGCAACGGCAGGCGGTGGCCTATCACCGCGCCCGAGCATGGCCTGGCGGCCAACCGCGGCCTCGCCGGTGGCGGGGCGCCGGCCGTGACCGGCACCTGGCCCGGTGCAGCCGCGGGCGGTGGCCTGCGACCGCGGTTGCTGACGGCGCTGGCGTCACGCGGCTGGGCATTGCGGCCCGCGGTCCTCGCCGACGGCACGTTGGCTGCGACCAGCACCTGGCCCCGTGCAGCCGCGGGCAGTGGCCTAGCACCGCGGGCGCTGACCGCGGCCGAGCATCACCTGGCGGCCAACCGCGGCCCTCGCCGGTGCCGGGGCGCCGGCCGTGACCGGCACCTGACCCCGTGCAGCCGCGGGCAGTGGCCTACCACCGCGGCTGCTGGCCGCGGCCGAGCATCGCCTGGCAGTCAACCGCGGTCCCCGCCGGTGCCGGGGCGCCGGCCGTGACCAGCACCTGGCCCCGTGCAGCCGCGGGCAGTGGCCTAGCACCGCGGGCGCTGGCCGCGGCTGAGCATCGCCTGGCAGTCAACCGCGGTCCCCGCCGGTGCCGGGGCGCTGGCCGTGACCAGCACCTGGCCCCGTGCAGCCGCGGGCAGTGGCCTAGCACCGCGGCTGCTGGCCGCGGCTGAGCATCGCCTGGCAGTCAACCGCGGTCCCCGCCGGTGCCGGGGCGCTGGGCCGTAACCAGCACCTGGCCCGGCGCAGCGGCGGGCGCTGACCGCGCTGGCGCAACGCGGCCGGACATCGGCGCCTGCGGCCCTCGCCGGTGCCGGGGCGCTGGCCGTGACCAGCACCTGGCCCGGCGCAGCCGCGGGCGGTGACCCATCACCGCGGCTGCCGACCGCGCCAGCCGTCACGCCTCCTTCAACCGGCTGCCCCGCCGCCAGATCGCGCGTGTGTTGAGCGTGTCGCCGATCGTCGACGTCGGGTCGCCGTCGACCAGGAGCAAATCGGCGCGGAGCCCTTCCGCGATGCGGCCGCGGTCGGCCAGGCCGAAGCGGCGGGCCGTGGTCGCCGTCGCGGCGCGCAGGGCCTGGGCCGGGGTCAGGCCCGCCGCCACCAGGTACTGGAGTTCCTGGTGCAGGCTGGCGCCGTGGGCCAGGCCGCCGAAGAAGGTCTCCGCCATGGACGCGTCGGTGCCCGCCAGGATGTCCACGCCCGCGTCGGCCAGGGCCCGGACCGACGCCAGCACGTCCTCGAGCTTCCCCTGCGGGTAGCGGTCGTAGCTCGACCGCAGGGTCTCGTCCCACTTACCGTCGAGGCGGCGCGCCACCCGCGGGTCGTCGGCGAGCTCGGCGCCCGTGATGCCCATCATCGACGCGTCGAGGCAGACGCACGGCACGACGAACATCCCCGCTTCGGCCACCAGGTCCACGATCTCCGCGGTGTGCGGCCGGTCCATGAACAAGTGGACGACGCCGTCGATGCCGGCTTCGGCGGCCATCCGGGTGGCGTCGAGGGTCAGCGTGTGGGCCACCGTGAGGGCGCCGTACTTCTTGGCCTCCGCGACGCCGGCGTCGAGCGTGGCCTGGTCGAGCATCGGCAGCCCGGGGTGCCCTTCGACGCTGCCGTCGTCGATCATGAACTTGATGTAGTCCGAGCCCCGCGCGAGCAGCTGCGGGACGAACGCGGCGGCCTGCTCCGGCGTCGTCGAAAACGGCATCAGCGGCATGACCGGGGGCAGGTCGCCGGCCGGGCGGAAGCCTTCCGGCATCAGCTCGCTGGGGTGCCCGCCGGGCGGGGTGATGGCGAAGCCGGACGACCGGATGTCGGCCACCGTGTCGTCCTCGGTGAGGTGTGCCCGGTTTTCGCGGGTGTTCAGGCCCTGCATCTCCAGCTCGGTGGTGACGCCGAACCGCAGGGCCAGCGCCTGGGAGCCGGGCGCGGAGTGGACGTGCGCGTCGATCAGCCCGGGCAGCAGGGTTGCGCCCCGGCCGTCGACGACCTCGGCGCCCTCGGGCACTTCGCCGCCGACCTGGCGGATCTTCCGGCCGTCGACGACGACGGTCCGCACTCCCAGCGTCTTCTCGCCGTCGAAGACCTGGGCTCCGGTGATGGCGGTGGTGGCCATGGTGGCCTCGCTTCCTCGTTCGCAGTTACATACCCAATGCTATGCAATTAGCTCTTGGCATGCAAATGCCGGGGGTACTACGATCCGAGGGTGAGCACCGCGCGTTCCGCCGATGACCTGCTGCTGGACCGGATCGGCCCGGCGCTGTCCCGGCTGCGCCGGCGCGTCCCGGCCTCGGGCCGCGACCTCTCCCGCAACCTGGTGCTGAACGTCGTCGCCGAGGCCCCCGGCGAGATGACCGTCGGTGGCCTCGCCACCGAGATGGGCGTGGCCCAGCCGGTGGCCAGCCGGACGGTCGCGGCCTGCATCGCCGACGGCTTGGTGCGGCGCGCGGCTTCCCAGGCCGACGGCCGCCGCACCGTGCTGGAGCTCACCGAACGCGGCGAAGCGGAGCGAGACCGCTTCGCCGCCGAGCAGCGCGAAGTGTTCGAAGCCATCACGGCCGGCTGGCCGGCGGAAGACCGCGTCCAGTTCGCGCGGCTGCTCGTCCGGTACACCACCGACGCCGGCGCCTGGTCCCGAGGCCGCTGACCAGTTGTCCACTGTGGACAACACCCCGGTCGGGCGACACCCGCCGGAGCGGAAGCGAGCGGCTCCTAGAGTTGCGGTGGTGAAATCCTTCTTCGTCGCGCTGAGCGTGACCGCGGCCGTCACCGCTTGTTCGCCCGCCGGACAGCCGGCCGCGGTCACCCCGGCGCCGCCGTCCGCCGTGCGGCTGCCGCCGGTGAAGGCGGGCTTTGACTACCAGCTCGGCGGCGCCTACCCCCCGCCGTCCGGCGTCGAGGTCGTCAGCCGCGACCACGGCGCCGCGCCGGCCGCCGGGCGCTACAACATCTGCTACGTCAACGCTTTCCAGGCCCAGCCGGGTGCCGAGGGGGAGTGGGGCGACCTGGTGCTCCGGGACGCGAACGGCGAGCCGGTGATCGACGAGGACTGGCACGAGGCGCTGCTCGACCTGCGCACGCCGGACAAGCGCGAGCGCGCCGCGGCGAAGGTGAACGCCTGGACCGACGAGTGCGCGGCCAAGGGCTTCCAGGCGATCGAGCCCGACAACTACGACAGCTACACGCGCTCGCACAGCCTCCTCTCCGACGTCGCCGCCCAGGCCTTCGTGCGCCTGCTGTCCGCGCACGCGCACGAAAAGGGCCTGGCCATTGCGCAGAAGAACACCTCCGAGCTGGCGGGGCGGCGCCAGGAGAACGGGCTCGACTTCGCCGTGGCCGAAGAATGCGGCGAGCAGGAGAACTGCGACGAGTACACGGCCGCGTTCGGCGACCACGTCGTCGTGATCGAGTACACCGACGAGGGCCTCTCGACCTCCTGCACGCGCTGGGGCGGCTCGCTCAGCATCGTCCGCCGCGACCGGGACGTGGTTCCCGAAGGCGCGGCCGGGTACGTCCGGCGGACGTGCTGAGGTCGAAATGATCGAAGCCTTTGATCGATCGGAAACCCTTGTGCGATAGTGCTTTCCGCCCGTCAGTGCTGCCGCCGGAAGGGACTCTCCCATGCCGAACTCGCCGCGACCGAGCCGACGCCTGGTGCTGGGCGGGGCCGGTGCCGCCGTCGTCACCTCCGCGTTCGCGCCGGTCGCCAGGGCCGCCGAGGCGCTGACCCGGCCGGACCTCGCGATCACCGGGCGGAGCACCGACCTCGGCACCGGCTGGCGGTTCGCACTGGCCAACCCCGACGGGGTCACCGACCCGGACGGCCGCTTCGCCCACGCCGCGGAGCCCGGTTTCGACGATGCGGCGTGGCAGGCCGTCGACGTCCCGCACGACTGGAGCATCGAGCTCGCGCCGACCGAGCGGGGCGGCACTAGCAGCGCGTCCGGCTTCTTCCGCGGCGGCCTCGGCTGGTACCGCCGGACGTTCACCGTGGCGCCGTCGCTCGGCGGCAAGCGCGTGTCGGTCGAATTCGACGGCGTCTATTCGGACGCGCACGTCCACCTCAACGGCGAGCTGCTCGGCAACCACCCGTACGCCTACACCGGGTTCGCCTTCGACCTCACCGGCAAGCTGCACACCGACGGCCGGACACCGAACGTCCTGGCCGTGCGGGCGGTGAACCCGCTGCCCAGCAGCCGCTGGTACTCGGGCAGCGGCATCTACCGCCGCGTCCGGCTGGTCGTGACCGAGCCGGTGCACGTCGCCCGGCACGGCACGTTCGTCACCACCCCCGACATCGCCGCCGGCCGGGGGACCGTGCGGGTGGCCACGGACGTCGCCAACGACTCCGCCGCCGCGGTGGCGGCCGAGGTGCGCACGACGGTCACCGACCCGGCGGGCCGGGTGGTGGCGACCGGCTCGGCGACCGTGGCGCTGCCCGCCGGGCGGACGGTCACGGCGGTCACCACGGGGTCCGTGGCCGATCCGCGGCTGTGGTCGACCGGGCGGCCTTCGCTGTACCGGGTGCGCACCGACGTCGTCCTGGCCGGGCGGGTGGCCGACACGACGAGCACGAGCTTCGGCTTCCGCCACTTCGCGTTCCACCCGGACGACGGGTTTTCGCTCAACGGCGTGCCGATGAAGCTGCGCGGGGTCAACCTGCACGCGTCGCAGGGCGCGCTCGGCGCGGTGGTCGACGAGGCCGCGCTGGAGCACCAGCTGCGGCTGGTGCTGGCGATGGGCGTCAACGCGCTGCGGACCGCGCACAACCCGCCCGACCCGCGGCTGGTGGCGGTCTGCGACCGGCTCGGGATCCTGATGATGGTCGAGGCGTTCGACTGCTGGCGCACCGGCAAGGTCGAGTTCGACTACCACCGCGACTTCGACGCGTGGAGCGGGCGCGACATCGCGGAAATGGTGCACGCGGCCAAGAACTCGCCGTCGGTCGTGCTGTGGTCGATCGGCAACGAGGTGCCGGACGCGTCGATGGCGGGCGGCCCGGCCATCGCGGCGGGCCTGATCGCCGCGGTCCGGGCGATCGACCCGACCCGGCCGGTGATCATGGGGTCCGACCGCTACCGGAGCGTGCCCGCGCCGGGTTCGCCGCAGGACCTGATCCTGCGGCAGCTCGACGGTCTCGGCGTCAACTACAACACCGCCCAGTCGATCGACGGGCTGCACGCGGCGTACCCGGACAAGTTCTTCTTCGAGTCGGAATCGTCGTCGGAGACCTCGACGCGCGGGGTGTACCAGGACCCGGACCTGCTCAACACCGGCGAGAACCACACGCCGGGCAAGCGGGCGACGTCGTCCTACGACAACAACCTGGCCTCGTGGACCTTCAGCGGCGAGTACTCGCTGAAGAAGGACCGGGACCGGAAGTTCTGCCAGGGCCAGTTCCTCTGGGCCGGGCAGGACTACCTCGGCGAGCCGACGCCGTACGACGTCTTCCCGGTCAAGACGTCGTTCTTCGGCGCGATCGACAGCGCGGGCCTGCCGAAGGACGCCTTCCACCTCTTCCGCAGCCAGTGGACGGCCGGGCCGATGGTGCACCTGGTGCCGGGGGACTGGACCGGGCACCGGCCGGGCGAACCGGTCGCGGTGTGGGTCTACTCCACTGTGGACACCGTCGAGCTGGTGCTCAACGGCCGTTCCCTGGGTGTCAAGAAGTTCACGCACAAGACCACTGTGGACGGACGGCCGTACCTGGAGACGACCGAGCCGGTCGGTGACGACAAGAACGACCCCTCGGGCAGTTACACCAGTCCCCAGGGCAGCTCCGGCAAGCTGCACCTGACGTGGACGGTGCCGTTCGAGCCCGGCACGCTGACCGCGATCGCCCGCGAGGGTGGCCGTGAGGTGGCCCGCGACCGGGTCGTCACGGCCGGTCCGGCACGCGCGATCACCCTGACCGCACCGGATCGGGGCGAGAACGGGGCGATGGCGTTCGTGACGGGGTCCGTCGTGGACGCACACGGCGTCGTCGTGCCCGGCGGCGAACCGGTGCTGCGGTTCGCCGTCCAAGGCCCGGGGCGGGTGGCCGGCGTGGACAACGGCAGGCAAGAGCTGGCCCAGAGCTACCAGCAGCCCACGATCCCCGCGTTCAAGGGCCAGGCGGTGGCGGTGATCGCGGCGACGGGCGGCCGCGGCCCGATCACGGTGACGGCGTCCGCGCCGGGGCTGGCGTCCGGCCGGATCACCTTGCCGGGCACCGGTCTCGGGCAGCGCAACGGGCCCGGGGCGCGGGCCGTGGAGTCACGGGTTCCGGTGGTGGTGCCGGCGGCCGACGCGAGTTACTCGGGCGCGCCGGACACGCTGCCGACGGCGATGCTGGACGGCGACCCGGCCACCGGCTGGTCGAACTCCTCCGTCAAGCCGGCGACCGCGACGCTGCCCGCGGTGAGCCGGCCGCGGGCGCGGGACTGGGTGTCGCTGGCCTGGCCCGCGGCCCGGCGGATCAGCGCGCTCACCGCCCGGTTCGTCGTCGATCCGAAGCACGCGCTGCCGTCGGCGGCCGAGGTCGCCGTCCGCACCGCGCGGGGCTGGGAGCCGGTGCGGGACCTGCGGATCACGTGGGGGAGCGGCTCGAACGACCCGACGACGCTCGAGTTCGCCCCCGTGGTGACCACGGAAGTCCGGCTGACGATGACCGCGACCGCCTTCCTCCGCATCAGCACGCTCGTGAGTGGGAAACAGGGTTAGAACACTGTTTCCCACTCACGACCGCGTCAGCGGGTGCAGGGGGCCAGTGCGTCGAGGCCCTGGGGTTTTGCCGCGTTGCGGCCGATCGCCGTGGCGATGCGGTTGATCGTCGCGACGCGTTTGTCTTCGAGCGGGCCGAGGATCGCGTTCTGGACGAAGTTCGGGCCGCCTTCGCCCGCGCTCGTGACGAGGCGGTTGTTGGCCTCGGCGATCTGGGTGTCCAGCAGGTCGAGGTTGCGCTGGACCTCGGCCTGGGCCTGCGCGGGGATCGCCGGGAGGCGGCTTTCCACGTCCGGGCAGCTGATCTGGCCGGCGGCCGCGGTGTTCTGGGCGGGTGCCGGGGCCGGTGCCTGCGACGAAGCCGCCCCGGAGCCGGACTGCCCGCCCAGGGAGCACGCCGCCAAACCGCCCAGGTTCTGGGGTTTCTCGCCCTGGCGGCCGATGGCGATGGCGATCCGGTCGATCGTCGACGCACGTTTGTCCTGCAGCGGGCCGAGGATCGCGTTCTGCACGAAGTTGGGGCCGCCCTGGCCCGCGGTCGTGACGAGGCGGTTGTTGGCTTCGGAAAGCTGCGTGTTCAGCAGCTGGAGGTTGCGCTGGACCTCGGCTTGCGCCTGGGCCGGGATCGCCGGGAGCCGGCTCGCGACGTCCGGGCAGCTGATCTGCCCACCTGAGGCCGCGTTGGCGGCGCCGGGGTCGCCGACGGTCGTCGCGATCACCAGTGCTCCCGCCGCGATGCCGAGGCCGAGGGCCGCCGTCGCGATCTTCGTCCGCCGCGAGAGGCGGTGCCGTCCACCGGTAGCAGGCATGAATCACTCCAAGTTAGCGTGAACAGAGAGGGTCCACACGGGCAGCGCGCGGTTGTTCCGAATGGCGCGGCCGACTGGGCCGCGAAGGTCATCGTGGCGGCTCCAGCAGGGATTTGTCCAGTGTGAAAAGGAAAACGGGGAGATGCTGAACCATTCCGAACCGGGGTACGTGTGAATCGGTGAAAGGCGGCTTGTGCGATTCCGCGAAAGCCGGGTCTTGACGTGGCCGCCGTCGCCTCCTAGCGTCGGCATACCGACCGGTCGGTGTCCAAAGGAGGTCACTGGATGAGCTGGTACGACGCGAAGCCCTGGCTCGCGAGCTACGACGAGCGGGTGCGGGACGCGGGTCCGGCGAAGCCGACGACCCTGCCCGAGACGTTCCGCCGCGCCGCGGACCACGTCCCCGACCGGGCGGCGATCGCGTACTTCGACGCGCGGCTGAGCTACCGGGAGCTGGACGAGCTCTCCGACGGCGTCGCGCGGTACCTGACCCGCAACGGCTTCGCCCGCGGCGACCGGCTCGCCCTGGTGCTGCAGAACATCCCGCAGTTCGTGATCGCGCTGCTGGGCGCGTGGAAGGCCGGCGGGATCGTCGTCCCGGTCAACCCGATGTACCGCGAGCGCGAGCTCACCCACGTGCTCACCGACGCCGGCGTCAAGGCGATCGTCTGCTCGCAGCGCGGCTGGAACGCCTACATCGCGAAGACCGTCGAAGGCAGCGCCGTCGAAATCTCGCTCACCACCAGCGAACTCGAGTTCCAGACCCGCGACGACGAGCGCGTGCTGGCGAAGGTCGAGAAGGAGGAGACGCCGGGCGCCACCGAACTCCTCGAAGCCGCGAACACCCCGGGCCCGAAGCCGCCGGAACCCGCCTTCGCGCTCGACGACACCGCGCTGATCAGCTACACCTCCGGCACCAGCGGCACGCCGAAGGGGGCCACCAACACGCACGGCAACATCGGCACCAACGCCGCCGGGCTCGGCTCGTTCAGCGGGCTCCCGGCCGGCTCGACGCTGTTCGGGCTCGCGCCGCTGTTCCACATCACCGGCATGGTCTGCGAAGTCGGCTCCGCGATCGACATCGAGGGCACCCTCGCGCTGGCCTACCGCTTCGACGCCGGGGTCGTGCTCGACGCCTTCCTGGAGCACCGGCCGTCATACACGGTCGGGCCGTCCACGGCGTACATGGCACTGATGGCCCACCCGTCGTTCAGCCGCGACCACTTCACCTCCTTCGCGCTGCTGTACTCCGGCGGCGCCGCGCTGCCGCCCGCCGTCGTCGAGGCGTTCCGTGCGAAAACCGGGCACTACATCCACAACGGCTACGGCCTCACCGAGACCACCGCGGGCTGCGTCGTCGTCCCCGGCACCCTCGAAGCGCCGATCGACCCGGCGTCCGGCACCATCTCGATCGGCCTGCCGGTGCCGGACACGATCGTCCGGATCCTCGGCGAGAACGGCGAAGAGCTGCCGTTCGGGCAGCCGGGCGAGATCGCCGTCGAAGGCCCGATGGTCGTCTCCGGCTACTGGAACCGGCCGGACGCCACCGCGGAGGCGTTGCCGGGCGGACGGCTGCTCACCGGCGACATCGGGTTCATGGACGAGCGCGGCTGGGTCTACGTCGTCGACCGCAAGAAGGACATGATCAACGCGTCGGGCTTCAAGGTCTGGCCGCGCGAGGTCGAAGACGTCCTCTACACGCACCCGGCCGTCCGCGAAGCCGCCGTCGTCGGGATCGCCGACGAATACCGCGGCGAAACCGTCAAGGCGTACGTCAGCCCAGCACCGGGGGTCGCCGCCGATCCGGCGGAACTCGTGGCGTGGTGCAAGGAACGGCTCGCCGCCTACAAGTACCCGCGCACCGTCGTGGTGCTCGACGAACTCCCGAAGACCACCAGCGGCAAGATCCTCCGCCGCGAACTGCGAGCGAGGGGCTGATGGTCGAGACCGCCCGCGGCGCGATCGCGCCGGAAGCGCTGGGCCGGGTGCTCATGCACGAGCACCTCTTCGTGCTCAGCCCGGAATTCGTCCAGAACTACCCGGAACACGAAGGGTTCCGCGAAGACGAGCACGTTCCCGAAGCGATCCGGCGGCTCAAGGAGCTGAAGGACGCGGGGATCGACACGATCGTCGACCCGACGGTGATCGGGCTCGGCCGGTACATCCCGCGCGTGCAGCGGGTCGCCGCCGAGGTCGAGGTCAACATCGTCGTCGCGACCGGGCTCTACACCTACAACGACGTGCCGCACTACCTGCACTTCCGCGGGCCCGGCACGCTGCTGCAGGGCGAGGACCCGCTCGTCGGGATGTTCGTCGGGGACATCCGGGACGGGATCTCGGGTACCGGCGTCAAAGCCGGGCTCCTCAAGTGCGCCACCGACGAACCCGGCGTCACGCCCGGCGTCGAACGCGTACTGCGCGCGGTGGCGAAGGCGCACGCCGAGACCGGCACGCCGATCATGACCCACACGCACGCCGGCACGCGGCGCGGGCTGGAGCAGCAGAACATCTTCGAGGACGAGGGCGTCGACCTGAGCCGGGTGCTGATCGGGCACTCCGGGGACTCGACGGACCTCGGCTACCTGACCGAGCTCGCCGACCGCGGGTCGCTGCTCGGCATGGACCGGTTCGGCCTGGACCTGCTGCTGCCGTTCGAGGAACGGGTGAACACCGTCGCGGCGATGTGCGAACGCGGCTACGCGGGCAGCATGGTGCTTTCGCACGACGCGTCCTGCTACATCGACTGGCTGCCCGCCGAGCAGCTGCCCGCGCTCACGCCGAACTGGCACTACCTGCACATCACCCGGGACGTGCTGCCCGCGCTGCGGGAGCGCGGGGTGTCCGAAACGGACATCACGACGATGCTCGTGGACAATCCCCGGCGGTTCCTGGCCCGGGAGTCCTGAGCCGTTATCCTGGTGCGTCGGATTCGAGAAGGGGGTGCGCGGTGACCCGAGCAAGCACCCGGAAGCCGGGCGAGGCGACGGGCGACGACCAGGCGGCCGTGCCCCGGCGGCTGCTGGAGCACGCCACGAAGCTGTTCGCCAAGAAGGGCTTCGACCGCACGTCCGTCCAGGAGATCGTCGAGGCCGCGGGCGTCACCAAGGGCGCGATGTACCACTACTTCGACTCCAAGGACGACCTGCTCTACGAGATCTACGCCCGCGTCCTGCGCGAGCAGACCCGGCAGCTGGAGAGCGTCGCCGACTCCGGTGCGCCGCTGCGGGAACGGCTCGCCGCCGCCGCGTCCGACGTCGTCGTGTCCAGCATCGACAACCTCGACGACAACACGATCTTCCTGCAGTCCATGCACCAGCTGTCCCCGGACAAGCGCAAGGCGGTGCGCGCCGAGCGCCGCAAGTACCACGAGCGCTTCCGCGGCCTGGTCGAAGAGGGCCAGGCGTCGGGGGAGTTCCGCGCGGACAAGCCGGCCGACGTCGTCGTCGACTTCTTCTTCGGCTCGGTGCACCACCTGGGTTCGTGGTACCGGCGCGGCGGTTCGCTGACCGCCCGTCAGATCGGCGACCACTACGCGGACCTGCTGCTGGCCGCGTTGCGCCCGCCTGGTTGATTGGTGCGGTGACCGATTTCCCGCCGCTGCCCGTGCTCGGCAAGCTGACGCCGGCCGAGCGCGAGCTGATCGAGGCCGCCCGGCGCGGCGACGTGGCGACGCCGGACGCGCCCGTCCGGGCCGAGGTGCTGCGGGAGCTGCTGCTCGGCCGCCGCGGCCCGCTGGACCCGCTGGGCGTGCGCGTCGAGGGCGCCCGGATCGCCGGGACGCTGAACCTGGACCTCGTCGAGTCCGGGACCGGCCTCGCCATGACCGGCTGCGTGGTCGTGAACCCGGTCAGCGTGCGGCGGGCCGGGCTCCCGTGGCTGGACCTGTCCGGCAGCCGGATCGCCGGGTTCGACGGCGACGGCGTCCGGATCGGCCACGACCTGCGCCTCACCGGTGTGCGCGCGACCGGCTCCGGGGAGTTCGGCGCGATCTGCCTGCGGGACGCCCGGGTCGGCGGCCGTGTGTACCTGGGCGACGCCGAGGTGACCAGCGAAGACGGGCCCGCGGTGTACCTCGACGGGCTGGCGTGCGCCGACCTGCGGTGCGCGGGCCTGCGCGCGGCGGGCGACGGCGAGCTGGGCGCGGTCCGCCTGCTCCGCGCGAACGTCACCGGCCAGGTCGTCTTCGACGACGCCGTGCTCACCAACGCCGGCGGGCCCGCGCTGCACGCCGACGGGCTCGAGGCGGCCGGCGACGTGTGGCTGACCTCGGCGAAGATCACCGGGGCCGGCGAAGAGGGGGCACTCCGCCTGATCGGCGCCCGGATCGGCGGCGAAGCCGATTTCACCGACGCCGTGCTGACCAATGAGACCGGTCCCGCGCTCGAGGCCGACCGGCTGCACGCCGGTGACCTGCGGCTCGACGGCGTCACCGCGCTCGCAACCGCCGAAGACGCGGCGATCAGCCTGCTCGGGGCGCGGATCGAGGGCCAGTTCAACGCCGGCGCCGCGGTGGTCGTCAACCGCCGCGGCCGGGGGCTGAGCGCCGACGGCATCCGGGTCGGCGACAGCTTCCACGCCGACGGCCTGAAGGCGCGGGCGTCGGGGGAGTACGGCGCGCTCTGCCTGCTCAGCGCGCACGTGGCCGGCAACCTCTACCTCGACGGCGCCGAGCTGGCCAACGACACCGGGGCGGCGCTGAGCGGCGACCGGCTCGGCGTCGACGGCAACTTCCGCGCCAACCAGCTGACCGCGGAGGGGTCCGGGGAACCGGGCACGATCCGGCTGCTCGGCGCCCGGATCGGCGGCCGGGTGGACCTCGAGGGTGCGAAGCTCACCAACGACGCCAGCCCGGCGCTGTACGCCGACGGCCTGCACGTCGGCGGCAACCTCGCCCTGTCGGGCGCGGAGGCCGCCGGTGCCGGCGAAGAGGGCGCGATCCGGCTGCACGGCACCCAGATCACCGGCCAGCTCCTGCTCGACGGCGTCGAACTGGCCAACGCGTCCGGACCCGCTTTCCTCGCGGACGCCTCGCGCGTGGGGAACTACCTCGACTGCACCGGCCTGAAGGCGACCGGCTCGGCCGGGTGGGCCGCGGTGAGCCTGTCCGGGGTGCGGATCGACGGCCAGGTCACCTTCGACGACGCCGAGATCACGAACGACGCCGGCCCGGCGTTGCAGGCCGACCGCTGCCGGGTGGCGGAAAGCCTGTCACTGAACGGGATCCGGGCCACCGGTGCCGGGGACGATGCGACCGTCCAGCTGGTCGGCGCGCACGTCACCGGCCAGCTGAGTCTCCTCGGCGCCGAACTCGCCCACACCGGCGAAGGGACCCTCCTGAGCCTGGAGGACACCGTCGTCGAGGGCGCGGTCTTCCTCGCCGCCGACGTCGTCTGCGCGAAACCGGTCCGCGGCCCGCACCCGGGGACGATCGAGCTCGACGGGTTCCGCTTCGGCGCGCTCGGCGCGGCCACCTGGCAGGAGTGGCTGCACCTGATCCGGTGGCACACCGCCGTCTACCGGCCCGGTCCGTACCAGCGGCTGGCCGCGGTGGAACGGACGTCGGGGCACGACGGCAACGCCCGGCACGTCCTCATCGCGCAGCAGCGCGACCTCCAGCGGTGGGCGCCCGAGGGGATCGGCGGCTGGCCGGCCCGGCGGTTCCACTGGCTGTGGGGCGCCCTCGCGGGCTACGGCTACCGCGCGCGGCGCACGGCGGCGGTTGCTGCTCGCGGTGCTCGCCGCCGGCGGGCTCGGCCTCTGGGCCGGCCAGGTGGGGGAGGGCGGCCACCACGCCGCCGAGCGCGTCGCGGACTTCGCGGCCCCGGCCGGCACGCGGTGCACGACCGTGGAGCTCATCGGCGTCGGGCTGGACCGCGGGCTGCCGCTGTCGCCGGGGGTGCGCGGCCGGTGCGACCTCAACACCGGCCTCGACGCGGGCCAGGTGTTCACCGTGGCGATCTGGGCGGTCCAGGCCGCGATCTGGGCGCTGGCCACGCTCGCGCTGGTCGGCTACACCGGGCTGGTGCGCAAGACCGGCTAGGGCTGCCGCGGCGGGGCACCGGGGTGGGGCCGCCCGTACCCGGCCAGCCCGGTCTCGGCCAGCCGGGCGGCGCGGCGGACTTCCCGGGTGACGGCGTCGATCGCGTCCGGCAGCGGAACGCCGGGCCGCAGGTGGGTCCGCAGGGCGCGGAACTGAACCCGCCACAGGCCGACGAGGGTGGCCGCGACGATCTGGGGTTCGGGGTCCTCCGGGCGCCGGCCGGTCCGGGTGGCGAGCACTTCGGCGGTGAGGTCGGCGAACCGGTCGGCGACGTCGCTCCGGTACGCGCGCAGCGACGGGGTGTCGCGGATCAGGTCGCCGAACCGCCGGTACTGCGCCAGCGCCCGATCGGGTTCGGCGTCGGCGGCGAGGTTCTCGACGAGGCCGTCCAGTTCGTCGTCGAGGACCGCCAGCATCGCCTCGACCGGCGGGATCGCCGGGTCCGCGAGGCGCGCGCGCATCGCGTCGGCCGTCGCCTCGAGCCGGTCCAGGAGCAGGGCTTCCTTGCTCGGGAAGTAGTTGAAGACGGTCTTCTCGGACACACCGCACGCCTCGCCGACGTCGGCCACGCGCACGGCGTCGAAGCCGCGTTCGAGGAACATCCGCGCGGCGGTGTCGGACAGCTGCTGCCGCATCGCCCGCTTCTTGCGTTCACGCAGGCCGCCGGTCTCGGTGGTCGTCACCTGATCACTGTACTTCAGCCACCCGAAAAGTTCTGCTACATTAATTTTATAGCTGCTGAACTTTCTTGGAGGCCCTCGTGTCGGAGATCCACATCGTCCGCGACTACCCGCACCCGCCCGTGAAGGTCTGGCGTGCGATGACCGACCCGGACCTGATCCCGCACTGGACGTCGACCGGGAAGGGTGCCCGCGCGGTCGGGTTCGAGCCCGAGGTCGGCAACCACTTCCGGTTCGTCGCCAAGCCGATGCCCGGCTGGCGCGGGATCGTCGACTGCGAGGTGCTGGAGGTCCGCGAGCGGGAACTGCTGCGCTACACGTGGGCCGGCGCCGAAGGGGAGCCGCCGAGCGAGGTCCGCTACCTGCTGGAACCCACCCGGCGGGGACCCGCTTCACCTACCACCACACCGGCTTCACCGGCCTCGGCGGGTTCGCCATGGCCAAGCTGCTCGGCGCGGTCCGGCGCCGGATGCTCACCACCGGGCTGCCCGCCTTGCTCGCCGACCTCGACGACACCGGGGCGCTGCGGGTCAGTGCCGCCCGACGTGGTCCAGCAGCAGGGCGATGACCTCGTCCGGGGCCTCCATCGCCATCCACTGGCTCGCGCCCTCGAGGATCTGGAACCGGTACTCGGCGTCGATGTGGTGCACGGTCAGCTCGGCGGCGCTCTGGCCGAGGTAGGGGTCCTCGCGGCCCCAGAGGTAGAGCGTCGGCACGGTGATCCGGCCCGCCGGGATGTCGAAATCGTCGTCGGTGGCGCCGCGGTACCAATTCAGCGTCGCGGTCAGCGCGCCCGGTTCGGAAAGGCGCGCGATCGAGCGTTCGACGATTTCGACCGGAATCCGCCGGCTGTAAACAGCGCGTAATTGCGTGGCTTCGTCGCGTAAGAGGTATTTCTCGGCTTTGCCGACACCGCGCCGGAAGAACCGGATGTACCCGAGGTCGTGGAACTGCCCGTCGTCGGTCGCGGCCGCCCGCCGCAGCGCCGCGGGGTGGGGCGTGGAGAGCACGGTGAGGGACCGCAGCCGCTCCGGGTACGAGGTGGCCAGCGCCCAGGCGATCATGCCACCCCAGTCGCGGGCGACCAGGTGGAACCGCTCGGCGCCCTGGCTGCCGGCGAAGGCGAGGGCGTCCCCGACCAGCTGATCGAGGGTGTAGTGCTCGACCCCGTCCGGCCGCGCCCCGGCCGAGTACCCCCGCTGGTCGACGGCCACGGCCCGGTAACCGGCCTCCCCGAGCGCGTGCAGCTGCTCGGTCCAGGCATCGGCGAACTCGGGCCACCCGTGCAGGAACAGCACGAGCTCCCCGCGTTCAGGCCCGGCCGCAAGCGCACTGTGCCGCCGATCCCCGACGGCGATCGTCAATTCTTCCAGCGCACCCGTCGACGCGACGGCGAATTCCATGGCGCCAGGCTAGAACGGGCCGCCCGGGAGAGCCATGGGGAGAAGGGCACTTTTGCCACCCTTTTGCCTTCCGGGTGGCCTGGCTCACAGAATTTTCGCTCATCTGAGCGAAAATTCCGTGGCCTGGGGGTGGTCAGTTCTTCCAGACCACCGGGGACTTGTCGTAGCCGTCGCCCTTGTCGAACGTCGCCGCTTCCACCGCCGAGCCCTCGCGGGCGCCCTGGAGGGTGCAGGTCTCGAACTTCGCGCCCGCCGTCGTGAAGTCCTTGCCCGCGGTGGCGGACTTGCAGCCGTCGGTGCTGCCGGTGATGATCACGCCGGTCGAGCGGCCGTCGGCGCCGAGGGCGCGCAGGCTCACCGAGGCGTAGGACAGGTCGGCGCCGTCGACGTTCTCGACCGTCGCGCGCAGGTAGAACGGCGTGATGCCCTTCGCCTTGTCGCCGTACTTCGCGAGGTCGGCGTTGGCGCCCTTGTCGATCGCCGTCACGGTGATCGCGATGGTGCCGGACTTGGTCGTGCCGTACTTGAACGGGACCACCGCGCGCTCGCCGAGCTTGAGTTCGGTGCCCGGCTTGGTGACGTCGCCCACCGGCGCGGCGGCAGCCGTCGGCGACGACTCGGGGGAGGCCGACGTGGGGGCCGCCGGGGTCTCGGTCGGGGTGGCGGGCACCGCTTGGCCGGACTCGCTACCGCACGCGGAAAGGAAGAAGGCGGCGGCGAGCAGGGCGGTGGTGCGGACGTGCTTCATGGATCTCCTCGAACAACCCGCCGGACGGGTTCCGGCGGGGCGGAGCCGGAGCGCCGCGGCCGCCCCCAGGACAGTCGCGGCGACCCGGCGGGGTGCCCTCGCGGCTCCGTCAGCGGGACGCTAACCCGCGCGCCGCGCCGCCGGTGTGGGCTGTTCGCACCACACGGAGGTCACAGATCGTCGACGCCGATCAGGCCGTCCTGGATGGCGCGCGCGACGAGCGCGGCCTTGGTCGGCGCCTCGCGGCCGATGCGCGCGTACTTGACGCGGATCCGCTCGAGGTGCGAGTTCACCGTGCTGGCCGAGATCCCGAGCCGGTGCGCGACGAACTCCTTCGACTCGGACTGGAACCATTCGACGAGCACCTCGGCTTCCCGCGCCGACAGCGCCGGCCGCGCCTCCGACCGGTCCCCGGCGAGCGCCCCGGCCAGCGACGGCGGCGTGTACGGCCGGTCCTGCGCCGCCGCCCGCGTCGCCTCCACCAGGTGGTCGGCGCCCTCGGCCTTCGTCAGGTAGCACAGCGCGCCGAGCTCGAGGCACTGCAGGGCGACGTCGTCGTCCGCGCGCATCGAGTAGACGACGACCCGGCGCCCGGCTTCGGCGAGCCGCCGCAGGTCGCCGAACGCCGGGGCGGGGCCGCCCAGGTGCAGGTCGAAGATGACCACGTCGGCGGCCGCGCCCGCGCCCAGCCAAGCGGCCTTGACGTCTTCGCCGTCCGCGACGACGTCGATCGGCGGGTCGCCGGCGGCCAGCCAGTACGCCACGCCGGCGCGCACCGCCGGGTGGTCGTCGACCACGACGGCCGTCACTCGGGTCGCCACCGCGCCTCCATCCAGGTCTGTCCGTCTCGCGAATGGGACGCGACGGGGACCGCCGCCGATCCGCTGAATTCGGAGGTGCCGTCCGCGACGACCGCGACGCGGACCAGTTCGGGCGTCCGCAGCACGCTCACCCGGGCGCGCGTCCGGGCAGCGGCCAGCGCGGTGAGCACGGGCCCGGTCAGCTCCCGCCGCGCGGGCGCCGGCACGTCGACGGGATCCCCGCTGACGGCGAGCGCCACCGCGACCCCGCGCCGCTCGGCGACGTCGAGGCAGGCGGTGACCTCGTGGACGAGCGGATCGGGCACGTCGTCGTTCTCGGCGAAGAGCCGCCGCAGCTGCGCGGCGGCCAGCCCGCACCGGGCGCGCGCTTCGGCCGTGCGGGGGTCGACGGTCCCGTCGGCGAGCCCGGCCAGCAACGGCAGGGTCGCCCCGAGCTGCTCGGCGAACCCGGTCCGCAGCGCCTCCCCGGCCTGCGCGGCAACGGCGGCCCGGGTGGCGAGCCGATCCCGTTCGGCGGCCGCGGCGGAGGCTTCGTTCGAGCGCCGGTCGAGCAACCCGAACAGCCCGGCGACGGCGACCTGGAAGACGGTCACGCCGAACAGCACGATGGCGGCATCCCCGAACTCGGTCCGCGCAACGGGCCCGGCGACCAGGAACTGGGCAACACTGGCCCCGACGTGCAGCGCGAGCGCGGTCAGCAACGCGGGCAGGCGGTCGGCGAGCAGGACGAGCAGGTGCCACCCGACGAGCCCGAACGACCAGTGCGGTTCGCGGAAGAAGGAGTCGGGCGGCAGCGCGGCGGTCGCGACGGAGGAGGCGGCGAGGACGACGAGGGTGCCGACGACGGAAACCGCCAGGGGGAGGGGCTTCCGGCGCAGCACCCACCAGGCACAGGTCACGGTGACGCCGGCGAGGACGAGGAACGCGAGATCCGCGGCGAGGGGCGGCCGGTAGGCGGACTGGTGACGCAGCAGGGGAGCGAGCCCGAGACCGGGCTGGATGACGGCGGTGACCCCGAGCAGGACGATCCGGATGGCAGCGGCAAGCCGGACCGCGGGTTCGGCCGGCCGCCCCGGCGGGGTGGACGCGGCGGCGGGTTCGGGCGGTGCTGTGGCGCTGGGCTGCGTTGGCGGAGTGGGTTTGGTTGGTCGGGTGGGGCTTGGCTGGGTGGCGGGTTCGGGCGGCGTGGCGGCGCCAGGCTGAGGTGGTGTAGCGCTGGTGGGTTCGGCTGGAAGCTGACCCGACCTCGTGCGGGCTGGCCGAGTGGCGGGTTCGGTGGCGTCGCCGGGCTGCTTTGGCGGGGCAGCGCCGGTGGGCTCGGCTGGGAGCTTCCCCGGCCGGGCGGCTGGTTCGGGCGGCGTTGCGGCGGGGAGCCGCTTCGCCGAGGCGGCGCCGGTCGGCTCGGCTGGCGTGTCAGGCATCCGGCCGCCACACATCTGCACGCTTAATCGCTGGTCCGGCGGTCGCAGCGAGCCGTTTGGCGGGTTGAGACATGGGCTCGCTACGTTGCCAGGGCAGGCTGCTGCTTCGGTGCCGAACGGCGGTCGGGGCGGGCTGGGCCGGGGCGCTCGTGGTCGGCCGGATCGCTGGTCCGGTGGCGGCTGCGGCGAACCGGCCGGTGGGTTCAGCCATGGGGCCGCCTCGAAGCCGCAGCATTCGCAGGACAAGCCGATGCCTCGCGGCACCACCTCAGCGTCACCGTCGTTCCCTCGCCCGGCCGCGAAGTGACCTCCGCCGTCCCTCCGGCCGCGCGCATCCGTTCCACCACCGACCCCCGCACGCCCCGGCGGGACAACGGGACCTCCGCCGGGGCGAACCCGACGCCGGCGTCCGCCACCGTCACCTCCACGCCACCGGGCGTCGGCGCCAGGCGCACCGCGACCGACGACGCGCCCGAGTGCCGCTCCGCGTTGCGGAGCGCCTCCTCCGCTGCCCGCACCAGGGCGAGCGCCGCCGCGGCCGGGACCTGCGGGACCTCCTCCCACACCGCCTCCACCCGCAGCGCGCGCCCCGAAGACACCATGCGCAACCCGGCTTCGAGGTCGACCGGACCCTCCCCGCCGGTCAAGATCGCCAGGTCGTGGGCCGCGTAGCCCGCCACCGCCGACGGGTCGGTCGTCGCGCCTGAAGCCACCGCCAGGAACGTCGCCGAAGCCGTGTCGTGCAGGAGGGCCAGGTACTCACGTTCGCGCCGCCGCCGGTCGCGGCTGAGGGCCTCCGCCTGCTCGACCGCCGCCTGTTCCGCGCGGGCCGCGTCGGTGCGGGCGGCCGCTCGGCTCAGGAGGACGTACGCGAGGCGGGCCAGCACCGTCTCCACCACCACTCGCGGCACCACCGGCAGCCACGCGCCGAGGCCCGCGATGGCTCCGACCACGAGCAGCGCCACCAGCGCCGGCCCGGTGAGCCGCGGCGGGTGCTCCCACTGCCACGTGATCGCCGTGATCGTCAGGACGTTGACCGCCCACAGGCTCGCCTCGCCGGGCACCGACGTGAGCCACGGCTGGGCGGCGCACACCGCACCCGCGCGCAGCACGGACAACGCGAACGACGTGCGCCGCCCGGCGAGGACGTCGGCGACGCCCGCGCCGAACGTCAGCGCGAGCAGGGCGAACGCGAGCGGGAGCGCGCCGCCGGGGGTGGCCACGACGCCGAAGACGCCGACGATCCCGGTCGCGACGGCCCGGGCGGGGCCGGCGAACTGGGCGACCGAGGCGCGGAGCTGGGATTCCACCGAGCCGGCCGGGCTGGTGGTCATCGCGCTCCCGGGAACGGCGGAAATCGGTCAGCCCGTTTCTACCAGCTGACGCCGTGAAGGCCACCTCGAGGAACCGGGGTGGCCTTCACGAACGGGGGTCAGGCGGGCAGGTTCACCAGGTCCGCCAGGCGGGCGCGGTGCCGGCCGGGCGTGCCCAGCGCCAGCTCGTCCGCCTTGGCGCGCTTGAGGTACAGGTGCGCCGGGTGCTCCCACGTCATCCCGATGCCGCCGTGCAGCTGGATCGCCTCTTCGACGGCCTTCACCGCGATCGGCGCGTTGCGGGCCTGGGCGACCGCCACCGCGATCGGCACGTCGGTGCCCGTGGCGAGCGCGTCCGCCGCGTTGCGGGCCGTCGCGCGGGCCAGCACCAGGTCCGTGTACAGGTTCGCCAGCCGGTGCTTCAGCGACTGGAACCCGCCGACCGGGCGGCCGAACTGGTAGCGGCCCTTGAGGTAGGCCACCGTCTCCGTCAACGCCCACTCGGCGACGCCCGTCTGCTCCGACGCGAGGATGCCCGCCCCGAACAGCAACGCCTGCTCCAGCGCCGCGGCCGCGTCCGGTCCCGAAGCCACCAGCACCGCCGGCGCGTCCGCAAGCGACACGTCGGCCACGCGCCGGGTCAGGTCGAACGACGTCAGCTCCGACACCGTCGCCGCCGAAGCCTCGACGACGTACAGCGCGGGGCCGTCCGGGCCGGCGGCCGGGACGACGAGCAGGTCCGCCACCGACGCGTCCGCCACCGTGCCGACCCGCCCGCTCAGCGTTCCGGCGGCGGACGCGGTCACCGACGACGGGAAGCCCGCGCCCGGCGCCGTCGTCAGCGGCACGGCCAGCGCGCCGATCGCCTGCCCCGCCGCGAGCTTGCCGACGAACTCGCGGGCGCCGACGGCCACCAGCGCCGTCGTCGCCAGCACCACGCTGCCCAGGAACGGCACCGGCGCCACGCTGCGGCCCAGTTCCTCGGCCACCACGGCGACCTCGCGGGCCGACGCGCCGTGCCCGCCCAGCTCCTCGGGTACCGCCAGCCCGGCCACGCCGACCTCGTCGGCCAGCGTGCGCCACAGTTTCAGGTCGTAACCCTCGGCCGTCTCGATCCGCGCCAGCAACGCCTCGGCGCCGGCCTTGTCCTTCAGCAGGTCCCGGACCGAAGCCCGCAGGTCTTCCTCGACGTCCGAGTACAGCAGGTCAGTCATCGGGGGAGGTCCTTCCAGGCGACGTCCTTGTCGACACGCGGCTCCGAGGGCAGCCCCAGCACGCGCTCGGCGATGATGTTGCGCAGGACCTCCGAGGTGCCGCCCTCGATGGAGTTCCCCTTCGCGCGCAGGTAGCGGTAGCCGGCTTCGCGGCCGGTGAAGTCGACGATCGCCGGGCGCCGGAACGACCAGTCGTCGTAGGCCAGGCCCTCTTCGCCGAGCAGCTCGACCTCCAGGCCGGTGAGCGCCTGGTTCAGCTCCGAGAACGCGACCTTCATGGCCGAACCCTCCGGGCCGGGCGCGCCCGCCGTCAGCTGCTGGCGCAGCCGGGTGCCGGCCAGCCGCAGCGTTTCGGCCTCGACCCAGCGCTGCACGAGCCGGTCACGCAGCTCCGGGGTGCGCAGCTCGGGCCGCTCGCGCCACGTCTTCGCGACGATCCCGATGAGCCCGCCTTCACGCGGCTGGACGTGCCCGCCGATCGCGACGCGCTCGTTCATCAGCGTCGTCTGCGCGACCTTCCAGCCCTCGCCGACCGCGCCGAGGCGCTGGGTGTCCGGGATCCGGACCTCGGTCAGGAAGACCTCGTTGAACTCGGCCTCGCCGGTGATCTGGCGCAGCGGCCGGACCTCGACGCCGGGTGCGGTCATGTCGCACAGGAAGTACGTCATGCCCTGGTGCTTCGGCACGTCCGGGTCGGTGCGGGTGACCAGGATCGCCCACTGCGACTCGTGCGCGCCCGACGTCCAGACCTTCTGCCCGGTGACGATCCAGTCGTCGCCGTCGCGGACGGCGCGGGTGCCCAGCGCGGCGAGGTCGGAACCGGCGCCCGGCTCGGAGAACAGCTGGCACCACACCTCGTCGCCGGTCCACAGTGGACGCAGGAAGCGCTCGCGCTGCTCCGGCGTGCCGAAGGCGAGGATGGTCGGCGCGGCCATGCCGAGGCCGATGCCGATCCGGCGCGGGTTGTTGTCCGGCGCGCCCGCGTCGGCGAACACACCGTCCACAACGGACTGCAGCGCGCGCGGCGCGTTCTGCCCGCCGAGGCCGGCGGGGAAGTGGATCCAGGCGAGCCCGGCGTCGAACCGGGCCCGCAGGAAGTCCATCCGGTCCGTCGTGGCCGGGTCGTGCGCGGCCAGGAACTCGGTCGCCTGACGGGTCAGGTCTTCGGCGGTGACAGTCACTTCGCGCCCTCCGAGAGGTACTTCTTCAGTTCACGGCGGGCCAGCGAGCGCTTGTGGACCTCGTCCGGCCCGTCGGCCAGCCGCAGCGTGCGGTTGCCGGCCCACATCGCGGCCAGCGGGAAGTCCTGGCTGACGCCGCCAGCGCCGTGCACCTGCACGGCCTTGTCGAGGATCCACTCGACGGTGATCGGGGTGGAGATCTTGATCGCCTGGATCTCGGTGTGCGCGCCCTGGTTGCCGACGGTGTCCATCAGCCACGCGGTCTTCAGCACCAGGAGCCGCTGCTGCTCGATCTTCACCCGCGACTCGGCGATCCAGTCCTGCACGACGCCCTGCTGCGCGATCGGCTTGCCGAACGCCTCGCGCGAGATCGCGCGGCGGCACATGAGCTCCAGCGCGCGCTCGGCCATGCCGATGGCGCGCATGCAGTGGTGGATCCGGCCCGGGCCGAGGCGGGCCTGGGCGATCGCGAAGCCGTCGCCCTCGCCGGCGATGAGGTTTTCGACCGGCACGCGGACGTTTTCGAAGATCACCTCGGCGTGCCCGCCGTGGTCGCTGTCGTCGTAGCCGAAGACGTGCATGCCGCGTTTGACCGTCAGGCCCGGGGTGTCGCGCGGGATCAGGATCATGCTCTGCTGCTTGTGCGGCGCGGCTTCCGGGTCCGTCTTGCCCATCACGATGAAGATCTGGCACGCGGGGTTCATCGCGCCGGAGATGTACCACTTGCGGCCGTTGACGACGTACTCGTCGCCGTCGCGCCGGATCGCGGTCTCGATGTTGCGGGCGTCGGAGGAGGCGACGTCCGGCTCGGTCATCGCGAACGCGGAGCGGATCTCCCCGGCCAGCAACGGTTCCAGCCACTGCTTCTGCTGCTGCTCGTTGCCGAACATGGCCAGCACTTCCATGTTCCCGGTGTCCGGTGCGGCGCAGTTGAGCGCGGTCGGCGCCAGCCGGATGCTGCGGCCGGTGATCTCGGCCAGCGGCGCGTACTGCAGGTTCGTCAGGCCGGCGCCGTGGTCACCGGGCAGGAAGAAGTTCCACAGGCCGCGCTTGCGCGCCTCGGCCTTGAGCTCGTCCATGACCGGCGGGATGGCCCAGGGGTCTTCGCGTTCGGCGAGCTGCTGCTCGAACACGGGCTCGGCGGGGTAGACGTGCGAATCCATGAACTCGAGGAGCTTTCCGCGCAGCTCCTCGGTCTTCTCGTCGAACGCGAAGTCCATTTACTTCTCCTCTTTGAGAATCTCGTTGCCGTGCGAGATGAGCAGCGGGACACCGGCCCCGACGCCCTCGAAGCCCGCGCCGACCGTCTGGCCCTTGCTGTGGCGGTAGTGGATGCCTTCCAGGATCACGGCCAGCTTGAAGAACGCGAAGCTGACGTACCAGTTCAGCTGCGAGACGTCCCGGCCCGAGCGCTCGGCGTAGCGGACCACGACCTCGTCGGTCGTCGGGTAACCCGGCGCCGAACTGGCGTTGGAGACGAACTGCAGCGACACCTTGTCGCGCTCGGCGTAGGCCACCAGCAGCGCGAGGTCGGTGAGCGGGTCGCCCAGCGTCGACATCTCCCAGTCGAGCACCGCGGAGATGTCGTCGCCGGTGTCGACGAGGACGTTGTCGAGCCGGTAATCGCCGTGGATGATCGACGGCTTGCCGGACACCGGCACCGCTACGGCGAGCCGGTCGTGCAGCTCTTCGATGCCGGGCAGGTCGCGACTGCGGGAGGCGTCGAGCTGCTTCTTCCACCGCCGCAGCTGTCGCTCGAGGAAGCCCTCAGGGCGGCCGAAATCGGCGAGCCCGACGTCGGCCGGGTCGACGGCGTGCAGGTCGACGAGCGTGTCGACCAGCGCGTCGGCGATCGCCCGCGTGCGCTGCTCGCCGAGCTTCGCGAGCTCGTCGGCGGTCCGGTAGGGCGTGCCCTCGACGAAGCTCATGACGTAGAACTGCGCGCCGACGACGTCCGCGTCCTCGCAGAGCAGGATCGCCTCGGGCACCGGCACCGCGGTGTCGCGCAGGCCCGAGATCACCCGGAACTCGCGGGTCATGTCGTGCGCGGTGGGCAGCACGTGCCCGAGCGGCGGGCGGCGGACCACCCAGCGCGAGCGGCCGTCGCCGACCACGTAGGTGAGGTTCGACCGGCCGCCCTCCACGACGTCCGCGGTCAGCTCCCCGGCGACCAGGCCCGGCCGGTGCGCGTCCAGGTGGGCGCGCAGGCGGCCCAGGTCGAGACCCGGCGGGTCGGTGCGGCTCATCGTGCCTCCTCAAGCGTTCTGCGGGGGAGCATACCGACTAGTCGGTATGACGTACAGAGAGCACCGGGAAGCGTCACTTTCCCTACGAAAGTGACGCTTCCCGGGGGCGTCACGCGAGGAACCGCGTCACCCATTCGGCGACGCAAGCGGGCTTCGCCTCGCCGTCGATCTCGACCGTCCACTTCGACACCGCCTGCTTGCCGCCCGGGATGTCGGTGATCTCCGCCAGTTCGGCACCGGCGCGCACCTTCGAGCCGACCTTCACCGGCTGCGGGAAGCGCACCTTGTTGAGGCCGTAGTTGATGCCCATCTTGATGCCGTTGACCTTGTAGATCTTCGGGCCGAACGCCGAGAGCAGCGAAAGCGTCAGGAAGCCGTGTGCGATCGTGCCGCCGAACGGGCCGGCGGCCGCCATCGGCTCGTCGACGTGGATCCACTGGTGGTCGTCGGTGGCGTCGGCGAACTGGTTCACCCGGTCCTGCGTGACGGTCAGCCACTCGCTGTACCCGAGGTGCTCGCCGACCGCGGCGGCGAACTCGTCGAGGTTCTGGAACTCCCGCATCTCGGCCTCAGTCCTTCGGTCCGCCGGCGACGTAGATGACCTGGCCGGACACGAACCCGGCCCCCTCGCTGACCAGGAACGACGTCAGGTTGGCGATGTCCTCGGGCGTGCCGACGCGCTGCACCGGGATCTGCGACGCGGCGGCGGCCTTGAAGTCTTCGAAGCTCATGCCGATCCGCTCGGCGGTCGCGGCGGTCATGTCGGTGGCGATGAACCCCGGCGCGATCGCGTTCGCGGTGACGTTGAACTTGCCCAGCTCGATGGCGAGGGTCTTGGTGAACCCCTGCATGCCGGCCTTGGCGGCGGAGTAGTTGACCTGCCCGCGGTTGCCCAGCGCCGACGTGCTCGACAGGTTGACGATCCGGCCGTACTTCTCCTGCGTCATGTGCTTCTGCACCGCGCGGGTCATCAGGAACGACCCCTTGAGGTGCACGCCGAGCACGGAGTCCCAGTCCTGCTCGGTCATCTTGAAGATCAGGTTGTCCCGGGTGATGCCGGCGTTGTTGACCAGCACGACGGGCGGCCCGAGCTCGTCGGCCACCCGCCCGACGGCCGCCTCGACCTGCTCGGCGTCACTGACGTCCAGCGCGACACCGACGGCCTTGCCACCCTTCGCGACGATCGCCTCGGCGCCCTGCTTGACGCCGGCCTCGTCCAGATCCAGCAGCCCGACGGCGAAGCCGTCCTCGGCCAGCCGCGCGGCCACAGCGGCACCAATACCGCGGCCGGCACCGGTGACCACGGCGACACGGGAAGGGGAATCGGTCACGGGGGACCTCCTCGTCGTTGAGAAGCGGGCTCGTGCCCGCGAGCCTACTAAGCAGTTGGTCACCAGACGATACGCGGGATCAGCCCCGGTGTGGTGTCACCATGCGCAGGATCATAGCCAGGGATCCGGGGCGGACCGGTCACCTGACGCGGTGGACCCGCGCCGGCGAGGGTGATCGGGCGACCCGAGATCGCCGGAAATCGGCTGGTGGCGAGGCCGGCCGTCTCGCTAGGCTCCGGCGCCGGTGAAACGACGGAGTGCGAAGGGGTGCACGGTGGTTCAGGAGGAGGTAGTGCCGACCACTGTGCTGTGGCGGCCGACCGGTCCGGAGGAACTGGAGCTCCTCCGGGAATCCGGCTGGCGCGCTTGGCCGCCCCGGCTGCCCGAGCAACCGATCTTCTACCCCGTGCTCAACGAGGAGTACGCGATCAAGATCGCCCGCGATTGGAACGTGCCGCACCACGGGGTCGGCTACGTCACCCGCTTCCGGGTCGAGTCGGAGTTCCTCGAGCGCTATCCGGTCCAGCAGGCCGGCGGCAGGACGATCCTGGAGTTGTGGGTGCCGGCGGAGGAGCTCGCCGAGTTCAACGCGCACCTGGCCGGCCCGATCGAGGTCGTGCACGAATTCCGTTGAGCTGCCGTGGGGCGGGGGGGGGGGGGGGGGCCCGCCCCCCCCCCCCGCCCGGGCGTGGT
>NZ_JBEZDL010000042.1:0-61557 GCF_040648295.1 Amycolatopsis sp. NPDC049159
CTCCACTTCACATCCGGAGGCCTTCACCTGTCTGCACGACAGGCCGTCACCGGGTCACCTCAGCTCGGGACAACGTCCCTGAACATCACAGCTAGAGCCGCGGTCAGGCCTACGAGCAGCGCGGAGGTCAGGTGGGCACCGCGCGGCCGCCCGGGCGCGACGACCGTCAAAGCCGGAACAGCGGCGTCCCGTCGGGTTTTCGCAGGCCCAGCTGCAGGATCACCGGTGCCGACGGGCGGCGCGCCGGGATGAGGCACGGGGACGTCCGGCGGGCGGTCACCGTGAGCCGCGACCAGCCGATGCCCTGCAGGGTGCGGTGGGCCGGGTCGAGGACCATCGCCGCGCCGAAGTAGGCGCCGGCGGGGACCGCGATGCGGGCGGTGTTGCCCAGCACGACCGAAAACACCGTGCCCGTGCGGCCGCCGTCCTCCTGCAGCGTGAGGATCACCGGCGTGCGGACCTTCGCGGCCGAGTGGTGGCGCACGGAGATCTCGACGGTGCCCGAGGGCGCTCCGCCGGGCCGTGGCCACGCGGGTACCGGGGGCGGCCCGTCGAGCGCCCGGGCGACGAGCCGGTCCAGCAGGTTCGAAGCGGCGCCCTGGGCGAGCCACGCCAAGGCGCCGGTGTGCGAGTCCATGCGGCCTCCGCCGATATTCGGATGACGAACGGGCGCGACCCGGCGCAGAATTCCGGTGTGCCCGGTTGACGCCCTTCCGCTCGTGCCCCTCCTCGTACCAGACGTCGCGAAGCCGTCATCCGCTACGAGAGAGGACAATCATGCCCGCCATCCACGGCGATCGGGTGCGGCTGCGCCCGATCGGCCCAGCGGATCGCGCCCGCGCACGCGAAATCCTGGCCACCCCGGAGGTCGCCCGCTGGTGGGGCGAGCCGGAGTCGGAAATCGAGAGCATCTACACCGCCGAGGACGGCTTCCGCTGCTACATCATCGAGGCGGACGGGGTCGTCGTCGGGCTGATCCAGAGCTGCGAGGAGCTCGACCCGCAGTACCGCCACGCGGGCATCGACATCGCGATCGACCCGGGCTTCCACGGCCGCGGCCTCGGCACGGACGCCCTCCGCACCCTGGCCGGGCACCTGTTCGACCAGGGCCACCACCGCCTGACGATCGACCCGGCGGCGGCCAACGAGCCGGCGATCAGGGTGTATTCGAAGATCGGCTTCCGGCCGGTGGGCGTGCTACGCCGCTACGAGCGGGCGGCGGACGGCAGCTGGCACGACGGCTTGCTGATGGACCTGCTGGCGGGGGAGCTGAAGTGAGGGATCACCGCTTGTCCGCGAGCTCGCGGACAAGCCGGCCGACTCGCTCGAGGTGGCTGTTCAGCTCGGCGAACCCGCTGGTGAGCGTGCGATCGCACCCTGTGCACGCGTCCCGCAGCGCCTCCAGTTGTCGCCCCTGCTCGAGCTGAGCTTCGAGCGCGCCTTCGAGCAGCGCCGTCTGCTCCGCCAGGATCAGCCGGATCTCGGTGGAGCGATCGGCGCGGACCAGGCCGGACATACGGCTCACGGTATCGGCCCCCGCTCGCCGGTCAGACCGTGACCGCCGCTTGGGAAAGGCTCGCACCCAGGGCGTCCGCCACCCGCTGCACCGCCGGGGCGATGTGCGCCACCGCCTCGGCGGTCAGCCGCCCCGACGGGCCCGACACCGACACCGCCGCCGGTACCGGCGCCCCGGGCACCGCCACCGCGACGCACCGCACCCCCAGCTCCTGCTCGGCCTCGTCCAGCGCGTACCCCTGCGAAGCGATCCGCGAAAGCTCGACCGCCAGCAGGTCCGCATCGGTGAACGTGTGCTCCGTGTACGCCGGCATACCGGTCCGCGAGAGCAACGCCTGGACGTCCTCGGAAGGCAGGTGCGCCAGCATCGCCTTCCCCACCCCGGTCCCGTGCGGCAGCAACCGCCGCCCGACCTCGGTGAACATGCGCATCGAATGCTTCGAGGGCACCTGGGCCACGTACACGACCTCGTCGCGCTCCAGGACCGCCAGGTTCGCCGTCTCGCCGACCTCCTCGACCAGCTCCGCCAGCAGCGGCCGCGCCCACGCGCCGAACTGCATGCTCGCGTTCTCGCCCAGCCGGATCAGCCGCGCGCCCAGCGCGTACCGGCGGTTCGTGTTCTGGCGGACGTAGCCCAGGTCGACCAGGGTGCGGATCAGCCGGTGGATCGTCGGCATCGGCAGCCCGGACAGCGTCGCCAGCTCCGACAGGCTGGCTTCGCCGCCGGTGTCCGCGAGGTGTTCCAGCAGCTCGAAGGCACGCTGCAGGGACTGGACGCCGCCGTCGCGACCGTTCTTCTCCGCCGGCACGGTGGCCCTCCTTACGTCGGCGTTGAGCTTCCGCTATGCAGAAACTATAGTCCGGCTGGTAGAAAACCGTAGGGCCGTTATCCAAAGATCCGAACCCTCGAGGTGTTTCCCCATGTCTTCTGAAGTCCAGGTGCTGGGCGACCCGGTCGAGCGCGGCGACGAGATCCTCACGCCGGAGGCGCTCGCCTTCCTCGCCGGCCTCCACGACGCCTTCGCCGGCCGCCGCGACGAGCTGCTCCAGGCGCGGAGCAAGCGCCGCGAGGAGGCCCGGACCACCGGCAGGCTCGACTTCCTGCCGGAGACGAAGGAGATCCGCGAGAGCGACTGGCAGGTCGCCGGCGCGCCCGCCGCGCTGCGGGACCGCCGCGTCGAGATCACCGGGCCGACCGACCGCAAGATGACCATCAACGCGCTCAACTCCGGCGCGAAGGTGTGGCTGGCCGACCTCGAGGACGCCAACACCCCCCACTGGGTGAACGTCGTCTCCGGCCAGGTCAACCTCTACGACGCCGTCCGCGAGACGATCACCCTGGAGAGCGGCGGCAAGAGCTACGCGCTCAAGGACGTCGAGCACGCCACGATCGTGGTCCGCCCGCGCGGCTGGCACCTGCCCGAAAGCCACCTGAAGTTCGGCGGCCGCGAGGGCGTCGGCGCGCTGGTCGACTTCGGCCTGCACTTCTTCCACAACGCGGCCGAGCTGCTCAAGCGCGGCAAGGGTCCGTACTACTACCTCCCGAAGATGGAGAGCCACCTCGAAGCGCGGCTCTGGAACGACGTCTTCACCCACGCCGAGAAGGCGCTCGGCATCGAGCACGGCACCGTCCGCGCGACCGTGCTGATCGAGACCATCCCGGCCGCGTTCGAGATGGAAGAGATCCTCTACGAACTGCGCGAGCACGCCTCGGGCCTCAACGCCGGCCGCTGGGACTACCTGTTCAGCGTCATCAAGTACTTCCGCGACGCGGGCGAGAAGTTCGTGCTGCCGGACCGCAACTCGGTCACCATGACCGCGCCGTTCATGCGCGCCTACACCGAACTGCTGGTGCGCACCTGCCACAAGCGCGGCGCGTTCGCGATCGGCGGCATGGCCGCGTTCATCCCGAGCAAGGACCCCGAGACGAACAAGGGCGCCTTCGACAAGGTGCACGCGGACAAGTCGCGCGAGGCCGGCGACGGCTTCGACGGCTCGTGGGTCGCGCACCCGGGCATGGTCGAGCTCTGCAAGGAGGAGTTCGACAAGGTCCTCGGCGACCAGCCCAACCAGCTCGGCCGTACCCGCGACGAGGTCTCCGTCACCGCCGACCAGCTGCTCGACGTCGCTTCGACGCCGGGCGGCGCGACGGCGGCCGGCCTGCGCGCCGCGGTCGACGTCGGGGTCCGCTACATCGCGTCCTGGCTCGGCGGCAACGGCGCGGCGGCCATCCACAACCTGATGGAGGACGCCGCCACCGCCGAGATCTCGCGCTCGCAGATCTGGCAGTGGGTCAAGAACGGGACCACTTTGGACACCGGCGACACCGTCACCTCGGAGCTGGTCCGCGGCGTGCTCGCGGACGTCCGCGGCGAGCTGGCCGGCGAGCTCAAGCCCGAGCAGCTGGAGCCCGCCGTGGAGCTGTTCGAGCAGGTCGCGCTGGCCGACGAGTTCCCGGACTTCCTGACCCTGCCCGCCTACGAGCGGATCAAGTAGGTGCGTCTTCCCGAAGACGTCTACGCCGCCGCGGACGCGCGTCTGGCCGAGGCCGACGCGCGCGTCGCGGCGGCGTACCCGGGGGAGCGGCCGGGCCGGCAGCCGGTGCACACGGTGTACGTGCCGGCGTCGGGGTACCGGACGCGCCTGGTCGCCGACTGGGGCAAGCAGGCGATGCGTGTCTTCGTCGAGCACGAGGACCTGCTCGGGCTCGACGCGCCCGGGTACGAACGCGTGCGCGCCAAGCTGCTCACCGAGCCGATCGAGGACCTGCGGATCGACTTCGAGGACGGCTACGGCCGCGTCCCCGACGACGTCGAGGACGCCGCCGCGCTGGCGGCCGGGCAGACCCTGGCCACCACCGGCGGGACGCCGTTCTGCGGCATCCGGTTCAAGAGCTTCGAAGCGGCGACGCGCCGGCGCGGGATCCGCACCCTGGACCTGTTCCTGACCGGGTTGCTGGACAACGGGCCGCTGCCGCCCGGGTTCGTCGTCACGCTGCCGAAGGTGACGGCGATCGAGCAGGTGTCGGTGGCCGCGGAGATCCTGGCGCGCCTGGAATCCGCGTACGAGCTCGCCGAGGGGACGCTGCGGTTCGAGGTCCAGATCGAGACGTCGCAGTCCATTGTGGACATCGACGGGACGCTCGCGGTGCCGCGGATCGTGCAGGCGGCCGAAGGCCGGTGTTCGGGCCTGCACTACGGGACGTACGACTACAGCGCCGGCCTCGGCATCGCGGCGGCGTACCAGAGCATGGAGCACCCGGCGGCGGACCTCGCCAAGGGCCTGATGCAGGTCTCGGCGGCGGGCACCGGCGTCCGGCTGTCGGACGGCTCGACGAACAAGCTCCCGGTCGGCGACGCGCTGCCCGCGGCGTGGGCCGAACACCTGCGCCTGGTGCGGCGGTCCCTGGAACGCGGCTTCTACCAGGGCTGGGACCTGCACCCGCACCAGCTCCCGACGCGCTTCGCGGCGACGTACACGTTCTACCGCTCGGGGTTCGCCGAGGCGGTGGACCGGTTGCGCGCGTACGCGGAGAAGAAGGCCGGGGGTGTGCTCGACGAACCGGCGACGGCCCAGGCGCTGGCGGTGTACCTGCTGCGCGGCCTCGACTGCGGTGCGCTCGACGAGAGCGAGCTGTCGTTCGGGCGGCCGGAGCTGGAGAAGTACGCGCGGCGCGAAGGCTGAGCAGCGGCTGGGGAAGTGTCCCGGGGTGCCGTCCGGTGACCGGCGTCACTCACCGAGCCGGGCGCGGTCGGCGGCCTCGCGGCCCGCGCCCCAGCCTTCGTGGCTGCGCACGGTCACCGATTTGTGCACCACTTCGGGGAACCGGGTGCTGAAGGCCGACTCGACCTTGAGCTCGTGCGACGCCAGCACCGGCAGCAGCCGGTCCCGGTCCGGCGCCTCCGCGATCGTCGCTTCGGCGGCCTGGTCGAGCCGCTCGCCGATGCGGGTGGCGTAGGAGACGAGGAACGACTTCCGGAACGCCCGCGACCGCCCGGCCGGGTCGGCGATCATCGCCCGCGTCGCCTGGACGAGCAGGGACGTCGTCATCAGCTCGACGGAGTCCAGGTCCGCCTCGTCGCCGACGACGGTGACGAACCCCCAGCGCGGGTCGAAGACCGCCCGGCACCGGTCGGCTTTCGAGACGACGTGCACCAGCAGCGACTTGGCGTCGACGTACGGCGTGTCGAGCCAGATCCGGCGGGCCGCGGGCAGCTCGGGCGCGGCCTCGCCGGCCTCGACGAGCACGCGGTCGAGGGCGTACCGGGTCATCAGCTCCTGCGCCTTCGCCGAGAGGGCTTCGGCCTCGTCCGGGAACGAGCTCGACTCGGCCTTCGCCAGCAGCGCGCGCACCCGCCCGAGCTTCTTCTCGTCGACGGCGTGGTGCGCGGGCCGCTCCGGGGTCGCGGTCCCCGGCACGGGCAGGACGAGGGTGACGGGCGGCAGGGTCAGCAGGAAGCCGAGGGCCTCGATCACGGTCGTCAGCGCTTCGGCCGGGGTGAGGATGTGCTTGGCCGCCCAGTGGGTGAGGTGCGGGTCCGGCCACCACCGCACGGCGCCGACGTCTTCGAGCTGCTCCCGCCAGCGCGGGTGGACCGTCGCCGAGGCGAACTGCTCGACGTGGGCGGCCAGCGCGTCGAGCACGAAGGATCGGGCGAACTCGTCGACGTGGCGGCGAGCCGCCTGGTCCAGGTCCTCGGGCAGCCAGCCGCCCCGGCAGACCCGCGCGATGACCTGCTGCCCGGCCAGGTGCGCGCCCTCGGCCACCTCGGCAGGCAGTTCGAGGCCGGGCGCGAGCCGGTCCGCCGTACCCCGCGCGGTCCCGTGGGCGGCGGCGAGCAGCGTGTCCCGAGCTTCCTCGGCCGTCGGCACCGCCCCGGCCCACGAGACGGCTTCCTCGACGGCCACGCGCTTCCGTTTACCCACGCCCCGAGTGTGCCGCAGCGGTCCGCCCGCCCGATCACCCTCCCTCGTCGCCGGCGCGCAGGGCGAGGTAGACGTCGAGCTGGTCGGTGAACTCGGTCAGGTCCGCGCCGAGCAGCTCGCCCGCCCGGCCGATGCGGTAGCGCAGCGTGTTGACGTGGACGTGCAACGCCTTCGCCGCCCGCGTCGGAGAGCCCGAGCACTCCAGGAACACCCGGACCGTGTGCACCAGGTCCGTGTGCTGCTCGGCGTCGTAGGCCAGCAGCGGCCCGAGCACCCGGCGCCGCAGGGCCGCGCGCACCCCGTCCGGGGCCCCGGCGAGCAGCAGCTGGTGCGCCGCGACGTCGGCGGCGGGGACGACCACGACGCGGCCCGGCCGCCGGGCCGCCACCCCCACCGCGTACCGCGCGGTCTCCCACGCCTCGGTCCGCGGCGCCGGTTCGCTGACCCCGCAGAGGATCCGCGACGCACGGAGCAACGGTTCCACAGTGGACAGCTCCACTGTGGACGGCAACACGGTGGTCGCCGCGTACGACGTGTCCCCGGTGGACTCCAGCAGGAGCCCGTCCGGCAGCAGCTCCCGCAGCACGTCCCGGCTCTCGTCGCTGCCCTCGGTCCGCAGCGCGACGACCCGGGCTTCGGCGGGCAGCTCGGCTTCGACCGGCAGGGACCGCGCCCGCGTCACCCCGATCAGCCCCGCGAGCTCCTCCGCCAGCTCGGCCTGCGCCGTGCTCAGCAGGCCCCCGGCCGCGACCAGCCACGGCACGGCCTGGCGTCCCTCGACCGGGACCACGGTCAGCGGCCCGGGCTCGTGCGCGGCGTACCGGCGGACGACGTCTTCGGCGGGCAGCGGCAGCGGCCCGGCGCCGGCGATCACCCGGCCGAGCCCGGAGAGCACCCAGCAGGGCAGCCCGAGCTCCGCCGACGCGCGCTCCAGCAGCGTCTCGACCGGGGCGTCCGCGGCGGCCTGCAAACGTTTGCGCGCACTGTCGGACGCGGCGGCCAGCGCCAGCACCACCTGCTCGGTGATCACCGAAAACGACAGGTCGGTGGGCACTTCCAGCAACGGGATGCGGTGCCGCGCGCACGCGTCGACCACGTCGGCCGGGATCCCGCCGGAATCGGCGCCGGACGCGGCCAGCGCCGCCGCGCCCGAGCGGGCCAGCGCGGCCACGAACGGCTCGGCGTCGCCCGGGCGCCGCCACCAGAGCAGACCGGACAGCACCAGTTCGCCCGCCGACAGGTACCGTCCGGGGTCGGGCAGTTCCGTGACGTAGATGCGCGTCACGGGCCGGTCGAGCAGGTCGGCCCCGGCCAGCGGGCGCAGCCGCAGCCCCGGCAGGCCGAGCAGAGTTTTCACGGTCGTCATCAGGCTTGTAGGAAAGCACAAACGCGCCCCGGTCCGCTCCTGTGCGTTTCATGCGCTGTGCCGTTGCCGCTTGCTCCCCGTTGGGCGTCTACTGGTCTATCGCCCTCACCGAAGGAGCACGAGTGGAGTTCCTGCGTCCCACGACGCTCGCCGAGGCCCTCGCCGTCAAGGCGGAGCGGCCGGACGCCGTGCCGATCGCCGGCGGCACCGACGTCATGGTCGAGCTGAACTTCGACCACCGGCGTCCCGAAGCCCTGCTGGACCTGACCACGGTCGCCGAGCTGGCGGAGTGGTCCACTGTGGATGACCCGGGCGGCACGGTCCGGCTCGGCGCCGGCGTCCCGTACACCCGCGTCATCGCCGAACTGGGTGAATCCGTCCCGGCGCTGGCCATGGCCTCCCGCACGGTCGGGTCACCCCAGATCCGCAACCGCGGCACGGTCGGCGGCAACCTCGGCGCCGCGTCGCCCGCCGGGGACACCCACCCGGTGCTGCTGGCCCTCGACGCCCGGATCGAGGTGGCCTCCGTCCGGGGGACCCGGCTCCTCCGCGCGGAGGATTTCTACGTCGGAGTGAAACGCCACGCGCTGGCCGAGGACGAGCTGATCACCGCCGTCCACCTGCCCGCGCACGCCGGGCCGCAGCAGTTCGCCAAGGTCGGCACGCGCAACGCCATGGTCATCGCGGTCTGCTCCTTCGCGCTCGCCCTGCGGGACGGCGTGGCGGGTGCGGCCATCGGGTCCGCCGCACCCACGCCACGCCGGGCGAAGGCGGCCGAAGAGTTCCTGGCCGCCGAACTGCCGTGGGGCTCGGCCGAGGCGCTGCCCGACTCCCTGAAGCGCCGCTTCGGCGAGCTCGTCGCCGAAGCGACGTCGCCGATCGACGACGTCCGCGGCAGCGCCGCGTATCGGAAGCACGCGCTGGGGGTACTGGCGAGGCGTACGTTGACCTGGGCCTGGGACGACCACCGGACGGGGGAGCGCGCATGCGCCTGAATGTCACGATCAACGGCGAAGACCGCCAGGCGGACGACGTCTGGGAGGGCGAAAGCCTGCTCTACGTGCTGCGCGAGCGGCTCGGCCTCCCGGGCTCGAAGAACGCCTGCGAGCAGGGCGAATGCGGCTCCTGCACGGTCTACCTCGACGAGGTGCCGGTGTGCGCCTGCCTGGTCGCGGCCGGGCAGGCCGAGGGCCGCGTGGTCCGCACGGTCGAGGGACTGGCCGACGGCGACACCCTCGACCCGCTCCAGCAGTCCTTTGTGGACAACGGCGCCGTGCAGTGCGGCTTCTGCACCCCGGGCCTGGTCGTCGCCGCGCACGACCTGCTGAACCGCGTCCCCGACCCGAGCGACGAGGAGATCCGCGAGGCGCTCGCCGGCAACCTCTGCCGCTGCACCGGCTACGAAAAGATCCTGGACGCGGTGCGCGCGGTGGCGAAGGGTGGTGTCGCGTGAAGACCCTCATCGCGAACGCGGCGATCGCCACCGTCTCCGGCCCCGAGTACGCCTCCGGCCACGTCGTCGTCGAGAACGACCGGATCGCCGAAGTCGGCGAAGGCGTCTACACCGGCGAGTTCGACGAGCGCGTCGACGCCGCCGGCTGCCTGGTCACGCCCGGCCTGATCAACACCCACCACCACCTCTACCAGTGGGCGACCCGCGGCCTGGCCGCCGACCACACGCTCTTCGAGTGGCTGGTCGCGCTCTACCCGGTCTGGGGCCGCCTGGACGACGAGATCACCCACGCCGCCGGCACCGCCGGGATGGCGCGCCTGGCGCTGACCGGCTGCACCACCGTCGCCGACCACCACTACGTCTTCCCGCGCGACGGCGGCGACCAGGTCGCGGCGCTGGCCGCGGCCCGCCAGCGGATCGGCGTCCGGCTGCACGTCGTGCGCGGGTCGATGGACCGCGGCGAGTCCGACGGCGGCCTGCCGCCGGACAACCTCGTCGAGACGACCGAGGACGCGCTGACCGGCACCGAAGCCGCGATCGGCCGCTTCCACGACGACTCGCCCGGCGCCCACCTGCAGATCGCCGTGGGCCCGTGCTCGCCGTTCTCGGTCACCGAGCGGCTGATGTCCGGCGCGGCCGAGCTGGCGCGGCGCAAGGGCGTCCGGCTGCACACGCACCTCGCCGAGACGCTCGACGAAGAGAAGCAGTGCCTCGCCGAAGTCGGCTGCACGCCCGCCGAGTACGCCGACAAGCTGGGCTGGCTCGCCGACGACGTCTGGCTCGCGCACACCGTCCACCTCGCGCCCGACGCGATCCGCCGCTTCGGCGCGACCGGCACCGGCTCGGCGCACTGCCCGACGTCCAACGGCCGGCTCGGCGCCGGCATCGCCCCGGTCCGCGACCTGCTCGACGCGGGCGTGGCGGTCGGTCTCGGTGTCGACGGGGCCGCGTCCAGCGAGTCCGGCGGCCTCGCCGAGGAGCTGCACCAGGCGCTCCTGCAGGCCCGCCAGCGCGGCGGGCCCCGCGGCCTGACCACGCGGGAAGCGCTGTGGATGGGCACGATGGGCGGCGCCCGCTGCCTGGGCCGCGCGGCGGATCTCGGCTCGATCGAACCCGGCAAGCTCGCGGACCTCGCCGTCTGGGACCTGACCGGCCTGAACCACGCGGGCATCGCCGACCCGGTCGCGGCGCTGGTGCTCGGCACGACGCCGCCGCTGCGCCGGCTGTTCGTCGGCGGCAAGGCGATCGTCGAGGACGCCACCCTGCGCGAAGCCGACGAGTCCGCGATCGCCCGCGAGCTGGCGGCCGCGAGCGCCCGGTTGAGGGAGGCCGGATGACCACCACCGTCAGCACGCAGGCCGTCGACGGCGTCGGCACGTCGCCGCGGCGCCCCGACGGCACGGTCAAGGTCCGCGGCGAATTCGCCTACTCTTCGGACCTCTGGCACGAGGACATGGTGTGGGGCGTGACGTTGCGCAGCCCGCACCCGTACGCGCGGATCACCGCGATCGACATCACCGACGCCCTGACCGTGCCCGGCGTCTACGCGGTGCTGACCCACGAGGACGTCCCCGGCGTCAACCGGTACGGCCTGGAGCACTCCGACCAGCCGGTGCTCGCCTCCGACGTCGTGCGCTACCAGGGTGAACCGGTCGCGCTGGTCGCCGCCGACCACCCGGAGACCGCGCGCCGCGCGATGAAGCGGATCGCCGTCTCCTACGAAGAGCTGGAGCCGGTGACGGACTCCGAAGCGGCTGTCGTGGGCGAAGGCGCTTCGCTGCACGACGGCGGCAACGTCGTGCGGCACGTGAAGATCCGCCGCGGGCCACAGGACCTGGCCGCCGACGTCGTCGTCTCCGGCGTCTACGAGGTCGGCATGCAGGACCAGGCGTTCCTCGGGCCGGAGTCCGGCCTCGCCGTACCGGACACCGAAGGCGGCGTCGACCTGTACGTCGCGACGCAGTGGCTGCACGTCGACCAGCAGCAGATCGTGGCCGCGCTGGGCCTGCCGGTGGAGAAGGTTCGGCTGACGCTTGGCGGCGTCGGGGGCGCGTTCGGCGGCCGCGAGGACCTGTCGATGCAGGTGCACGCGTGCCTGCTCGCCCTGCACACCGGCAAGCCGGTGAAGATGGTCTACAACCGCGAAGAGTCCTTCTACGGCCATGTCCACCGCCACCCGGCGAAGATGTACTACGAGCACGGCGCCACCCGCGACGGCCGGCTCGTGTACGTGCGCACGCGGCTCTACCTCGACGGCGGCGCGTACGCGTCCTCCACCGGGGCGGTGGTCGCGAACGCCGCCACCCTCGGCGCCGGGCCGTACAAAGTGGACAGTGTCTCGATCGACTGCTGGGGTACGTACACGAACAACCCGCCGTGCGGTGCGATGCGCGGGTTCGGCGCGGTGCAGGCGGCGTTCGGCTACGAGTCCCAGATGGACAAGCTCGCGGCCGCCTGCGGCCTGGACCCGGTCGAGATCCGCGTCCGCAACGCGATGAGCGAGGGCGACCTGATGCCGACCGGCCAGACCGTCGACTCGGCGGCCCCGGTCGCCGAGCTGCTGGGACTGGTGCGGGACAAGCCGATGCCGCCCGAGCGGCCCTTCGACCTGCGGCACCTGCCGGGCGGGGTCTCGAACACCACGCACGGCGAAGGCGTCGTCCGCGGGGTCGGCTACGCCGTCGGGATCAAGAACGTCTGCTTCTCCGAGGGGTTCGACGACTACTCGACGGCCCGCGTGCGCCTGCAGCTCGTCGGCGGCGAGCCCGCGGCGACCGTGCACACCGCGGCCTGCGAGGTCGGCCAGGGGCTCGTCACGATCATGCAGCAGATCGTCCGGACCGAGCTGGGCGTCGACCAGGTGACGATCCTGCCGATGGACACCTCGATCGGCAACGGCGGCTCCACGTCGGCGTCACGCCAGACCTACGTCACCGGCGGTGCGGTCCAGGCCGCCTGCGGCGCGGTGCGCGCGAAGCTGCTGTCGCGGTTCGACCAGCGGGTGCGCGTGGTCGGCGGCAAGCTCGTCGCGGCCGACGGCCAGGTGCTCGCCGACCTGGTGGACGTCCTCGGCGACGACGTCTACGACGAAACCGTGGAGTGGCGGCACCGGCCGACGACCGCGCTGGACCCGGAAACCGGGCAGGGCACCGCGCACGTGCAGTACGCGTTCGCCGCGCACCGGGCGGTCGTCGACGTCGACGTCGAGCTGGGCCTGGTCAAGGTGGTCGCGCTCGACTGCGCCCAGGACGTCGGCAAGGCGCTCAACCCGCAGGCCGTGCTGGGCCAGATCCAGGGCGGTTCCGCGCAGGGGCTCGGGCTCGCGGTGATGGAGGAGATCCAGACTTCCGGCGGGAAGATCCGGAACCCCTCCTTCACCGACTACCTGATCCCGACGGTCCTGGACGTGCCGCCGATGAGCATCGACGTCCTGGAGCGCCCGGACCCGCACGCGCCCTACGGCCTGCGCGGGGTCGGCGAGCCGCCGACGATCTCGTCGACCCCGGCGATCGTGGCGGCGATCCGGGCCGCGACCGGGCTCGCGCTCCCGCGCGTCCCGGTCCGGCCGGAGCACCTCACCGGCACCTGATCAGCGCTTGAGCGACCAGTTCTGGTTGGCGTCGTCGTTGCAGCCCCAGAGTTCGAGCTGGACGCCGTTGACGTTGCCGGCGGGCTTGTCCCCGCCGGTGACGTCGACGCAGAGCCCGGCCTGGGTGATCGAGCCGTCCGCGGCGAGCTTGAACTTCTGGTTCGCGCCGCCGTGGCAGGTCCAGACGATGAGCTTGGTCCCGGCGGCGCTGGTGCCGCCGTCGGCGTCCAGGCACAGGCCGCCGGCCTTCAGCTCACCGGCACTGGTGAACGTCCAGGACTGGTTCGCGCCGCCGTCGCAGTCCCAGACGTCGACCTTGGTGCCGGGCGTGGTGACGTTGCCGTTGATGTCGACGCACCGCGAGGACGACGCACCCTGCAGGGGCTGCGCGGTGCCGGTGCTCGAGCCGGACGCGCCGGCCTTCACGCGGTAGATCACCGTGCTGTGCGAGGGAACCGCGGCGCTGATCGTCCCGGTGCTCGTGGTCAGCTCCTTCGACCACAGGTTGGTCAGCCGGTAGCTCGACGCGGCGGGCAGCCCGGCCGCGGCGGCCGTCGTCGAGACCGTGCGGGTGTCGCCGTTTTCGTTGAACAGCACCACGGCCACGTCCCCGTCGGACAGCGGTTTCGCGAGGACGTCCAGGCCGCCGGACGACGAGATCCGCCGGGCCTGCTTGCCCAGGGTGTCCTGGTCGACGGCGATGACGTCGCCGTTCAGGTACGTCGAGAACGTGGCGACGCTGGCGGAACGGAGGTCGGCGCCCGCGATCAGCGGCGCGGCCATCGCGGCCCAGAGCGTGAAGTGGGCGCGGTCCTCCTGGAAGTCCATGCCGTCGCCGACTTCGAGCATGTCCGGGTCGTTCCAGGCACCGGGCTTCGCGGCGGCCGCGAGACCGACGTTCTGGCGGTAGATCGAGTCGATGCTGCCCCAGTTGTTCGTGATGTCGCCGGTGGTGCGCCACAGGTTGCCGACGTCCGGCGCCCAGGTCGACGGGCTGAAGTTGCCCCATTCGCAGATGCTGTAGGCGATCGGGCGGCCGGTGGCCTTCAGCGCGTCGCGCATCGCGGCGTAGCGGCGGACGTAGTCCTGCTGGTTCTCCCCGGCCGGGCTGCCGCAGTTGTCGTACTTGAGGTAGTCGACGCCCCAGCTCGCGTAGCTGTTCGCGTCGGTCTGCTCGTGCCCGAGGCTGCCGGGGTAGTGCTGGCAGGTCTCGGAGCCGGCGCTCTCGTAGATGCCGAACTTCATCCCGCGCGCGTGGATGTAGTCGCCGAGCGCCTTGAGGCCGCTGGGGAACTTCGCGGGGTCGGCGACGAGCTTGCCCGCGCTGTCGCGGGTGCGGGTCATCCAGCAGTCGTCGAGGTTGACGTAGGTGTAGCCGCGGTCGCGCATCCCGGAGCTGACCAACAGGTCGGTGGTCTGCTTGACCAGCGTCTCGTTGATGTTGCACTCGAAGGTGTTCCAGGTGTTCCAGCCCATCGGCGGTGTCCGCGCGAGGCCGTTTTCGAGGGCGTCGGCGGGTGGGGACACGATTCCGAGGGCGGCTACGGCGGTGGCGAGGACAGCGAGGACACGGCGCATGGCAGCTCCAACCGACAGCGGTGGGGGAGGAGAAGAGCAGCTTCCGTGTCTCTTGCTGTGCGGTCAAGCGCCATCTTGAGTATTCGTGTTGGATTCCCGACTAAAGTTGTGTGTTCTCGTTGAGGAGCCGGCGAGCGACGTCGACGGTCGCCGCGCCCGCCACGGCCATCGCTTCGGTGTCGCGCAGCGAGCGGCAGAGCACGAACGCGCCTTCGAGGTTGTTGACGGCGGTGATCGTCAACGTCCGGGCGGCTTCGGTGCCGATGCCGAACTTCGCGAACTTCTCGGTCCCGGCGTCGATCCACGCCGTGAAGACGTCGGCGGTGGCCTGGCGCAGCGGCTCGTTGGTGCTCGCGACTTCCAGCGCGACGGTCGCGATCGGGCAGCCCTCGACGTAGTCGGTGGCTTCGAGCGTCGCGATCCCGGCGGCGAAGAAGGCTTCGATCCCGCTGATCAGGTCGGGCGCGGGCACGATGAAGAGGTCGAAGAGCTGGATGTAGGCGAGCCCGGAGGTGCGGATGACCTCCTGGCCGAGCTGCTCCTTGCCGCCGGGGAAGAAGTGGTAGAGCGACCCGAAGGGCGCGTTCGCTTCCGAGACGATCTGCTTGAGCCCGGTGCCGGTGTAGCCGTTGCGCCGGAACAGTTCCGCGCCGGCGGCCATGATGCGTTCCTTGGTCCCTGCCACGCCCCCATGATAGAGCGATCTATCCACCGCACTTTCACGTGAAAGTGCGGGGACGGCACTTTCCCTACGAAAGCTCCGCTCAGTGGAGGTCCCAGGCCGGGCCGGGGTCCTCGGCGTCGTCACGCAGGATCGTGCCCTCGATCAGGCCGTACGGCCGGTCCGCGGCGTAGAACACCTCGTTGTCGTTCTTCAGCCCGAACGGGCTCAGGTCGACCAGGAAGTGGTGCTTGTTCGGCAGCGACAGCCGGACCTCGGCGACCTCTTCGCGGGTCTCCAGCACCGCTTGCCCCATCGCGTACAGCGTCTGCTGCAGGGAAAGGCTGTGCTTCGTCGCGAACGTCGCCAGCAGCACGCGCCGGATCTCGCGGTGGCTCTCCGCCCAGTCGACGTCCAAGCCCTGGTAGCGCCACTTCGCCGTGACGGCGGTGGCGAGGATGCGGTCTTCGGTCTCGGCGAGCGTCGTGTACTCCTCGCGCGGGAAGCCGTGGAACTCCGAACCGGTGGACTTGAGCAGCGTCAGGCCGTCGATGCCGGACACCACCCACGCGCGGTCGCCCTGGACCGTCACGGCCGTCGTGCGCCGCTCGTCACCCGAGCGGCTGAACGCGTGGTCGTGCGGCTCGTCGCCGACCGCGATCCGGTCCCAGCCGTGCTCGTCGATCTTCACCCGCGCGCCGGTGATGTTCTGCTGCGTGCCGACGAAGTGGCGGGCCAGGCGCAGGCCGAAGTCCTCGATCTCGCCGACCGGCGCCTCCTTCGCGAAGGCGTACACGGTGTTCTTCTGCGTGTCGGTCGCGAGCACGCCGGCGTTGTCGCCGGTCAGGTGCGTCGCGGCCAGCTCACCGCGCAGCGACGTCGACACGGTGAGGTCCTTCAGGTGGTGCACGGGGCCGTCGCGGCGCACCGTGACCAGGCGGACCTCCGCCTTGCCGTACTGGTTGGGGCCCAGGGTGATGGCCACGGTCAGCTCCCTCGGTAGGTCGAATGGGCGAACGGGCTGAGCAGGAGCGGCACGTGGTGGTGCGCGGTGCCGTCGAGGATCCGGAAGGTCAGCGCGACCTCCGGGAAGAACGCGTCCGGGCCCAGGTAGGCGCCGGTGTCGAAGACCAGGCGGTAGACGCCGGGCTCGAGGGTTTCCGGGCCGAGGTCGCGGACGCGGCCGTCGTCGTCGGTGCGGCCGTCGGCAATCGGTTTCCCGTCGGCGGTCTCGAAGCGGACGGCGATCCCCTGGGCGGGGCGTCCCTTCGCCGTGTCGAGGACGTGGGTGGTCACGAGGCTCACGCGGTCACCGCTTTCGCGAGTCGGAGTTCGGCGATCTTGAGGAGTTCGCGCCCGGCGACGGCCAGTTCGGTTGCTGGGTCGTTGTCCAGGCGTTCGCGCAGGATCTTCAGCAGCTCGTCGCCGCTGCGGCCGCTGGCGCAGACGAGGTAGACGTGCCCGAACCTGGCTTCGTACTCGGCGTTCGCGGCGGCGAACGCGTCCGGGTTGTCCACACCGGACTGTTCGGAGCGCGCGAAGCCGTCCGCCGGCTTGTCCCCGATCCGCGGGTGCGCGGCCATCGCCTGCCGGATCTCGTCGCTGCTCAACGGCAAGCCGGCGGCGGCTTTGAGCGCGTCGACGTCGGCGTACGGGCGCCCGGCCAGCACGGCGTCGACCCACCGGGGCACGGCGAGGCACTCGGTCAGCAGCGGGCGGACGTCGGCGGTGTTGAACTCGGTGAGCAGCACGGCCTGACCGTACGTCGGCCCCGGAGTTCCGTCAACATTTTGTTGAAAGCGCTGGTCAGTCGGCTTCCCGGTTGAGGTAGTTGTAGACCGTGAACCGGGTGACGCCCAGCGCGTCGGCCACCGACGAGACCGATTTCCGCAGGCCGAAGGCCCCGCGTTCACGCAGCAGCCGGACCGCGCGCTGCTTGCCCGCGCGGTCGAGTTCGCCGAGCCTGGCGCCCAGTTCGCGCTCGACGTCGGCGATCAGCCGGGCCAGCGCGTCGTTCAGCTCGACGACCGGCGCGCCCCCGGGGTCGTCGGCCCGGCGCAGCTGCAGCGTGACGCGGGTGGCGCCGCCGTCCAAGGCCGCCTTCGCGATCGACGGCAGGGCCTCGAGCAGCTCCTTCGCCTCGCCGCGGGCGAGGGTGCCGAGCGGCCCGAAGTCGGTGTCCAGCCCCGCTTCCGCGGCGGCGTCGCGAGCGGCGACGGCGTGCTCGGGGGGCGAACCTTCGCCGTGGAACGGTTCGCTGGTGAACTCCGCTTCAAGCCGCACGGGTCGACCGTAACGCGCCGCGTCCGTCGTTGACGAGCGGCGCGCGCCGTGGTTACTGTCGTTGTGCGAAACCGTCTTTCCGTTCTGTGGAATCGATGGTGCTCATCCTCCCGGCGAAGGGCTTTCGGATGGATCTTGTGGTGCGCGCCGCACGGGCCGTGACGGCCGAGGGCGAAGTTCCCGTGACGCTCGGCGTCGACGGCGGCCGGATCGTCGCGGTCGAACCCGGCGGCGCTTCGCTGTCCGGCGACCGCGTCCTCGACCTCGGCGGCGACGTCGTGCTGCTGCCGGGACTCGTCGACACGCACGTCCACGTCAACGACCCCGGCCGCGCCGAGTGGGAGGGCTTCGAGACGGCGACCCGCGCGGCCGCCGCGGGCGGGGTGACCACGATCGTGGACATGCCGCTGAACAGCCTGCCGCCGACCGTCGACGTGGCCGCGCTGGAGGTCAAGCGCAAGGCGGCGGCCGGCCGGGTGCACGTCGACGTCGGCTTCTGGGGCGGCGCGATCCCGGGCAACGTCACGGATCTCCGCGGCCTGCACGACGCCGGCGTGTTCGGCTTCAAGTGCTTCCTGCTGCACTCCGGCGTCGACGAGTTCCCGCCGCTCGACCCGGCCGGGCTCGACGAAGCGTTGCGGGAGCTGAGTTCCTTCGACGCGCTGATGATCGTCCACGCCGAGGACGCGCACGAGATCGGCGCGGCGCCGGAGCCGCACGGCGGTCGTTATGTCGACTTCCTGCACTCGCGGCCGCGGCAGGCGGAGAACCTCGCGATCACGCACGTGATCGAGGCGGCCCGCCGCACTTCCGCGCGGGCGCACATCCTGCACCTGTCCTCTTCGGACGCCCTGCCGCTGATCGCCGCGGCCCGCCGTGACGGCGTGGCGCTGACGGCGGAAACGTGCCCGCACTACCTGAGCTTCGTCGCCGAGGAGATCCGCGACGGCGCGACGCAGTTCAAGTGCTGCCCGCCGATCCGCGAGGCGGCCAACCGCGAGCGGCTCTGGCAGGGGCTCGCCGACGGCGTGATCGACACGATCGTCAGCGACCACTCGCCGTGCACGCCGGAGCTGAAGCGCTTCGACAGCGGCGACTTCGGCGAGGCGTGGGGCGGGATTTCCAGCCTGCAGCTGGGCCTGCCGGCGATCTGGACGCAGGCGCGGCAGCGCGGGTTCGCGCTCACCGACGTCATCCGCTGGATGGCCGAGCGCCCGGCCGCGCAGGCCGGGATGCGCCGCAAGGGCCACCTCGCGGTGGGCTACGACGCCGACTTCTGCGTGTTCGCGCCGGACGAGGCGTTCGTCGTCGACGTCGCGAAGTTGAAGCACCGCAACCCGGTGAGCGCCTACGACCGCCGTCCGCTGGCCGGCGTGGTGCGCTCGACGTGGCTGCGGGGCACCGAAATCACCGGCGACGCGCCGCACGGCGCGCTGCTGACCCGGGGGAACTGCTGAAATGGAGGCTGTGGTGTCCGACCGTCCTGAGTGGACAGAACTGCCCGACCTCGCGTCCCGGCGCTTCGGCGGGACCGTGATGTGGGCGACCGACGAGCTGTTCGCCGAGAAGGAGAACCTGGTCAACCCGTGGGTCCCGGCCCACCGCGCGGAGACGTTCGGCCCCAAGGGCCAGGTCTACGACGGCTGGGAAACCCGCCGCCACCGCGAACCGGGCGACGACCAGGCGATCCTCCGGCTCGGCCTGGCGGGCACGGTCACCGGCGTCATCGTGGACACGGCGTTCTTCAAGGGCAACTACCCGCCGCACGTCTCGGTGGAGGCGACCTCGGTCCCGGGCTACCCCTCGGCGGCGGAGCTGGCGTCGGCCGACTGGGACGTCCTGGTCGACCGAGCCCCGGCGGCCGGCCACACGGAGAACTTCTACGCGATCAACGGTTCCCGCCGGTACACGCACGTACGCCTGACGCAGCACCCGGACGGCGGCGTCGCCCGCCTGCGCGTCCACGGCCTGCCGATCCCGGACCCGGACCTGCTCGATCTCGATGCGCTCGACCTGGCGGCCCTGGAGAACGGTGCGGTGGTCACGGGCTGCAGCAACAAGTTCTATTCGTCGCCGAACAACCTGCTGTCCCCGGGCCTGGCGGCCCACCAGGCGGAGGGCTGGGAGACGGCCCGCCGCCGCGACGCCGGCAACGACTGGGTGACGCTGCGCCTGGCGGGCGCGGGCATCGTCCGCTTCGCGGAACTGGACACGAGCAACCTGAAGGGCAACGCCCCGGGCTGGGCGTCGGTCAGCGGCCGCGACACGTACGGCGAGTGGGTGGACCTGCTCCCGAAGACGCGCCTGCAACCGGACACCCGCCACCGCTTCGCCGTGAAGGACGCCCCGGAGGTGACGGAGGCCCGCCTGGACATCTACCCGGACGGCGGCCTGGCCCGCCTGCGGCTCTTCGGCCGCCTCACGGAGGCGGGCCGCACGAACCTGAAGGCGCGGTTCTCGAAGACGCGCTAGCTCAGAGTGCTGTCCACGATGTAGACGGGCCGCAGCGGGAGAAGGCGCTTGTACTCGAGGCTGAACTTGTCGTAGTGCTCGAAGATCAGCTTGACCAGCTGGCGGCCGTTGATCAGGCGGAGGTTCTGGCGGTGCCGTTCTTCGTGCTGCGCGTCGGCGGAATAGCTGCCCAGTGTGACGAACAAGCCGAGCTCGGACCCGCCGGCCGCGAGTGTCCCGGTCAGCTGCTGAACCTCGGGGCGGCCGATCGACGAGGTCGTGCGCTTGCACTGCACCTTGACGATCGGTGGCTCCAGCAGGAGCGGGTCGTGCGAGGCCAGGATGTCGTAGCCGCCGTCCCGTGAAGGGCTCGTCACCTCGGTCCGGTACCCCATGGCCCCGAGGAGGTGGGCGACGAAGTGCTCGAAGCCGATCCCCTCGAGCTTGGTCATCAGGGTCTCGATGATGAAGTCGCGGGTGTAGGTCTCGATCCGTTCGGGATCGGGCTGATCCGCGGCTTCGTCCGCGGCGGCTTCGGGTTCGGCTTCGACCACTGACGGGGTCGTGGCCGAAGTCGCGCCGTCGAGGAAGTCGAGGAACTCCTGGCTGCGGACGAGCATCCCCTGCACGACGTTCTCCCAGAGCGCGCGCTACGAAATCGGCTCGGCCGTGACCGTGTTCCAGGTCAAGCAGTGATGCGGCCGATGTTGATCGTGCTGTCCGGCTTGTACGGGTAGATCACGAGATCCCCGGGCCGCATCCGGTGCCGGAAGGAAAGCAGCGTCCCGGCGGTGACCGGGATGGCGCCCGGCTTGAGGTACGGACGTTTCCGGGCGACCCGTTCTTTCGCGTCCTCGCGATCGTCCTTGAGATCGGTGAGATCCCCGAGGTCGTCCCAGCCGATCGACACGAATCCGTTCGCGACCAGGTCCAGTTGGGGCTGGTCGTTGTGGACGCCCCAAATCGTCGTCATGGGGTCACGCTAGCTGTTCGCCCCGGGCCGGTTGAGGTAGGCCGAAGCCAGCGCGAGGACGCAGGCGCAGCCGACGATCGCACTGACCCACCACGGCAGGCCGGTCACGACGCTCCAGACGAAGCCCGCCGCCGCCAGCAGGGCGACGAGGAGGTTGCGGAACTGCAGCGGCGTCGGTTTGGCCATGCCGCCAGCCTCTCACGGCCCGCTGCCGGACCCGTGCTCACCCGGCTCGGACCGCCGCGTGCTGGCCGGGTTCGAGGAGCACCAGCCGGTCGGCCAGCCCGGCCGCCTCGAAGGCCTTCCGGAGCACGTCCGAGCCCTCGGTGAAGTGCTGCCAGCCGCGGAAGTGCAGCGGGACCACCTTCGCCGCGCCGAGCACCTTCGCGGCTTCGACGGCGTTCTCGCTGGTCAGCGTCAGGGGAGCGCCGTCGAAGAACCGTGTCCGGGCGGCGCCGGCGAAGAGCACCGCGATGTCGACGCGGAACCGCGAAGCGATCTCGCGCACGAGGTCGACCGAGGCGTTGTCGCCGCTGACGTACACGGTCGGGAAGCCGTCGCCGGTCAGCACGAAGCCCGTGACGTCCCCGGTGACCCGCGAAGCCCCTTCGGGTCCGTGCAGGGCCGGGACGGCGGTGACGGTCAGCGGCCCCACCCGCGTCTCCTCCCACGGCGCCAGCCCCCGCGCCGTGCCGCCGAGGCGCGCAGCCCCGCTGGGCGTGATCAGCGTCAACGGCACCGTGGCGAGGTACGCGCGGCCGCGGTCGTCGAGGTTGTCGGGGTGCTGGTCGTGCGACAGCAGCACGGCGTCCACCACCCCGACCGCGGCCTCGGACAGCACCGAATCCTCGGTCTTGACCAGCACGCGCTCGCCGACCGGGTGGTCGCCGGGCGCGTCGAAGGTCGGATCGGTGAGCAGCCGGACGCCGCCCAGTTCCAGGAGTGCCGTCGGGCCGCCGGACAACGTGATCCCCAAAGTCATACCGGGGCCAACAGTGGGAACGCCCGTTCTCTTCCCGTGCCGCCTAAGGCGCCGACTGCCGCCGCGAGCTGATCACGCCGGTGTTGAACCCGGCCAGGTGCAGCCCGCCGGCGAAGCGCGCGTGCTCGATCTTCACGCACCGGTTCATCACGACGTCGAGCCCGGCCTCCCGCGCCCGGTCGGCGGCCGGCTCGTGCCACAACCCGAGTTGCAGCCACAGCGTCCGCGCGCCGGCGTCGACGACCTCGTCGGCCACCTGCGGCAGGTCGTCGTGCTTGCGGAAGACGCTGATCAGGTCCAGCTCGCCCGGGACGTCCTCGAGCGACGCGTACACCGGCTTCCCGAGCAGCGTGTCCAGGCGCGGGTTGACGAAGTTGACCTCGTACCGCGTCGAGGAAAGCAGGTAGGTCGCGACGAAGTAGCTGGGCCGCGCCGGGTTGGCGGACGCGCCGACGATCGTCACCGACTTCGTCCGGTTCAGGATCGCGCGCCGCTCGACGGCCCCGACGTCGTGGGTCATCCCGCCACCGCCTTGCCCAGCGCCTGGTCGAGGTCCCAGACGAGGTCGCCGACGTCCTCCAGCCCGATCGACAGCCGGATCAGGTCCGGCCCGACGCCCGCGGCCGCGAGCTGCTCTTCCGACAGCTGCGCGTGCGTCGTCGACGCCGGGTGGATGACGAGCGACCGCGCGTCCCCGACGTTCGCCAGGTGCGACAGCAGTTCGACCGACTCGACGAACCTCTCGCCGGCCGCGCGGCCGCCGTCGATGCCGAAGGAGAACACCGCGCCCGGCCCGGCGGGCAGGTACTTCTTCGCGAGGTCGTGGTGCGGGTGCGACGGCAGCCCGGCGTAGGACACCCAGGCCACGCGCGGGTCGGCTTCGAGGTGCTCGGCGATCGCGCGGGCGTTGGCGACGTGCGCGTCCATCCGCTGCGGCAGGGTCTCGATCCCTTGCAGCAGCAGGAAAGCCGAGTGCGGCGAGAGCACCGCGCCGATGTCCCGCAGCTGCTCGGCGCGCAGCCGGGTGCAGAACGCGTACTCGCCGAAGTTCTCCCAGTACTTCAGGCCGCCGTAGCTGTCGACGGTCTCGGTCATCCGCGGGAACTTCCCGTTGCCCCAGTCGAACTGCCCGGACTCGACGACGATCCCGCCGAGCGTCGTCCCGTGGCCCCCGAGGAACTTCGTCGCCGAGTGCAGCACGATGTCGGCCCCGTGCTCGATCGGGCGGCACAGGTACGGCGTGGCGAGCGTGGCGTCGACGACCAGCGGGATGTCGTGGGCGTGCGCCAGGTCGGCGAGCGCGGCGAGGTCGGCGATGCCGCCACCGGGGTTGCCGATGACCTCGGTGTAGAGCAGCCGCGTCCGGTCGGTGATCGCGGCGGCGTAGTCGTCGATCCCGCCGCTGACGAACGTCGTCTCGACGCCGAAGCGCCGCAGCGTCCCGGTGAGCTGGGTGACGGTGCCGCCGTAGAGGCCGCTCGCGGACACGATGTGGTCACCGGCCTCGGCGAGCGCGCTGAAGGTGAGGAACTCGGCGGCCTGCCCGCTCGCGGTGGCGACTCCGCCGATGGCCCCTTCGAGACTGGCGACCCGCTCCTCGAAGGCGGCGACGGTCGGGTTCCCGATCCGGCTGTAGACGTTCCCGTACTTCTGCAGCGCGAAGAGGTTGGCGGCGTCGGCCGCGTCCTCGAAGACGAAGCTGGTGGTCTGGTAGATCGGCACGGCCCGGGCCCCGGTCGCGGGATCGGGGGTGCCACCCGCGTGCAGGGCGCGGGTGCGGAAACCCCAGGTGCGTTCACTCATCGGTGTGCACGCTACCCACGGGTTCGCGGGGGCGCTATCCGTCCCAGCGGCCGGTCGCTCAGCCGACGCGCCAGATCTCGGTGTCGACACCGCCGTAGACCTGCAGGAAAGCCTCCGGCACCGGCCGCGCGGGACGTCCCCGGTGGGCGGGTTCGAGCACGCCGAGGAGCTGCGCTTCGACCTTCCACTCGTTGCGCAGGTCCTGGATGGTCCGGCTGAGGTCGGCCTCGCTCAGGCTCGACGTCCCGGCCGCGCGGGCACAGGCCTCGTCGATGAGGTCGATGGCGCTCCTCGGCAGCCGGTGCTGCCGGTCGTACCGCGCGGCCAGCTCCACGGCCGCGGCGAGCACGTCGTCCTCGATCGTGAGGCGGTGGTGGTCGACCAGCCGTCCCCGCATGACCCGCAGCACTTCGACCGCGGATTCCGGCGCCATCTCGACCACCTGGATCGGCTGGAAGAGCTGAGCGAGCGCGGGACTTTCGGCGTTGACCCGGCGATAGCTCTCGGGGGTGGCGGTGCACCCGACGAGGACGTCGCCGTGCAGCACAGCTGCGCTCAGGATTTCGGCGTGTTTGCCGTGCACGGGGTCGGAGATGTCGTCGAGCAGCAGGATGACGTCGTTCCGAGTTCGGACTTCGGCCATTGCTTCGCGTAGTTCTTCGTCGGCGTGGCCACCGCGGTCGAGCGCGTGGACGGCTTTGCCCTTGAGTCGCTCCGGGACTTCGCCTGCGACGATCCGCTGGGCGAGTCCGTCGAAGACCGCTGCCCTGCCGACCCCGTGCTCACCCACAAGGACGGGATTGTGCCGCGTGCGGCGGGAGAGGACCTGGATGAGCCGATCGATCTCTTTGGCGCGGCCGACGACGCGGTCCAGCACACCGTCCCGCGCGAGTTCGGTGAGGCCGCGCCCCAGCTGTTCCAATGGGGACGGTGCCCTTTGTGCCGGTTTCGTGATTTCCGTCGCCGGAGTTTTTGCCTGATTCGGAATGGATTCCAGCACTGTTTGCCGAAGCTCGTCGAGTGAGATGCGCAGGTTGGACAGTACCTCGACCTCCACCCCTTTGCCTTTGCGGATCAGCCCGAGCAGGATGTGTTCTGTCCCGATGTAGCTGTGGCCGAGTCGCAGTGCTTCGCGCAACGCGAGCTCCAGAACTTTCTTCATGTCGGATGTGGAAGGAAGGTGTCCTGCACCGGGAGGCGCCGTGCCCGGACCGACGACCTCGAGTACTTCTTTGTGGAGCACCTCGGAGGTGAGTCCGTGCCGTTCCAGTGCCTGGGCAGCGATCCCTTCGCCTTCGAGCGCCATGGCGATGAGGAGGTGCTCGGCTCCGATGTAGTCGTGCTGCAGCTCCTTGGCCGCCTCCTCGGCCAGGACGACGACACGGCGCGCTCGATCGGTGAAGCGCTCAAACACGGTCCGCCTCCTCCTGCGAAAGCAGCATCAGATCCCGCCGCACCCGGCCGGTCTGAGGCGCCCCTTCACCCAGGTGAACCTTCTGCATCGTCCGCAGCTCCTTCAAAAGCGCAACACTTTCCTCGATCCACCCGGTCAAAGCGAGATTCACCGCGAGAACGTGCTGAGCCCGCCAGCACGCCGGGTCGAGGTGGCCCGAGACGCGGCGAAGGTCGGGCAGCAAGGAACGAAGAGCGACGATCGCCTCCTCTCGAAGCCCCGACTCACCCAGGTTCACCGCCAGCAAATGCCGCGTCCACAGCGTGTCGGCGTGCTCCTCACCGAGCTCGGCGGACTGCCTGACGAACAGGTCCCGCAGCCGCTCGACCGCCTCCGACGGATCTCCGCCCTCCCCGGTCGCGTGGGCGATGAGCTGCTCGGTCCGCCACACCTTCGCGTGCCCGTCACCGAGAAGCGCCTGCTGCCGGGCGAGCACCTTCCGCAAGTCCGGCAACTGCTTCGCCCAGCTCTCGGCCCTCCCACGCCGGATGATCTCCTTCATCCGGACGTCCAGGTCCTCTTCACTCTCGGCCGAAATGGCGTGGTTGCGCGCGATCCGGAACCGCCCCGAATTCTGGCTGCCACGCTTCTGCGGCCGCGGGAGGCCGGCCGCCGTCATCACCGTCGACAGCTGCTGGAAGACGTCGTCGACCGTCAGGTACTCGCCCGCTTCCGGGATTCCGGTCTTCAGCACCCGCAGCAGCCGCCCGGTGAACGCCGTGTGCGCCTCGCCCTCGAGCACGAGCGCGACCTGGTCGCGCTGGGCCGACGTCATCAGGTACGTACCGTCGATGTCCAGCTGACCGACGATCGCCCCGACCGGATCCGCGAGTGTTTCCCCCATCGCCCGCCCCGAATAGCAGGAATCCAGGATGACGACCTTCGTCCGCGCCGGGCTGTCCAGGATCTGGTCTCGCAGCGCGTCGTAGGACAGCGAACCGAAAGTGGGATGCTCGAGATCGCTGTCGGGAAGCCCGAGGTACAGCTCGTGCCGGCGGCCGACGATGCCGTGGCCGACGAAGTAGACGACCAGCAGACCCGTCGCGCCCGCCATCGCCTCGCGGATCCGGCGTCCCAGCTGGGCGATGTCCGGCTCGTCGAGGAGAACCGTGCAGTGCTCCGCCCCGACGAGCCCGTGGTCCGGGTCGGTCAGCACGTCCCGCAGGTCGTGCAGGCACTGCTCGACGACCGGGATGGGAGGCAGGCGCTCGTCGGTGTACTGGGACGTGCCGATGAGGACGACGCGCGATTCCTCCGGAACCGCGCCGGTCATGCCGATTCGCCCTCCCGGAACACGCGGTCGAGGATCGCTTCGATGTCCTCCGACCCGACTCTCTCGGCGTCGATCTCCGCGACGCGGTCACCCCGGCTCACCCGGACGACGACGTGCTTGCCGCGTGGCCGCTGCACCCAGGCCTTCACCGCGGAAGCGAGGACGGTCAGCGCGCCACCGCTGCCGACCGAGATCATGATCGCGTCCGCGATCGTCCCGAGCTCGCCCGGCTTCGGCGCGGCGTAGCGCTTGCTCACCGCCGGTCTCAGCTCGGGGTCGCCGCGCAACCAGTCGAGCAGCGACTCCTGGAGCACGGGATCGTTCACGGAAACGGCGATGTCCATGCGAATGCTCGCCCACCCTCTCGGCCGGTGCAACGTGCCGGGGATGTCGCCGGGCCCTCTGCTCTTGTTACGCGCGGTGCCGGCGCCTGCGCAGGGCTACCCTTCCCCCGTGACGGTGCGCTGGAGCCTGACGATCGACTGCGCGGAACCCCGCGCGCTGGCGAAGTTCTGGGCGGTGGCCCTCGGCTACATCGAGCGTCCGCCCCCGCCGGGGTGCGCGAGCTGGGAGGCGTGGTTCGAGCAGCAGGGCGTACCCGAGGAAGAGTGGGACGACGGCGCGTTCCTGAGCGACCCCGAGGGCGTCCTGCCGAGCATGAGCTTCCTCAAGGTCCCCGAGAGCAAGGTCGCGAAGAACCGCCTCCACCTCGACGTCCACGCCGGCGGCGGCCGCGAGGTGCCCTGGGAGACGCGCTGGGAGCGGGTCGTCGAGGCGATCGCCCGCCTCACCGCGGCGGGTGCGACGGTGCTCCAGGAGCACACCCTGGACGGGCGCCCCGACCACTTCGTGCTGGCGGACCCCGAGGGCAACGAGTTCTGCGTGGTATGAGACCGGCCGTCCACCGGGTATGACCGGGCTCACTCCCGTTCCGGTCACATCGCCCGCCGCCGCGGGGTCTACTCCTGTGACCCCGGGTGAGAGGAACAGAGTGGACGCGCTGACCGAGCGGTTCGAGCGGGAGCGGCCGCGGTTGCGCGCGGTCGCCTACCGGATGCTGGGGTCGGCCGCCGAGGCCGATGACGCCGTCCAGGAGGCGTGGCTGCGGTTCCACCGCACCGACGCCGCCGAGATCGACAACGTCCCCGCGTGGCTGACCACCGTCGTCGCGCGCGTGTGCCTCTCGGCGCTGCGGTCCCGGCGCAACCACCCCGAAGAACCGCTCGACGGGCAGCCCGAGCCCGACGACGAGCGCCGTGATCCCGCGCAGGAAGCCGAGCTGGCCGACGAAGTCGGGCTCGCGCTGCTGGTCGTCCTCGACGCGCTGGGCCCGGCCGAACGCGTCGCCTTCGTGCTCCACGACATGTTCGCGGTGCCGTTCGAAGAGATCGCGCCGATGCTCGGCAAGACGCCGGCCGCGACCCGGCAGCTCGCGAGCCGCGCCCGCCGCCGCGTCAAGGGCGGGACCGCCGCGGACGCGGGCCTGCCCCGGCGGCGCAAGGTCGTCGAAGCGTTCCTGGCGGCGTCCCGCGGCGGCGACTTCGAGGCGCTGCTCGCCCTCCTCGACCCGGACGTCGTCCTGCACGCCGACCGCTTCGCCGGCCCGACGCCGGCGCCGATCGTGCTTCAGGGCGTCGAGAGCGTCCGCCGCGGCGCGATCCTGGCGTCCGAACGCGCCCGCGCGAGCGAGCTGGCCCTCGTCGACGGCGCGCCCGGCCTGCTCATGGTCCGAGAGGGACGGCTCGCGGTGGTCCTGGCGTTCCGCGTCGAGGACGACCGGATCACGGGCATCGACGTCATCGCCGACCCGGACCGGCTGGCGAAGCTCGAGCTGGCCGTCATCGACTGAGCGCGGCGCGAAGGCGGGCTTCGCGCTCGGCGGGCGGCTGACGCGGGCAGCTCACGCACTTCGGGTTGCCTGCTTCATAGATGAGGCAGCACGACGCCCGCCGCACGGCCGGGGTGCGCCCGACGCGCACGAACCGCGGTTTCGGCAGGTCCAGCCCGATCGCCGCGACCAAAGGCTCGGCCAGGGTGATCGCCCGCTCGGGATCGGACGTCCAGAGCAGCCGGTTGCCGATCGAGTCGGTGGCGATGGCGCCCAGCGCGCGCTCCCGGGCCCCGCTGACGGCGGCGATGGTGCCGATCGCGGTGCCGAGGGCGACCTTGAAGGCCGCCCCCAGCTCGGGCAAGCCGCCCTCCAGCGCACGGGTGGACCGCGCGCCGAGGAACCGGCCGTCGGCGACGAGGTCCAGCTCGACGGCGTCCAGCGACGGATCCACGAGCCTCCCGGCGACCAGACCCTCGACAGCCGGCGCCACGAGCACCGACGAGAGCGAGTACCACCAGATCGTGCCCAGCACCTCCGGCCGTGCGCACCCGTACAGCTTCGCCGCGCCGCCGATGCGGGCCCGGACCCACTCCGCGTCCGCGAGCCGGGTCGCGGGGGCGGTCCAGTCGGGCTTCACCCCTTCACCCTTCCAGACGCCGGTAGGTCGACACCGTGAACGACACCGTCACGACCTGCGGCTCGCTCAACGCCGCCAGCCGCGCCCGGCGGTCACCGCGGTCCAGGTGGAACGCCGCCGGCCCCATCCCGACCACCTGCCGCACCTGCTCCGGGGACAGCTCGACCTCCTGGCGGACCGCCGTGCGGCCCGTCCGCGCGAAGTACTCGCCAAGGGTGCCGTCCAGGCGCTCGTCCTTGCGCTCGTCGACCGCCAGCACCAGGTCGCCCAGCTCGCGCAGGTGGTCCGGCGCCGGGGCGGCCACGACCAGCAGGCCGCCGGGGCGCAGCACGCGGTGGAACTCCGGCCCGTTGCGCGGCGCGAAGACGTTCAGCACGACCGACGCCACCTCGTCGCCCACCGGCCACGGCTCCCACAGGTTCCACACCGCCGCGCCCAGCCGCGGGTGGGCGCGGGCCGCCCGTTTCAACGCGGCCGCCGAGACGTCCAGCGCGAGGCCGAACGCGCCGGACGCGTCCAGCACCCGCGCCAGGTAGTAGCCGGTGCCCGCGCCCGCGTCGACGACGAGGTCGTCGGCCTCCGCGCACGCCCGCGCCAGCTCGTCGGCGAGGCCCCGGTAAGCGCCCGACGCGAGGAAGTCCGCGCGGGCCGCGACCATCTCCGCGGTGTCCGCCGTCCCCGCTGGGATTCGCGCGTGCAACAAGTTCACGTAACCCTGTCGCGCTAGATCGAAAGAGTGGCGGTTCCCGCAACGCAGCGTGCGATCGGCTAGCCCGATCAGGTCACCGCAGACCGAACACCGCAACGCCTCCACCACTCGGGGTGGCAGTGGGTCATTACCGGAGCCGCTCGCCGTCATGGGGCTATTCGACCACGGCGTAAAGCAACCGGACACTTCAGCACAGGTCTCCGGAAACCTGTCCGTAACAACCCGGCGCGGACAGTTCACGCGGGTGAAACCTCTCGCGCCGCCCCGTGAAACACCGCGCGCCAAAACTGCCAACGCACGAACCCAGGGCACGGGAGGACGATGTGCTGAACGCAGGAGACACCGCATGGGTACTGGCCAGCGCCGCGCTGGTCATGCTCATGACCCCAGGACTGGCGTTCTTCTACGGCGGGATGGTCCGCGCGAAGAGCGTCTTGAACATGCTGATGATGAACTTCATCGCGCTGGCCGTAGTGGGGGTGCTGTGGGCCCTCTACGGGTTCACGATGTCCTTCGGCGACGACGCGTTCGGCGGTTTGCTGGGTAACTTCCACTTCGCCGGTCTCGAGAACACCTTCGGCAAGCTCGCCGGGTTCGCGACGGCCGCCACCGACACCAGCCCGGCCGTCGCCTGGCCCGGCTCGGACGGCTTGCCCGTCCTCGCCTTCGTCATGTTCCAGCTGATGTTCGCGATCATCACCCCCGCGCTGATCTCCGGCGCCATCGCCGACCGCGCGAAGTTCTGGGGCTGGACGCTGTTCGTCGTCGTCTGGGTGACGATCGTGTACTTCCCGGTCGCGCACTGGGTGTTCTCGTTCAACGGCTTCATCGGCGAGAACTCCGTCGGCGGCTGGATCGCCAACAACCTCAAGGCACTCGACTTCGCCGGGGGTACCGCGGTCCACATCAACGCCGGTGCCGCGGGCCTCGCCCTCGCCATCGTGCTCGGCAAGCGCAAGGGCTTCCCGAAGGACACCGGCCGGCCGCACAACGTGCCGTTCGTGCTGCTCGGCGCGTCCCTGCTGTGGTTCGGCTGGTACGGCTTCAACGCCGGTTCGGCGCTGGCCGCCAACGACCTCGCCGCCGTCGCGTTCACCAACACCACCGTCGCCACCGCCGCCGCCGTCCTCGGCTGGCTGGTCGTGGAGCAGCTGAAGTTCGGCAAGCCGACCACCCTCGGTGCCGCGTCCGGCGCGGTCGCCGGCCTGGTCGCGATCACCCCGGCGTGCGGTTTCGTGAGCCCGATCGGCGCCATCGCGATCGGCCTCATCGCCGGTGTGCTGTGCGCGCTCGCCATCTCGCTCAAGTTCAAGTTCGGCTTCGACGACTCGCTCGACGTCGTCGGCGTCCACCTGGTCGGCGGCATCGTCGGCACGCTGCTGATCGGCTTCTTCGGCACCACCAGCGTCAACTCCCTCGGCGCCGACGGGCTCTTCTACGGCGGCGGGTTCACCCAGCTGGGCCGCCAGGCGCTGGCCGCCGGCGCGGTGCTCGCGTACTCCTTCGTGCTGTCCTTCATCATCGGCTTCGTGATCAAGAAGGCCGGCGGCTTCCGCGTCAGCACCGAGGACGAGGTCACCGGCATCGACGAGGCCCAGCACGCGGAGAGCGCGTACGACTTCACCGGTTCGGGCGGTGGCCTCGGCCAGCCGACGATCATCCCGGTCAAGTCCGCCGCCGGCACCGCGAAACTCGAGGAGAGCAAGGCATGAAGCTCATCACGGCGATTGTGAAGCCGTTCACGCTCGACGACGTCCGCTCCGCGCTGGAGCAGCTGGGCGTCCTGGGCATGACCGTCAGCGAAGTCCAGGGTTACGGCCGCCAGAAGGGCCACACCGAGGTCTACCGCGGTGCGGAGTACTCGGTGGACTTCGTGGCCAAGCTGAAGATCGAGGTCGTCACCGACGACACCAACGTGGAGAAGGTCCTCGAGGCCATCACCACGGCCGCGCACACCGGCAAGATCGGTGACGGCAAGGTGTGGGTGACCCCGGTCGAGACGGTCATCCGGGTACGCACCGGCGAGCGCGGCACGGACGCCCTATAAGGCGACGGGGATGGCCGACGGGGGCGAACTGGTCAAGGCCACCGAGCGTTTGCTCGAGGGCAGGCACGGGAGGCTGGGGGCGTCCGCACTGCGGGCGGCCCTGGTCGACCTCTACGAGTTCTGGCTGGGCAGGGGAGCCTCGGCGGCCGGCGTCGACACCGCGGAACCGGGTGTCGCGCTGGTCGCCGTGGGCGGGCTCGGCCGCCGGGAGCTGGTGCCGTTCTCCGATCTCGACCTGCTGCTGGTGCACAACGGCAACAGCGGCGTCGGCGAGATCGCGGACGCGCTCTGGTACCCGTTGTGGGACGCGAAAGTCGGGCTGGACCACTCGGTCCGCACGCCCGGCGAAGCGCTGAAGGTCGCTTCGGAGGACCTTCGCGTGGCGATGGGCCTGCTCGACGCCCGGCACCTCGCCGGGGACGCCGAGCTGAGCGGCAGGCTGGTTTCGGCGGCGCGCGAGCAGTGGCGCCGCACCGCGCGCAAGCAGATCCCGGACATGACGGCGTCGGTCCGGCAGCGCTGGGCCCGCAGCGGCGAGATCGCGCAGTCCGCCGAACCCGACCTCAAGCACGGCCGGGGCGGGCTGCGGGACTTCGCCGTCCTGGAAGCACTGGCCGCGGCGCAGCTCACCGCGCGTCCGGGCGAAGAACTGCTGGAGGCCAAGGAACTTCTGCTCGACGTCCGCACCGAGCTGCGGCGCGAGATCCGGCGCGAACGGGACGTCCTGGCCGCGCCGGAGGCCGAGCTGGTCGCCGCCGAACTCGGCTTCGGCGACCGGTTCACGCTGGCCCGCAAGCTGTCCGGCGCGGGCCGCACCATCGCGTACGCGCTGGACGTGGCTCTCCGGTCCACTGTGGAGCAGCCGAAGACGCGCTTCGGGCGCCGTCCGTCGCGGACGCCGCTCGCGGAAAACGTGGTGCTGCACGGGAACGAGGTCGCGCTGGCCCGCGACGCCGTCCCGGCGAAGGACCCGGCGCTGCTGCTGCGGGTGGCCGCGGCGTCGGCGCGCACCGGGAAGCCGATCGCGCTCGGCACGTTGAAAGCGCTGGCGGAATCGGCGCCGGAGCTGCGCGCGCCGTGGCCGGCGGAGGCGTTGAACGCGCTGGTCGAGCTGCTGGGCGCGGGGGAGGGCCTGGTCGACGCGGTCGAGTCGCTCGACCGGACCGGCCTGTGGTCCCGGCTGTTCCCCGAGTGGGGCGCGGTCCGCGACCTGCCGCCGCGCTCGCCGGTGCACCAGTGGACGGTCGACCGCCACCTCGTGCGCACCTGCGTCGAGGCGGCCAAGCTGACCACCACGGTCGCGCGGCCGGACCTGCTGCTGATCGGCGCGCTGCTGCACGACATCGGCAAGGGCCGCGACGCCGATCATTCGGAGCTGGGCGCCAAGATCTCCGCCCAGGTCGCGACCCGCCTCGGCCTCAGCCCGGCCGACGTCGCGACGGTGTCGGCGATGGTCCGCCACCACCTGTTGCTGCCGCACACGGCGACCCGGCGCGACATCAGCGAGCCGGCCACGGTGGCGCGGGTGGTGAAGACGCTGGACAGCGACCTGGTCCTGGTCGAGCTGCTGCACGCGTTGACCCAGGCGGATTCGCTGGCCACCGGCCCGGGTGTGTGGACGGACTGGAAGGCCCGCCTGCTCGCGGAACTGGTGTCGGGCTGTGAGGAAGTGCTGCACGGCAAGGGTTTCACGGCTCCATCGCCGATGGACGACGAACAACGCGAACTCGTCGCTTCGGCGGTGGCGTCGGGCACGGGCCAGATCCGCATCAGCTCCCACGGCAAGGTGGTGACGGTCCTGCTGGCGGTCCCGGCCCGCGCGGAACTCCTGGCCCCGGCGGCGGGCGTACTGGCGCTGAATTCCCTGGAGGTCCACGCGGCGGTCCTGCGCGGCCACGACGGCGGCCGGGCGGGCGTGTTCACGGCGTCCCCGAAGTTCGGCTCCTTGCCGGACGCGACGCTGCTGCGCGAGCAGTTCGCCCGGGCGGTCGCGGGCACCCTGCCCCTGACCCAGCGCCTGGCGGCGAAGGAACGCGACTACGGCTCCCCGTCGGCGGCTTCGGTGGCGCCGAAGGTCCTGTGGTTCGACGACGAGGCAACGGGCCCGGATACGGTGGTCCTGGAGCTGCGCGCGGCCGACCGCATCGGCCTCCTGTTCCGGGTGGCGGGCGCGTTGCGGAGGTGCGACGCGGAGGTCCGCTGGGCAAAGGCATCGACGCTGGGCGGAGCGGTGGTGGACTCGTTCGCGGTGACCCCCCGCAGCGGCCGCATCGAGCCCGGCTGGCGCCGAGAGGTGGAACAGGCCGTCCTGGCGGCGGCTTCCTGAAGCGCGTTTGTTCGGAGCCGCATGGACCCGCGGCTCCGAACAATGCGGTAACGGCTGTAACGACCGGTGCCCGCTCACCGAGATCTTCCGCATGGCCGGGACCAAAATCCAAGCAGCGGAGCACACCGTCGGCGAGATCTTCGACGACGCCTACCAATTCACCATCCCTCGTTACCAGCGCCCGTACGCGTGGACGACGGAGCAGGCCGGTGAGATGTTCGACGATCTCCTGGCCGCTTCCCGGTCGAGAGACTCGCTGTCCGAATCGGATCCCTACTTCCTGGGGAGCATCGTCCTCGTCAAAGCGGAAAAGCAGGCGCTCGCCGAGGTGGTCGACGGACAGCAGCGCCTCACCACCTTGACGGTGCTCTACAGCGTCCTCCGCGAACAGGTCTCGCCGGAGTTCGCTGCTTCGCTCGAGAAGCGCATCTTCCAGAAGGGCGACCCGATCAAGGGCACCGCCGACCAGCCGCGGCTCCGGTTGCGGGATCAGGACCAGGGCTTCTTCGAGAAGTACATCCAGGAGCGATCCGGCAACGACCTGCTGCCGGACCTGCGGAACGTGACGCCGGACAGTCGGCTCCGGCTGGTCGAGAACGCGCTGCTGTTCAAGACCCGGTTGAACGCGCTCGAGACGGTGGAGCGCGAGCGGCTGGTCTCGTTCATCGACATGTACACCTACCTCGTCGTCGTGGCGACCGTCGACTTCGAGTCCGCCTACCGGATCTTCTCGGTCCTCAACGAACGCGGCCTGGACCTCACCCACACCGACATCCTGAAGTCGGAGATCATCGGCAAGATCCCGGAAGCCGACCAAGACGCCTACACCACCAAGTGGGCACAGGAGGAAGACGACCTCGGCCGAAACGACTTCGGCGATCTCTTCTCCCACATCCGGATGGTGTACGCGAAGACGAAGGCCCGGGAGTCGATCCTCAAGGAATTCCGGGCGTCCGTGCTGAGCCGGGTACCCGACGGCAAGAAGTTCATCGACGACGTGCTGGTTCCCTTTTCGGACGCTTTCGAGGTGGTCAGGAGCGCCAGCTACGCCGGGGGACCGGGCGCCGAGGAGATCAACCGGCTCCTGGCCTGGCTGAAACAGCTCGACAACACGGACTGGATCCCGCCGGCGATCAGCTACTTCAGCCGGCCGACCGCCGACTCCGCGTCATTGCTGCGTTTCCTCGGCGACCTCGAACGCCTCGCCGCCAGCATGCTCGTGCGCCGGGTGGACATCACCCGCCGGGTCGAGCGGTACGGCCGCGTCCTCGACTGGCTGGAGAAGGACCGCGACCTCTACGCCCCGGAGTCCCCGCTGCAGCTTTCCGGGGACGAACAGGCGGAAACCCTGGCGAAACTGAGCGCGGAGATCTACACGGTGACGAGGATCCGCCTGTACGTGCTGCTCCGCCTCGACTCGGCCTTGTCGGACGGGGGAACGAACTACGACGGCTACCCACTGATCAGCGTGGAGCACGTCCTCCCGCAGTCCCCGGACGTGGACAGCGTGTGGACCCACGCGTTCACCGCGCAGGAACGGCTCTACTGGGTGCACCGCCTGGCGAACCTCGTCCTGCTCTCGAAACGGAAGAACTCCCAGGCGAGCAACTTCGAGTTCGAGGTGAAGAAGACCAAGTACTTCCAGAAAACGAGCTGGCCACCGTTCGTGCTGACTTCCCAGGTGCTCGCGTCGGACGGCTGGACCCCGGCCGTCCTCGAAGAGCGTCAGGAGACCTTGCTGAAGGTGCTCGGCGGCCTCTGGCGGCTGGAGGCGGCGGCTTCCTAAGCCGGCGCGGTGCCGTCGACCACCTGGTTGCGGCCCGCGTCCTTGGCCCGGTACAGGGCCTTGTCCGCGGCCTGCAGCAGGCGGTCGACGGCCGTGCCGCCGTCCGGGTACGTCGCCACGCCGATCGATGCCGACAGGTCGCCGATCACCCGGGACGCCGTGCCGTCGAAGTACTCGACCTTCAGCGTCTCGATCGCCGAGCGGATGCGCTCCGCCACCGCCAGGACCGCCGCCGGGCCGATCTCCGGGAGCAGGACCACGAACTCCTCGCCGCCGAAGCGGCCGACCGAGTCGTAGTCGCGGACCGCGCTCTTGATCGTCGCCGCGACCGCGCGCAGCACCGCGTCGCCCGCCAGGTGGCCGTGCTCGTCGTTGATCAGCTTGAAGTGGTCGAGGTCGATCATCAGCACGCCGAACGTGCTCCGCTTGCTGCGCTGGGCGCGTGCCAGCTCGCGTGAAGCGAGCACGTGCCAGCCGGTCGTGTTGAACAGGCCGGTCTTCTCGTCGGTCGTCGCCGCGATCTCCAGCTGCTTGATCAGCACCGCCCGGTGCAGCACCAGCAGCGGCGGCACGATCGCGACGGCGAGCGCGGGCAGCGTCGCCAGCGTCAGCGCCGTGAGCAGGCCCAGACACAGCGTCGCGACCTCGAGGAGGTTGTCACCGAGGCCGCCGAAGAACGCCTTCACCGAGCGCGTCGTGATGGTCAGCGCCGGCAGGATCGTGATCGCCGAGACCAGGAAGTACGCCGCCGCGGCGAGCGCGATGGCCGTGACGCCCCGCCAGCCCGACGTCAGCGCCGTGTACATGTCGGGGACGCCGAGGCGGCTCAGCACGAACTCGGCCGCGTAGCAGGTGATGACGACGAGCGTCGCGTTCAGCGTGGTCCGGAACGGCGGCACGCGCTTGATCCGCGCGAGGCTGCGCGTCGCCAGGTGCAGGTAGAGGACGGCGATCAACGCCGTGACCAGCGCGGGCGGCAGGAGCAGCACGCCGGCGAACGTCCAGACCGACGTCAGGTTGATGTGCGGGGTGTCCGACACCAGCCGCCGGACGCGCTCGACCTGACGGCCCAGCTCCGCCTGCAGCACACCGAGCCCGGCGAGCACCCCGAGGACGGCCACGTCCCACGTCCGCACCGGTACTTCGGCGGCCGTCCAGACGGTGGCCACGAGCGCGACGGACTCGACGAGGAAGCAGTAGAAGACGAGCGATCCGCGCTGCCGCCAGAGCGTCCAGCGAGCAGGGTTCAGCGCCCCTCGGATCCTGGCCGCGTGGCGTTCGGCCGGACGGGCGCCGTCCATACTCAAGGCGGTCCAACTCCCCTGGGTGAGCCGACGATCCGCGTCCACCCCACCACACCGGGCGGCCGCGATCGACGAGTGCCACACGATCGGAGCAGCGAAGGGAGGCCGCCGTCATGCGCAACCGCGAATCCTGACTCGTCACTGTCCTGTTCGTACGCCCGGAAGGAGTAGCGCCGTGCGCAATCGCGAGTCCTGAAGCCCACGCCAGCCGCCCGTCCGCACGCCGGAGAGGAGAGCCCCGTGCGCAACCGCGAGTCCTGAACCGCAGCCATCCGTCAGCACGTCCGGAAGGAGTCCTGCCGTGCGCAACCGCGAGTCCTGAACGTCCAGCCGCCCGTCCGCACGCCGGAGAGGAGCGCCCCGTGCGCAACCGCGAGTCCTGAACCCCCAGCCATCCGCCCGCACGCCCGAGAGGAGCAGCCTCGTGCGCAATCGCGAGTCGTGAGCCCCGCCCACCCGTCCGCACTCCCGGGAGGAGAGCCCCGTGCGCAACCGTGAGTCCTGAAGGAACGCCGCGGGCCCGGGTGGGGCCGCCGGTCAGGCGGTCGCGCCGCCGTCGACCACCAGGTCGTGCCCGACGGTGAAGGCCGCTTCGTCCGAAGCCAGCCACAGCACCGCGGCCGCCACCTCGGCGGTGGCACCCACCCGGCCCAGCGGGATCGCGCCCTTCACCCGCTCGGCGCGATCGGCGTCCGTCTCGCCGGGGCGCAACGACATCCCGGTGTCCGTCGCGCCCGGGCTGACCGCGTTGATGCGGACCCCCTCGCCGATGTGGTCGCGCGCCGCCGTGCGGGTCAGCGCGCTCACCGCGGCCTTCGACGCCGCGTAGGCCGCCATGTTCGGCAGCCGCCCGTGCGCGCCGATGTTCGACGCGATGTTGACGATCGCGCCGCCGCCGTGCGCCCGCATGTGCGCGACCTCGTGCTTCAGGCACAGCCACGTCCCGGTGACGTTCGTGGCCAGCACCGCGCCGAAGCCGTCCTCGTCGAGGTCCGCGGCCGGCGCCGGCGACCCGAGGATGCCCGCGTTGTTGACCGCGACGTCCAGCCCGCCGTGCCGCGCGACGATCGTCTCGACCATCCGCGCCACGTCCGCCGGGTCGGTGACGTCCACCGTCACCGCGTCGCCGCCGATCTCCTGCACCACGGCCGCCAGCCGCTGCTCGTCGCGCCCGGCGACGACCACCGTCGCGCCCTCGGCCGCGAACGCCCGCGCCGTCTCCCGTCCGATGCCCGAACCGCCGCCCGTCACCAGGACGACCTTGCCCGTGAACCGTGCCCCCATCGTGTGCCTTCTTTCTGGTCCGATCAGTCTTGAATGAGGCGCATCGCCTGTGAGATGGCCGCGTCCAGCCGGCGTGCAGCGTCCGCGCCCTTGCCCAGTACGCGCAGGCCCTGCAGCACGGTCAGCAGGAAGCGCGCGAGCGCCGCCGGTTCGCTGCCGGCGGCGAGTTCGCCCTGCGCCTTGGCGCGCTCGAGCGCCATGGTGAGCGCGACCTCGAGGGTGTCCCAGCTGCGTTCCACCAGCCGGGCGACCTCGGGGTCGCGGGGGAGCAGCTCGATCGCCGCGTTGACGACGAAACAGCCCATCTTCGTCTCGTCGCCGAGGATTTCCGCCAGGTAGCCGTCGAAAAGCCGGCGTACGGCGGCCACCCCCGAGCCCGGGCCCGACAACTCGGCCAGCACCCGCGCGTCGGCCCGTTCCGCGTACCGCTTCAACGCCGTCACGTAGAAGTCGTGCTTCGACCCGAAGGTCGCGTACAGGCTGGCCTTGGCGACGCCGACGTGCGTGACGAGGTCGCTGACCGACGTCGCCTCGTACCCCTGCTGCCGGAAGAGCGTGAGCGCGGCGTCGCAGGCTTCGTCGACGTCGAACTCCTTGACCCGGGACATGAGCGAAACCTTAGCCGTTTCGAGAACGGTCGGTCAAATAAGCAGGCGGCGGTGTGTCGCATCAGGTCACGGCGCGTGCGGTGGCACTATGGCTGCTCTGACCGAGGGGGTGCGCGAATGCAGGATCGGCTGACGCTGCCGCCGACCGTCGTCGCCTCCCACCTGCGGTCGTGCGCCGAGGAGCTCGCCGCGGGCCTGCGCTGCGGCGGCCCGGGCGCGACGACCGCCGAGCTCACCGACGTCGTCGCCCAGCTCGTGGCCGGCCAGGAAGCCATTTCGCGCGCGCTCGCCGGGCTCGCCGCCCGCGTCGGAGCCGGGGCGGACGCGCTCGCTGCGGCCCCGCCGCTCGACGTCGAGGTGGTCACTGAGGTGCTCCGGGCGGCCGCTGTCGCGTCCCGCTGTTCGGCCGAAGCGCTCGACGCGGTCACGCCGTCGTTCGAATGTGTGAGCGAATCCGTCGCGCCTGACACCCGTTTGTAGCTGTCGGCCCGCGGGATCGCCTGGCTAGCCTGGGACCTGCGGAGGTGGTGCGCATGCGGGCCGTCTGGTCGGGCACGATCGGGTTCGGGAGTTACGCCGTTCCGGTGAAGGCGTACAGCGCGACGGAAGAGCGCGAGATCCCGCTGCACCAGGTCCACGAAACCGACGGCGGCCGCGTCCGCGTCAAGCGCGTGTGCGAGGTCGACGGCGAAGAGGTGCCGCCGGCGGAGATGGTCCGCGGCTACCCGGTCCCGGGCGGCGACGTCGTCCTGCTGTCCGACCACGAACTCGCGTCGCTGCCGATGCCCGCCCGCACGATCGCCATCCGCGGTTTCGCCCCGCTCGCCGACGTCGACCCGATCTGGTTCGCGCGCAGCTACTACCTCGAACCCGAGCCGGCGGGCACGAAGCCGTACGTGCTGTTCAGCGAGGCGCTGCAGCAGTCGGGCCGGGTCGCGCTGGTGACTGTCGCGCTTCGCCGCCGCGAGACACTCGGCGTCCTGCGCGTGCGCGACCAGGTGATCGTGCTCGAAACCATGCTGTGGCCCGCCGAGGTGCGCGAGCCCGACTTCCCGTTCCGCCACGCCGACGTCGACATCCGGCCCGGCGAGCTGCGCCGCGCGGTGAACCTCATCGAGGAGCTGACCGGCGAGTTCGACCCCGGCCGCGTGCCCGACCGTTACCGCGAAGCGCTCCAGGCGTTGATCCAGTCGAAGATCGACGGCGCCGAGGTCGTCCAGCCCACGGCGGCCGAGCAGGCGGACGGCGTCACCCGCCTGCTGGCGGCGCTGCAGGAGACGGCCGCGGACGCGCGCCCCGACGCTGTCGCGAAGGCCAAGACCGCCGCGTCGAGGGCGGCGAAGGCGCGTACGACGGCGAAGCGAGCGGCGGGCCGCGGGCGCGCGAAGACGTCTTGAGTACTACTACCCACGGGTAATTGAGGGTTCTCACACTCAACCGGCCGCCTCCGGAGCGGCAGACTTCGTCCTGTCAGCGGATACCGGATCGCTGACGAGGGGGGATCCGGACGGCCCCTGGGGAGGTGAGCCGTCCGGGGACCAGGGTTCCGGGGCGGGCCGACGGAGGAGCGGCCCGTTCCCGGAACCCGTGTCCGCACCGCGGGGAGGCGGCGCGGACGAGGGGGGTCGTGAAAGCCGCCGTGGAGGGATCGAGGGGTCTCCACGGCGGCTTTCAGGCGTTCCTCGTCGGAGTTGCGCTTGCTCGTTCGGTGCGGGAGGCGCGGTGACATCCTCGGTTCACCTGCTCGGCTCGGGCTTCAGCCACGCGATCAGTGAGCACATGCCGACGATGGCCGACCTTTCTTCGGCCATCCGAAGTGACTTGAGCGCCCGCGGGCGGCCGCCGGTGGCGGTGAAGAGCCCGTACTACGTGAACAACACGATCCGAGCGATTTGGCGTCAAGCCGCGGAGGCACTCCGCCAAGCAGACGAGCTCGTGATCATCGGCTTCAGCCTGCCGCCGTCAGACCAGATCGTCAGCTCGATGCTCGCGACTGAGCTGAACGAGAACGCAACGATCATCCCCGTCGACTACGGCGACGCAGTCGTGAGCAACCTCGAGCGGATCTTCCCCGCCGAACGGATCGTCACGGACGACGCCGGCCTGCGTGACTCCGCAGTACCCAAGTGGGTCGCGACCAGGGCAAACCACACGCACTGACCTCAGGCGTCCGCCACCCGCACCAGCAGATCCGCCGCCAGCTTCAGCAGCTGCCGCTCAGTCGGCGACAACGTCGACTCCAGCGCCGCCGCCAGCCACCGTTCCCGCTGCACGCTGTACTCCCGCAGCACTGCCAGCCCCGCCGGCGTGATGCTGATCAACGACCGCCGCCCGTCCTCCGGATCCGTCGTCCGAGTGACGAGCTCGCGCTCCGACACCCAGGCCAGGATCCGCGTCAGCGACTGCGGCTGCAGCCGTTCCGCCTCGGCCAGCTCGGTCGGCGTGTGCGTGCCCGCCCGGTAGAGCCGGCTCAGCACCGCGAGCACCGCCGGGCCCGGACCGCTCGGGTCGCGCTCGGCGCGCATCCGCCAGTTGAGCCGGCCGACGCCCTCGCGGACCCGCCAGGCCAGGTCGGCGAGCTCGGCGTCGGCGCTCACGCGCGAAGCGGTGTCGGGGTCCGGGTGCATGGGCCCAGGTTAGGCGGTTCCGCGCACCAGCCGGGCATACCGCCCATCGCGCGCCAGTAGCTCCGCGTGCGTCCCGCGTTCGGCGATCCGGCCTTCGTGCAGCACCACGATCTGGTCCGCGTGTTCCACAGTGGACAGCCGGTGCGCGATGGTCAGCGTCGTGCGTCCCGCCGCGAGCCGGTCGAGCTCGGCCTGCACCGAGCGTTCCGTGCGGGTGTCCAGGGCGCTGGTCGCTTCGTCGAGGATGAGCACCGGCGGGTTGCGCAGCAGGATCCGGGCGATCGCCATCCGCTGCTTCTCGCCGCCGGAGAACCGGTAGCCGCGCTGGCCGACGACCGTGTCGTACCCCTCCGGCAGCCCGGCGAGGGTGTCGTGGATGTGCGCCGCCTTCGCCGCCAGCTCGATCTCCTCGTCGGTCGCGTCCGGCTTCGCGAAGCGCAGGTTCTCCCGCACCGTGTCGTGGAACAGGTAGGTCTCCTGCGAAACCAGCCCGACGCCCGCCGCGAGCGAAGCCAGCGTGACGTCGCGGACGTCGATGTCGTCGATCTTCACCGAACCGGCGCTCACCTCGTACAGCCGCGCCACCAGGTAGGCGAGCGTCGTCTTGCCCGAACCGGTCGCGCCGACCAGCGCCGTCGTGGTCCCGGCCGGGACGTCGAGGTCGATGTCCCGCAGCGTCCACCCGCCGTCGGAGTCGTAGCGGAACGAGACCCCGCGCATCGAGACGTCGCCGCGGCGCACCTCGAGCGAGCGCGCCCCCGGCTTGTCGGCGATCTCCACCGGCAGGTCGAGCACCTCGAAGATGCGCCCGAACAGCGCCTTCGACGTCGCCACGTTCTGCCCGATGGTCTGCATCGCGGTCGCCGGCGCGACCAGCCGGTTGAGCATGCTGGTGAACGCCACCACGGTGCCGAGGGAGAACGGCGACGCGCCGCCGGCCAGCGCGAGCCCGGCGATCCAGTAGACCAGCGCCGGGATGACGGTCAGGCTCATCCCGCGCGACGCCGTCTGCCAGCGCCCGGCCAGCGCGGCGGCCCGTTCGAGCGCCGCGATCTCCCGCGACTCGGCGCCGAAGCGCTCGCGCACCGCCCGCTCGTTGCCCATCGTCTTGGCGAGCAGCACGCCGGTGACGGACAGGGACTCCTCGACCATCGTCGTCAGCCGGGCCATCCGCCGGGTCCGGCCGCGGGCCAGCGTCCGCCGCCGCTTGCCCAGCCGCAGCGTGAACAGCAGGAACAGCGGGACGACGACCAGTGACAGCCCCGCCAGCTGCCAGTCGAGCGCGATCAGCGCGGCGGTGATGGCGATCGTCGTGGTCGCGTTCTGCACCACCGAGCCCGCGGTCGTGGTGATGACGTTGTCGACGCCGCCGATGTCGTTGAAGACGCGCGAGAGCACTTCGCCGCTCTTCGTCCGCGTGAAGAAGCCGAGCGACATCCGCTGCAGGTGGCCGTAGACCGAGACGCGCAGCTCGTTCATCACGCGCTGCCCGATCGTGTTCGACAGGCCGGTGGTGGCGACGCCGAGGGAGCCGCTGCCGACCGCGCAGACGATCATCCCCGCGGCCAGCAGGCTGATCAGCAGCGTGTCGCGGTGCGGCAGGGCGTCGTCGAGGATCTCGCGCAGCAGGAACGGCGAGACGACGCCGAGGCCGGCCTGCACCACGATCAGCGCGAACAGCGCGGCGAGGGGCCCGCGGTGCGGGCGGAACAGGCCGGCGATCCGCCGCAGCGGGACCGGCTCGTCGGCGTCGGTGGCCGGTTCTCGGAGCACGGGCACGGAAGTCATACACGTATGTTTACCGAATCGCGGGCATGGTTCCAGTCTTTTTCCGGAAGTAGCGACCGTGTTAGTACGCACATGCGTAGTACGTGTGCGTACCCGCGAAGAGAAGGAGCCGGAGCGACTACCCTCGGAGGGGCCGGCCTCGTCCGGCGCGCCACTCTCGACCCAGCTGGAGCGTGCACACCCGTGTTCGACACCCTCTCCGATCGGCTCACCGCCGCCCTGCAGACGCTCACGCGCAAGGGCAGGCTGTCCGACGCCGACATCGACGCCACCGCGCGCGAAATCCGCATCGCGCTGCTGGAGGCCGACGTCGCCCTCGGCGTGGTCAAGGCCTTCATCGCGAAGATCAAGGAGCGGGCGAAGGGCGCCGAGGTCTCCCAGGCGCTCAACCCCGCGCAGCAGGTAGTCAAGATCGTCAACGAGGAGCTCGTCGCGATCCTCGGCGGCGAGACGCGCCGGCTCAACCTCGCCAAGACGCCGCCGACCGTGATCATGCTCGCCGGTCTGCAAGGTGCCGGCAAGACGACGCTCGCCGGCAAGCTCGCGCTGTGGCTGAAGAAGCAGGGCCACGCGCCGATGCTGGTCGCCTGCGACCTCCAGCGCCCGAACGCCGTCACGCAGCTGCAGGTCGTCGGCGAGCGCGCCGGCGTCGTCACCTTCGCGCCCGAGCCCGGCAACGGCGTCGGCGACCCGGTCGACGTCGCCCGCCGCGCCATCGCCGAGGCCAAGCACGCGCAGCACGACGTCGTCGTGGTCGACACCGCGGGCCGCCTCGGCGTCGACGAAGAGCTGATGAAGCAGGCCGCGGACATCCGCGACGCGGTCGAGCCGGACGAGGTCCTGTTCGTCGTCGACGCGATGATCGGCCAGGACGCCGTGACCACGGCCCAGGCGTTCCAGGACGGCGTCGGCTTCAGTGGCGTCGTGCTCACCAAGCTCGACGGCGACGCCCGCGGTGGTGCCGCGCTGAGCGTCCGCGAGGTCACCGGCCAGCCGATCCTCTTCGCCTCCAACGGCGAGAAGCTCGAGGACTTCGACACCTTCCACCCGGACCGGATGGCGTCGCGGATCCTCGGCATGGGTGACGTCCTCACCCTGATCGAGCAGGCCGAGCAGGCCTTCGACCAGGGTGAAGCCGAGAAGGCCGCGGCGAAGCTGTCCAGCGGCCAGCTCACCCTGGAGGACTTCCTCGAGCAGATGCTCGCGGTCCGCAAGATGGGCCCGATCGGCAACCTGCTCGGCATGCTCCCGGGTGCCGGCCAGATGAAGGACCAGCTGGCCCAGGTCGACGACAAGCACCTGGACAAGCTGCAGGCGATCATCCGCGGCATGACCCCGGCCGAGCGCGACGACCCGAAGATGATCAACGGCTCGCGCCGGCTGCGCATCGCCAACGGCTCCGGCGTCACCGTCCGCGAGGTCAACGACCTGGTCAACCGGTTCTTCGAAGCCCGCAAGATGATGGCGCAGATGGCCGGCCGGTTCGGCTTCGGCGGCGGGGGCGGCGGCTCCAAGTCGCGCAAGGGCAAGAAGGGCAAGAAGGGCCGCGGCCCGACCCAGCCCAAGGTCCGCGGCGGCTTCCCCGGCGGCATGCCGATGCTGCCCCCGGGAGGCCAGATGCCGGGCGGTATGCCGGACCTCTCGCATCTGGGCGGCATGAACGACGTCCCGGGCTTCGACCCGTCGAAGTTCAAGCTGCCGAAGAACCCGAAGGACAATTGAGCACGGCGCTGCACGCCGCCGGGGTGGTCGTGCCCGGCGGCGAGTCCCGCGAACTCTGGATCACCGGCGGCCGGATCTCGTTCGAGCCGGTCCCGGACGCCGAGTCACTGGGCCGGGACGTCTTCCTGGTGCCCGGCCTGGTCGACGCGCACTGCCACCCCGGCATCGGCGTCGGCGGCCCCGTCTCGCTGGAAGAGGCGACCGAGCAGGCGCTGCAGGACCGGGCGGCGGGCACGCTGCTCATCCGCGACTGCGGCCTCCCGATCGACGTCCGGCCCCTGCAGGCGCGGGCCGACCTGCCGACGATCATCCGCGCCGGGCAGCACCTCGCCCTGACCAAGCGGTACATCCCCGGCCTCGGCATCGAGCTGGACGACCCCTCGCAGCTGCCCGGCGCGGTCGCCGAGCAGGCGCGGGACGGCGACGGCTGGGTCAAGCTGGTGGGGGACTGGATCGACCGCGGCGTCGGCGACCTCGCGCCGCTGTGGCCGGACGACGTCCTGGCCGAAGCCGTCGAGGTGGCGCACGAAAACGGCGCCCGCGTCACCGCGCACGTGTTCGGCGAAGCGGCGCTGCCCGGCCTGATCGCGGCCGGCATCGACTGCCTCGAACACGGCACCGGACTGAGCGCCGACCAGCTCGGCGAGCTGGCCCGCCACGACGTCGCCCTGGTGCCGACGCTGATCAACATCGAGAACTTCCCCGGCATCGCGGACAAGGCGGGCAAGTACCCGGCCTACGCGGCGCACATGCGGGCGCTGCACGCCGGGGTCGGCGAGATGGTCGCGACGGCCGTCGAAGCGGGCGTACGCGTCTTCGCGGGCAGTGACGCCGGCGGCATGGTCGAGCACGGCAGGCTCGTGGACGAGATCGAGGCGCTGCACCGCGCGGGCATGACCCGCGAGCAGGCCCTCGCGAGCGCGTCCTGGGCCGCCCGCGACTGGCTCGGCCACCCCGGCATCGCCGACGGCGCCCCGGCCGACCTGCTCGTCTACCCGAGCGACCCGCGCGACGACCTGGGCGTGCTGCGGCATCCCTCGCACATCGTGCTCGGCGGCGTCGTCCACGCGTAGACCCCCGCCGTTTTCCTTGCGGGGGCGGCACTTTAGCGTGGGGAGCGTGACGGACGACGACGGCGCACGGCGCGTACTGGGAGCGCACTGGTGTTTCGTGGCGTTCATCGCGGGGATCGCGGGCTACTACCTGATCAACCTGATCATCGCCGCGGCGGTGAACCGCAACGTCGGCGAGTTCGACCCCCTCGAGCTGCGCGACATCGGCCCGCTCCTGCTCCTCGCCTTCGTGCCCAACCTCCTGCTCGGCCTCGGCCCGGCGGTCGGTTCGTGGCGGTGGGGCCACGGGCTGCGCGCCGACTTCGGGCTCAAACCGACCTGGCGCGACGTCCGGATCGGCCTCGCCTGCGGGGTGCTCGCGCTGGTCGTCGGCTACGGGCTCAACCTGGTGCTGATCGCGGTCTACGGCGCCGACGACGCCTCCGACAGCCCGCTGACCGACCTCGCCGACACCTTCGACGGCGACACCGTGTGGCTGGTGCTGGCCGCGGTGATCGTCATCGCCGGCGCCCCGATCACCGAAGAACTGCTGGTCCGCGGCACGCTCTGGAACGCGCTGGCCTTCCACCGCGTCCCGCCGTGGGTGGTGCTCCTGCTGACGTCGGTGGTGTTCGCGCAGCTCCACGGCGAGCCGACCCGCACGATCGCGCTGATCGGCCAGGGCATCGCGATCGGGCTCGCCCGGCACCTTTCAGGCCGCGTCAGCGCCGGCGTGATCGCCCACGCCGCCAACAACCTCCCGCCCGCCGTGCTGCTGTTCGTCGCGCACTGAACGTTGCGAAGATCGATGGACAGTAGTCGGACGGATACTGTGTGATCACCGCCCGGCCGCTAGGCTCGAAGCAGGAGCCGAGCGACGCGGAGGGCAAGGCGTGACCACTTCCCAGCCCCGGGACCCGGCTGCCGGCGCCGCACCCTTCCCCGAGCCCGAGGAGCCCGCCTCGACCGAGTTCCTGCCCCCGGTGCCGCGGCACAAGTGGGGGTTCGGTGCGTTCCTCCTCGTCGAAGCCGTCCTGCTCTCCAGCGCCGCGTTCGTGTCCGTGCTGGTCGGGGACACCGGACCCGGTCCGCTGCCGATGCGCGTCGTGCTGCTCGGCACCATGCTGCCGACGATGATCGCCGCGGGCGTCGCGGTCCTGATCACCTACGTGCGCGGCAACGGGCCGATCGTCGACCTGCGGATCGAGTGGCGCTGGGCCGACGTCCGCACCGGCGTGCGCTACGGCTGCGTCGGGCTCGTCTTCACCACGGTCGCCGCCTACCTGTGGACGCGCTTCGTCGGCGACGCCAACGCGACGTCGGCGATCAGCGCGCTGGTCGAGGACCGCCGGATGTCGGTTTCGGCGGCCGTGGTGATGTTCGTCTACCTCTGGCTGCTCGGCCCGATCTGCGAGGAGATCATCTACCGCGGCCTGCTGTGGGGCGCCGCCGAGCAGCTGCAGTGGCGCAGTGAGCGCTGGGGTCGCGTGGCCGCGTTCCTGCTGTCCACGGCGGTGTTCGCGGCGAGCCACCTCGAGCCGCTGCGCACGACGTTGCTGCTGGTCATCGCGGTCCCGATCGGCCTGGCGCGGCTGGTCACCGGACGGCTGCCGGGCAGCATCGTCGCGCACCAGGTCAACAACTTCCTCCCGGCCCTCACGATCCTGCTCGGCGCGCTCGGCGTGGCCTCTTTCTGAGCCTCTTTCCGGGCCCGCGGCGGCCGTCTGGCAGAATGGGTCACTGCCTGCTTCCGCCGGACCCTCTCACCGTGCGAAAGCTCCTGACCTTCGGGTGCCCGCGACCGTGTCCCCACTCGGCCCGCGTGCGCCCAGCCCAGCACCAGAGAGATTCGAGGAGAACCCACACCCGTGGCCGTCAAGATCAAGCTGCAGCGCCTCGGCAAGATCCGTGCGCCGTACTACCGCATCATCGTCGCCGACGCGCGCACCCGCCGGGACGGCAAGGCCATCGAGACGATCGGCAAGTACCACCCGAAGGAAGAGCCGAGCCTGATCGAGGTCGTCTCCGAGCGCGCCCAGTACTGGCTGAACGTCGGCGCGCAGCCGACCGAGCCGGTCCAGCGCCTGCTGGAGATCACCGGTGACTGGCAGAAGTTCAAGGGCCTGCCGGGCGCCGAGGGCACCCTGAAGGTGGCCGAGCCGAAGCCGTCCAAGCAGGACCTGTTCAACGCGGCGCTGGCCGCGGCCGGCGAGGAGCCCTCCACCGAGGCCACCACGCCGAAGAAGAAGTCCGCCCCCAAGAAGGCCGAGGCCGAGAAGGCCGAAGCCACCGAGGGTGAGAAGGCCGAGTGAGCTTTCTGGCTGACTCCCTCGAGCACCTGGTGCGCGGGATCGTCGACAACCCGGACGAGGTCCGGGTCGAGCTGTTGACCACGCGCCGTGGCCGCACGCTCGAGGTGCACGTGCACCCCGACGACCTCGGCAAGGTGATCGGCCGGGGTGGTCGCACGGCGACCGCCCTGCGCACCGTCATGGGCGGCATCGGTGGCCGCGGCGTCCGCGTCGACGTCGTCGACACCGACCGCTGAGCCTTTTCGGAAACGGTCAGGATGGACGTCGTAGTCGGCCGCATCGCCAAGGCGCACGGAATCCGCGGGGAACTCGCGGTGGACGTGCGCACGGATTCGCCGGATGAGCGCTTCCGCGTCGGTGCGGCCGTGCTGACGAAGCTGCGTGACGGCAGCAAAAGGGAACTCACCATCGCAGCCGCCCGCGAACACAGCGGGCGGCTGCTGGTGCGTTTCGAGGAGGTACTGACCCGCGACGTCGCCGAGACGCTGCGGGGCGCCCTCCTGCTCGCCGACACCGACACGCTGCCGCCCACCGGCGACCCGGACGAGTTCTACGACCACGAACTGGCCGGCCTGCGGGCCGAGCTGACCGACGGCACCGTCGTCGGCAAGGTCGTCGAAGTCGTCCACTCGCCCGCGGGCGAACTGCTCGAACTGGACGTCGACGGCCGCGAGGTGCTGGTGCCGTTCGTCCGCGCGATCGTCCCCACCGTGGACATCGGCGGCGGCCGGGTCGTGCTCGACCCGCCGGAAGGGCTCCTGGACGCCTGACATGCGGATCGACGTCGTCACGATCTTCCCCGAATACCTCGACCCGCTGCGCGCCGCGCTGCTGGGCCGGGCGATCGACCGCGGCCTCATCGAGGTCGGCGTGCACGACCTGCGCGACTGGACCCACGACGTGCACCGCGCGGTCGACGACGCCCCGTACGGCGGCGGTCCCGGCATGGTCATGAAGCCGCAGATCTGGGGCCCGGCCCTGGACGACGTCTGCCGTCCCGAGACGCGGCTCGTCGTGCCGACGCCGGCGGGCCGGCCGTTCACCCAGGAACTGGCGCACGCGTACGCCGAAGAGCAGCACCTGGTGTTCGCCTGCGGTCGCTACGAGGGCATCGACCAGCGCGTCGTCGACGACGCCGCCCGCCGGATGCCGGTCGACGAGGTGTCGATCGGCGACTACGTCCTGGTCGGCGGCGAGGCCGCGGTGCTCGTCATGGTCGAGGCCGTCGTCCGGCTGCTGCCCGGGGTGCTGGGGAATTCGCGTTCGGCCGCCGAGGACTCGTTCTCCGACGGCCTCCTCGAGGGGCCCAGCTACACGCGCCCGGAGGTGTGGCGCGAGCTCGCCGTGCCCGACGTGCTGCGGTCCGGGAACCACGCGCTGATCGACCGCTGGCGGCGCGACCAGGCCCTCGAACGCACCGCCCGGCGCCGCCCCGATCTCCTGGCCGCGCTGCCCGAAGGTAGTCTCGACAAGCACGATCGCGGGGTCCTCGAGGGCTTGGACCCCCGGCAGGCTTAGGGCCGGTTGCTCGACCGGTGCCGGCGTCTGCGATACTTGACAGGTTGGCGTGAGTGGACCTCGTCGTCCGCGAGCCCGCCAGCAGCCCCCTGGGTCGCCCGCAGCGCCACCGTTGCGCGCCCGGGGTCGTGTACGCAAGCCATACGAAGACGAGGACGGACCACCGATGAACACCCTGGACGCGCTGGACAAGCAGTCGCTGCGTTCCGACATCCCGGACTTCCGCCCGGGCGACACGCTCAAGGTGCACGTCCGCGTCATCGAGGGCAACCGCGAGCGCAACCAGGTCTTCCAGGGCGTCGTGATCCGCCGTCAGGGCGGCGGCATCCGGGAGACCTTCACCGTCCGCAAGATCTCCTTCGGCGTGGGCGTCGAGCGCACCTTCCCGGTGCACTCGCCGAACATCGCCGAGGTCGAGGTTCACAAGCGCGGTGACGTGCGGCGCGCGAAGCTCTACTACCTGCGCGACCTGCGCGGCAAGAAGGCCAAGATCAAGGAGCGCCGCGAGAACCGCGAGACGGCCTCGGCTAACTGAGTCACAACCCGGTTACCGGTAGCCTGACGACGTGGCCGAACCCGTGTCCCAGAACGCTCCCGAGGATGACCCCGATCGCTCCGAAGAGGACCAGCCGCGGCTGTCCCGATCCGAGGAGCGCGGGGGATCCCGCCGGCGGCGAGCCAAGCCCGCCAAGAAACGGTCGTTCTGGAAGGAACTGCCGATCCTGCTCGTGATCGCCCTGGTGCTCACGATCCTGATCCAGACATTCCTCGCGAAAGTCTTCATGATCCCTTCGGGGTCCATGGAGGCGACGCTGCACGGGTGTCCCGGCTGCCACGGCGACCGGATCCTCGTCGACCGGGTCACCTACGACTTCACCGAGCCCTCCCCGGGCGACGTGATCGTGTTCAAGGGCCCGCCGGCGTGGATCAACAACGAGATCGCGCCGCAGGAGTCGGGCAACATCGTCGTCCGCGCCATCCAGGGGCTCGGCTCGCTGGTCGGGTTCGCCCCGCCGGACGAGCGCGACTTCGTCAAGCGGGTCATCGCCGTCGGCGGCCAGACCGTCCAGTGCTGCGACCCGCAGGGCCGGATGATCGTGGACGGCAAGGCGCTCGACGAGCCGTACATCCACTGGGAAGACCCGTCGGTCCAGGAGCAGAAGACCTTCGATCCGGTCAAGGTGCCGGCCGGGATGGTCTGGGTCCAGGGCGACAACCGCAACAACTCCGACGACTCCCGGTTCCAGGGTGGCGGCGGCGTGAACGGCGCGGTCCCCGTGGACAACATCATCGGCAAGGCGCGGATCATCGTCCTCCCGCCGAGCCGCTGGGGCGGGATCAGCGACCACAACCCGCAGGAGTCGGCGCAGCCGGTGGCGCTCGGCGCACCGGCGTGGCAGAGCGGGATCCCGCTCGGCGTCGGCGTCGCGGGGGCGTGGCCGGCGCTGTTCCTCGGGCGCAAGCTGAAGTCCGGACTGCGCCGGAAACGCTAACCACCCCGATCCGTGTCGGCAGACGGGTGATCCAGCCTTGACTCTTCCCGTTCCCCTCACCGCGGCCGAGCCGATCCGGCCACCGCGGGCCGTGGTGCGCGGCGACCTCTTCTGGGGTCTGCAGGGCGCGCTCGACCGCCGTGGTCTCGGCCCGGTCGCCGGTGTGGACGAAGCCGGCGCCGGGGCTTGCGCCGGGCCGCTGGTGGTCGCGGCCTGCGTGCTCAAGCAGGGCGACGCGGCGAAGCTGACCGAGCTGACGGACTCCAAGCTGATGACGGCGAAGGCGCGGGACCGGGTCTACGACCTGGTCCTCGCCCGGGCCGTCGACTACTCGGTGATCGTCATCCCGACGGCCGAGGTCGACCTCTACGGCATCCGGGTGATGAACCTGGAGGGCATGCGCCGAGCCGCGGCCGCGTTGCGCGTCCACCCGGGCTACCTCCTCACCGACGGCTTCCGCGTCCCGGGCCTGACCGCCCCGAACACGGCGGTGATCAAGGGCGACCGCTCGGTGGCCTGCATCGCGGCCGCGTCGGTGCTGGCGAAGGTGACGCGCGACCGCATCATGGCGGGCCACCACGACGACCTCCCGCACTACGGTTTCGACGTGCACAAGGGTTACAGCACCTCCGATCACCTGGCGGCGCTGCGCGAACACGGCCCCAGCGACGTCCACCGCTGGTCTTACACGAACGTGGCGAAGGTGGCCGTCAAGCACGGCGTGCGTCCGACCAGGCCGGTCCTGCTGACGTACGCGGCCCTCGAGAAGGCCATGGAAGCCGGCACCACGGCGACCCTGTCCGCGGCCCTCGACGACGCACTCGAGCCACAACTCAGCCTGCCGCTGCATGCCCCGGCCGCGGGTGTGGGTCACAATGAACGCTCCGCCGGCGGAGCAGCAGCACGATCCCGAGGAGGGGCGCGGATTTCATGAGCGCAGAGGATCTCGAGAAGTACGAGACCGAGATGGAGCTCTCGCTGTACCGCGAGTACCGCGACATAGTGGGTCAGTTCTCGTACGTGGTGGAGACCGAGCGGCGGTTCTACCTGGCCAACGCAGTGGACGTCCAGGTCCGCGACGGCGGCGGCGAGGTGTACTTCGAGGTCCGCATGTCGGACGCGTGGGTCTGGGACATGTACCGCCCGGCCCGCTTCGTCAAGCACGTCCGGGTCATCACGTTCAAGGACGTGAACGTGGAGGAGCTCGACAAGCCGGACTTGCGTCTCCCGGAAGACGGCCCGTTCTCGGGCTGACCCAGTCTCCGAAGAACCGCGCCGCCTCACCTGAACGGGTGAGGTGGCGCGGTTCTTTTTGTGCGCTCACGGCTCGATTTCGGTCCTGGCACCGCGCACCGACAAGTCTGGGGCACTTCCGAGCGTCCACGGCTCGATTTCGGCCCTGGCACCCCGCACCGACGGTCCGGGGCACTGCCGAGCGCGCGCGGCCCGTCCCGATCCGCGCTTTCCCCTCTGCTCGGCGCGGCATCCGAGCCCCTCGGACGTGCGTCGCCCTCCCTCGTCCTCCTGATGCCTGCGCGTGTATTGCCCTCCTGGTGACCACGCAGCCCGCCGTCCCCAGCCTTCTGCTGAGGCGTCGCCCCGCCGATCCTCGTGCGTCCCGGACCATCCCTGGCTCGGCGGCCGCAGATCCCGCCTCCTTCGAGCCCAGCGCTTGTGGCCGGGCCGCCCCTAGCACACCGCACCGACAGTTCGGGGCACTTCCGCCACGGTCCGGGACCGGTTGTCCCCAGCACCCCGGTTGTCCACAGCTGCGCGAATCGGCTCTGGTCGGCTCCCTCCGCCCGCTGGCATCGTCGAACGCACACGCACTGTGATCGCCGGGACCGCCCCGGTGACCGGCGCGGACCGACGAGGGGGCGAACACGATGCCGGGCACCGACGAGCTCGCAAAACACCGCCGAGACCTGGGCGCCTGGGGCGAAGACCTGGCCCTCCGCCACCTGCAGGAACGCGGCCTCGTCCTGCTCGCACGCAACTGGCGCTGCCGCGAAGGCGAGCTGGACCTGGTCTTCACCGACCGCACGCGGGTCATCGTCTGCGAGGTCAAAACCCGTACCGGCACCGAGTTCGGCCTTCCGACCGAGACCGTCACCGAGGAGAAAGCCGGCCGCGTCCGCCGAGCCGCCCAACGCTGGCTGAGCCACTTCCGCATCGGCTGGTGCCCGGTCCGCTACGACGTCGTCACCATCCTCGCCGAACCGGGCACCAGCCCCCGCCTCCAGCACATCGAGGCGGCGTTCTGATGCCCATCGCCAAGACCTGGTCAGCCGGCCTCCTCGGCATCGAAGGCCGAGTCATCGAGATCGAGGCCGACCTCGGCGGCGGACTCAGCCGGATCACCCTCGTGGGCCTCCCCGACGCCGGCTTGCGCGAGGCGAAGGACCGCGTCCGGTCCGCCGTCCGCAATTCCGGGCAGCCGTGGCCGGACGGCAAGGTGACGCTCGGCCTGTCCCCGGCGAACCTCCCCAAGATGGGCTCCGCGTTCGACCTGGGCATCGCGGCGGCGGTACTCGCGGCATCGGGCGCCGTTCCCGCGACGCGTCTCCTCAACACGGTGTTGCTCGGCGAGCTCGCTCTGGACGGCCGGATCCGAGCGGTGCGCGGCATCCTCCCGGGCCTGCTCGCAGCCCGCGCGGCCGGCTACGGAAAGGCCGTCGTCCCGACGGACTCGCTCGTCGAGGCGGCCCTCGTCGACGGAATGGAGGTGGCAGGCGCCCCCCACCTGCGGGAGTTCGTGGCCTGGCTGAAGCGCGAAGGCGATCTGGCCCAACCCGAGCCGCCCGGCCCGGTGCCCCCACCGGAGGTCCCGGACCTCGCGGACGTCGTCGGCCAACCGGAAGCACGCTGGGCCCTGGAAGTCGCCGCGGCGGGCGGCCACCACCTCCTCCTGACCGGCCCGCCCGGGGTGGGCAAGACGATGCTGGCGAGACGACTGCCGGGCCTCCTCCCGCAGCTCACCTCCGAGGAATCCCTGGAGGTGACCGCGGTCCACTCGGTCGACGGCTCGCTTTCGAAGTCCTCCCCGCTGGTCACGGTGCCCCCGTTCGTCGCCCCGCACTATTCGATCTCCGTACCGGCGCTGATCGGCGGCGGCAGCGGCATCGCCATGCCGGGCGCGATCAGCCGAGCCCACCGCGGCGTCCTGTTCCTGGACGAGGTCTGCGAGTTCGGCGGCCAATGCCTCGAGTCCCTCCGAACCGTCCTAGAAGAGGGCGAGGTGCGCATCGCCCGGGTCAAAGGCGCAATCACCTACCCAGCACGGTTCCAGCTGGTGCTGGCCACCAACCCGTGCGCGTGCGCACCCCCGAAGGACGCCGACTGCGTGTGTTCGCCGAACGCCCGCCGCCGCTACCTGGGCAAGCTTTCCGGCCCCCTGCTCGACCGCGTGGACCTGCGGGTCCGCCTGAGGCCGCTGAGCGCCATCAGCGCACACGACACCGACGCGGCGGAGCCGTCGCAGATGGTCCGCGAGCGGGTCCTCACGGCTCGCGAACGCGCGGCGCAAAGGTGGCAGGCCCACGGCTGGCTGTCCAACTCGGAGGTCCCCGGACCGGCCCTGCGCCGCGAGTTCGCCCTACCACCCGACGCAACGATCCTGCTGGACCGAGCCATGGACCGCGGAGCCCTGAGCGGCCGCGGCGCCGACCGCTGCCTACGCATCGCGTGGACCCTGGCCGACCTGGACGGCGAGCCCCGCCCCGGCGCCGAACAAGTAGGCGCAGCCCTGGACTTTCGCGAGCGGGTGGCGGCATGACAACCGAACTCCCGCAGTCAAATGGCGGCTCACGCCCCGAACTCCCGCGAGTGGGCGGGAACCCGAGCACCGAGCTTCCCCGAGCGGCCGTTGGCCCGAGCCCCGAGCTTTCCCGGGAGGGTGGCGGCTCGAGCATTGCCCTCCCGCGGGCGGCCAGTGGCTCGAGCCCCGAGCTCTCTCGGGAGGGTGGCGGCCCGAGCATTGCCCTCCCGCGGGCGGCCAGTGGCTCGAGCCCCGAGCTCTCTCGGGAGGGTGGCGGCCCGAGCATTGCCCTCCCGCGGGGGGCCAGTGGCTCGAGCCCCGAGCTCTCTCGGGAGGGTGGCGGCCCGAGCATTGCCCTCCCGCAGGCGGCCGTTGGCTCGAGCCCCGAGCCCTTCGGTGAGGGTGGCGGCCCGACTACCGTCCTCCCGCGGGCGGGCAGCGGCTCGAGCACCGAGCTTCCGCCAGCAGATCGCAGCCCGGAGCTTGATGGTGCGAGCGTCGATCTTCCGCAGGCGGATGGCGGCTTCAGCGCCGAGCTTCTGCAAACAGGCGCCGGGCCGAGCGCCGAGCGTCCCGGAGCCGGCGGCCCGAGCCCCGGACTTCCCCGAGCGGGTGCGGGCAAGCACCCCGACGAGATCCGCCAAGCCCGCGCCTACCTGCTGCGAGTAGCCGAACCACCGGCGCCCGCCCTGGTTGCCTTCGTGGCCGAGCACGGACCCATCGCGGCCGCCAGACGGGTCCGCGCCGGCGACTGCCCGCCCGAGGTGCTGAAGGCGACCGAAGCCCGGCGGGAGTACGACCTGGTCGCCCAGGACTTCGCCCGCGCCGCCGAAGTCGGCGCCCGGCTGGTCGTACCCGAGGACGACGAGTGGCCCGCCTGGCCGCTGCTCGCCCTCGACCAAGCCGCGCTGCGCGGGGTGGCCGAAGCCGTGCCGCCGCTGGCGTTGTGGGTGTCCGGCGAGGTCGCGCTCGGCACCGCCACCGATCGGGCCGTGGCCATCGTCGGGGCCCGCGCGGCCACCGAGTACGGCGAACACCACGCCGCCGAACTCGCCTACGGGCTGGCCGGCCGGGGCGTGCCGGTGTTCTCGGGCGCGGCGTACGGCATCGACGGGGCGGCGCACCGCGGTGCGCTCGCCGCCGGCGGGGTCACCGTCGCGGTGCTCGGCTGCGCCGTCGATGCCGGTTATCCGGCCGGCCACGTCGGGCTGCTGAACCGGATCGCGCGGTCCGGTGGCGCGGTCGTCAGCGAGTACCCGCCCGGCACACCGCCGGCGCGGCACCGCTTCCTCGTCCGCAACCGGCTCATCGCCGCCCTCACCGAGGGCACCGTGGTGGTCGAAGCCGGCCGGCGCAGCGGCGCACGCAACACCGCGAGCACCGCCGGTGCCTTCGGCAAGATCGTGATGGCGTTGCCCGGACCGATCTCGTCCGCGATGTCCATCGGCTGCCACGAGCTGATCCGTGACTCGCGGGCGACGCTGGTCTCGACGATCGACCAAGTCCTCGAGACGGTGGGCCACTTCGGCATCGCCGAGGACACCGCGTCCGGCCGGCAGAAGCGGTCCACCGACCGGCTGGGCCCCGAAGCGCTGCGCACCTACGAGGCACTCGTAGTGCGCGCGGACCGGTCCGACGCGGAGATCGCGGTCGAAGCCGGCATCCCGTTGCGGCGGGTGCGGGCCTTGCTGCCGGCACTGGAGATCGACGGATTCGCCGTCCGCGGGGAAGCCGGGTGGCGACGGCGGAGGGAAAGCTCGTGAACGCCACGAAATCCGGCCGAAATCGTCGATGGGGTTCGGCCGGTCCGGTGGGCCCGCGTGGCGATCCTTGACCGCGGGCGGTAGTTCGCGCAGCGTGACATCCATGCCGTCACCACGCTCCGGCCGGGCCCGCCGTCCCGATCTGCGCGCGCTCCGGGCCGCGTTGCCCGAGCCCGTCCGGGCCGTCATCACCGGGTACGAACGGCATCTCGGGCTCGAACGCGGCCTGTCCGCGCACACCGTCCGCGCGTACATCGGAGATGCGGTCTCGCTGCTGGGCTTCGTCGTGGACGGCGGTGGCGGCCTCGCCGACCTCGATCTCGCGCGGCTGCGGTCGTGGCTCGCCGCGCAGCAGTCCGGTGGGGCGAGCCGCACGACGCTCGCGCGGCGGGCCGCCTCGGCGCGGACGTTCACCGCCTGGGCGCACCGGACCGGTGTCCTGGCCACCGACCCGGGCGGGCGGCTCGCCGCCCCGCGGGCGCACCGCACCCTGCCCGGGGTGCTGCGCGCCGGGCAGGCGGGGGAGGTCATGCACGCGTCCGCGGCGGGTGCGGAGCAACGCGATCCGGTCGCACTGCGTGATCGCGCGATCGTCGAGCTGCTCTACGCCACCGGCATCCGCGTGTCGGAGTTGTGCGGGCTGGACGTCGGCGGCGCCGACTTCTCCCGGCGTGTCGTCACGGTGCTCGGCAAGGGCGCGAAGGAACGAGTGGTCCCGTTCGGCGTGCCGGCGGCGGCGGCGCTGACCGACTGGATCGACGAGGGGCGGCCGAAGATCGTCGCCGAAAGCGGTGGTGACGGCACTGAGCCCGCGCTTTTCCTCGGTGTCCGCGGCAAACGCGTCGACCCGCGGACGGTGCGGCGCGTGGTGCACGACGCCGTCACGGCGGTGCCCGGAGCGCTCGACATGGGGCCTCACGGCCTGCGTCATTCCGCCGCGACGCATCTGCTCGAAGGGGGCGCGGATCTCAGGAGCGTTCAGGAACTGCTTGGTCACGCTACGCTTGCCACGACGCAGCTCTACACTCATGTGACCGTCGACCGGTTGAAAGCGATCCATGACCGAGCGCACCCCAGGGCCTGAGGCGGCCCCGGGGGTCTCGCCGGGGTCGTCAGCAGCGGGCCCGGCGGCGCACGCGCATCCGCACGAGCACGGAGACGACACTGAGCCGCATGCCGAGAACGACTGTGCAATGACCGCAGGACCGCACGTGACCGAAGCCGCCGGAGTGACCACTCACGGTGAGGCCGCCGCGCCCGCGGACACCCGCGCCGGCTACGACGTCGACGCCGGGATCGCGGCGCTGTGGCAGCAGTTCGCCGACAGCCCCGACCAGGCGTCGCGCGATCGGCTCGTGCTGCACTACGCCCCGCTGGTCAAGTACGTCGCGGGCCGGGTCGGCACCGGCCTGCCCACGCACGTCGACGTCGGTGACCTCGTGCAGTCGGGCATCTTCGGCCTCGTCGACGCGATCGAGAAGTTCGACCCCGAGCGCGGCCTGCGCTTCGAGACGTACGCGATGCAGCGCATCCGCGGCGCCATCCTCGACGACCTCCGGTCGCAGGACTGGGTGCCCCGCGCGGTCCGCAGCAAGGCCAAGGAGGCCGAGCGCGCGATGGAGCGCCTCGGCGCCCGCCTGCACCGCACCCCGACCGACGCGGAGCTCGCCGCCGAACTCGGCATCGGCCTCGACGACCTGCGCGACTTCTACGGCCAGCTGCAGCTGACCAGCGTCGTCGCGCTGGAGGACCTGGTGGCCGCAGGCAAGGACAGCGGGTCACTGGTCGACACGCTGCCCGACGACGACGCCGTCGACCCGGTCGCGGTGCTCGTCGACCAGGACAACCGCCGCCAGCTCGCGCAGGCGATCGCACAGCTCACCGAGCGCGACAAGATCGTCGTCAGCCTCTACTACTTCGAGAGCCTGACCCTCGCCGAGATCGGCAAGGTCCTCGGCGTCACCGAGTCGCGGGTCAGCCAGCTGCACACCCGGGCCGTGATGCGCCTGCGCGCCAAGCTCGTCGAGCAGACCGGCACCTGATCATCGATCACCTCCCCACGCCTTGAGCTGGTATTCGCCCACCTCGCCGGTCAGGGCCAGGGGATCGACGTACTCGTCGCCCCGCCGCACGCCCCAGTGCAGGCAGGCCGCCAGCAGACAGCCGGGGTGCCCGGCGAGGACGGTCCCGAGCACCTGCCCCCGGTAGACCTGCTCACCGACGGCCACCGTCGGCGCGATGGGCTCGTAGGTGGTGCGCAGCCCACCGTCGTGGTCGACGGAGATGACGGTCCGCCCGCCCACCGGCCCGACGAACACGACGACACCCGCATCGGCCGCGAGCACCTCCTGCCCGGGCACGGCGGCCAGGTCGACCCCGCGGTGCCCGGCGCCGTAGGGCGTTTCGGGGGCGTCGAAGTACTTCGCCACCACCGGAACGGGTGATAACGGCCAAGACAGCCGGGGCTGCCGCACGTCCGGCGCGGACCACGCCCCGGCGGCATCGGCCCGGATCGCCGTTGCGGGATTCGAGACGGCCATGAGTGCGCTCGCCCAGGAGGGAGCCGGCGAGGGCCCGCTCGCGAACCTCGCCAGGACGGCCGGCTCGGCCGTGGCGGACGCCGGTTCGGGTGGTCTTGGCACCGCCGACGGGAACACGGGCATGGCGGCCGGTGAGTGGGCCGGTCCGGGCGGTCGTGGTGGTGCCGACCGGAACGTCGGCGGGGCAGCTGGCCAAGCTTCGGTGCGGCCCCGCGCGAGTGGCCGTGACCCCGCCGATGGCGACTCCGCCGGGTCAGTCGGCCGAGCGTCGGTGCGGCCCCGCACGAGCAGTCGTGGCCTCGCCGATGGCGACTCTGTGGCGGCAGCCGGCTGAGTTTCAGTGCGGTCCTGCGCGAGCGGCCGTGACCCCGCCGACGACGACTCTGCGGGGGCGGCTGGCCGAGCCTCGGCTGGGCCCCGCGCGAGCAGTCGTGGTCCCGCCGATGGTGACTCTGCGGGGGCAGCTGGCCGAGCGTCGGTGCGGCCCGGTGCGAGCAATCGGGACCCCGCCGGCGGGGCTCCCAAAGGCGGCGGCCACCGCCCGGCGGGCAGCTCCGGGACGAGCGGCGGGGAGGTCGGCGGCGGCCCCAGATCGGCGGCCGTCTCGCCACCTATCCCCAGCTCCGACGCCACCACCGCCGAGGCCGTCACCACCGTTTCGGGCCCCGCCGAAACCGGCTCCCGGGCCGGCGCCAAAGCCGTCCCAGCCACACCTCCCAATCCCGCGGACACCGCCGCGACCAGCACGAACACCACTCCTGCCCACCCCGGCAGCCAGTACCGGAAACGCATGATCGACTCCATGGCTCCAGCCTGCGGCACCCGCGGCCGCCGTGGGAGGGCGTCGGTGAATCTGTGGATAACCGGAGGCGTTGTGGACAACTCCGTCGCTCAATCGCCGCCGGTGGGGGGTGGGGTGGTGGGAGGGGGTAGAATCTTTTGCGCGGTCCGTGTGAGCGGACTGACTTCGCGTGCACGTGCGCGTTCCCCTCGATCTTCCACGCGGGGGAGACGCACGGGGTCCGGCGGTCCCAGGGGTTCCTCAGCACCTCCGGGTCCGGACGCCGCCATGGGCACCAGGGCGAACGGCCACCCGGCCGGGAGCGACAAAACCGAGCAGCGCGCCGATCGAACCCGGCGCGCACTACACAGAAGAGGTGTGATTCCGGCAATGGCCGTCGTCACCATGAAGCAGCTGCTCGACAGCGGCGTGCACTTCGGGCACCAGACTCGTCGGTGGAACCCGAAGATGAAGCGCTACATCTTCACCGAGCGCAACGGCATCTACATCATCGACCTGCAGCAGACGCTGACCTACATCGACCGTGCCTTCGAGTTCATCAAGGAAACCGTCGCGCACGGTGGCACGATCATGTTCGTCGGCACCAAGAAGCAGGCTCAGGAAGCCATCGCGGCCGAAGCCTCGCGCGTGGGCATGCCCTACGTGAACCAGCGCTGGCTCGGCGGCATGCTGACCAACTTCCAGACCGTGCACAAGCGCCTCCTCCGCCTGAAGGAGCTCGAGTCGCGCGAGCAGACCGGCGGCTTCGAAGGTCTCACCAAGCGCGAGATCCTCACGCTCACCCGTGAGAAGGACAAGCTCGAGAAGACCCTCGGCGGCATCCGCGACATGGCCAAGGTGCCCAGCATCGTGTGGATCGTCGACACGAAGAAGGAGCACATCGCCGTCGGCGAGGCTCGCAAGCTGAACATCCCGGTCGTCGCGATCCTGGACACCAACTGCGACCCGGACGAGGTCGACTACCCGATCCCGGGCAACGACGACGCCATCCGGTCGGCCGCGCTGCTGACCAAGGTCGTCGCCGAGGCCGCGGCCGCCGGTCTGATGCAGCGGTCCAGCCGCAACGGTGCGTCGGCCGACACGAAGCCCGAGCCGGGTGTCGCCGCGGACGAGCCGCTGGCCGAGTGGGAGAAGGAGCTGCTCGCCGGCTCCGAGACCGCCGCCGCCGACGCGACCGAGGCCGCTGCCGCCGTCGAGGCTCCGGTCGAGGCCCCGACCGAGCAGGCGACCGCCTCCTCCTGATGTTCACCCGCCCGTGCGGCCGGCTCCGGCCGGCCTCTCCTCGTTGCCGTCGTTGTGCCCGGCCGCGTCCGGGTAGTGCGCGCCGATGTCGTGCTCGGCGAAC
>NZ_JBEZDL010000043.1:0-59948 GCF_040648295.1 Amycolatopsis sp. NPDC049159
TGGTCGTGGTGGCCAGTGTCCGGGCGGCGGCGCGGCCGAGGCTCAGTGGTGTCTGTTCGGATTCCACCGGGTCGGTGACAGTCACAGCGAAAACCACCCAATCAGTTCGGAGATTGTCAAGACTGGTAACGGGGATTCGTGGCGTGCCAGGTGAAGCCGCCACCCATCCAGGAGCGGACTCCCACGAGGAAGCGCTGCAGCTCCGGGGACGGCACGGCCATCAGCTCGCGGTGGCCGTCCTCGAACTCGTGCACGATCCGGTTGTGCAGCGCGACGGTGGCTTCGACCGCCTCCTCGACCGGGCACCCCCGGTCCGCCGCGATCTGCAGGACCATGTTGCAGACCGGTTTTTCGTCGGCCGCGTCCTTGGCCACCGAGAAGAGATCGTTGACCAGCACCGAAGCCGTCCCGGCCCGCATCATCGCCTCCCGCACGCGCGGGTCGTAGTAGAACGGCGCGGCCAGCTCGTAGCCGCCGACGGCGTCGACGAGGGTCATCGACGTGTAGAAGCTGTCGTGCTGGCGCGCCGCGAGGTACTCCCACGCCGGTGGGTAGCGGCCGGTGTGGCGCCACGCCGCGTAGGCGTCCCAGCTGACGAACATCGAGAAGGTCGCGTAGCAGACCCGCTGCACGAGCACCGGCGAGCCGTGCCGGCCCAGGTGCTCGATCGCCGAGTGCAACCCGACCAGGATCGGGTCCGCCTGCAGAGCTTCCTCCAGCGGCGGCGTGAACTCCCCGGCCGGCGCGACCGGGTCCATCGCCGCCATCACGAGCGCCAGGCGCGGCGGGAGCTCGGTGGGCGCCGCGCCCAGCTCGCTGTCGTCGGCGTAGTAGTCGTCCGCCGCCCACCACACCGCGTTCAGCTGCGCCGCGACGAGCAGCCGGTCCGGGTCGTCGCAGTCGCTGTGGGCCAGCATCGCCAGCCTGCCGAACCCTGCCCCCGCGATCTGCTCCAGGCCCTTGCCGGTGAACCCGCAGTCCCCGGCCCACGCGACCAGCCGCCGGTCGACCTCCGCGGCGAGGGTGTCGTCGACGCGGCCCACCACCGGGCAGTACAGCGGCGACGCGCTGCCGTCACCCCACGGCAGGTACGCGTACGCCGGGTCCTGCCCGGGCGCCGGCGCGAACTGGGTCGCGATCCGGGCCGCCGACGTCCCGAGGCCGAACGGTCCCGCCAGCGCCGAGCCGGGATCGCCGATCGTCCACTGTGGACATGCGGTCATGGTGGTCTCCCTGGGCACCGGTCCGGCTCAGACGCGGTCGGCGGCGATGAGCAGGTAGTGGAAGCTGCCTTCGCGGTAGGCCGTCAGGAACGGGTCCTCGATCCCGGTCGCGACCGACGACTGCGCCCGCAGCTCCCAGTACGGGATCGTCGCCGCGGTCAGATCGACGACGTTGATCGGCACGAACCCGTTGGCGGACAACGCCTTGAAGTAGTCGCCGCGGGCGTGGATGTTGCAGATGTAGTGCTGGTCGATCTGGCTCACCGCGCGCGACCGGCCGCCGGTGACGTCGTTGTAGCACCCGGTGATGGTCACGTACCGCCCGCCGGGCTTGAGCTGCCGCGCGTGCTCGGCGAACAGGTCGTGCAGGTCCACGTACATCGTGCTCTCGTTGTTCCAGATGCCCTGGAACGCGCCGGTTTCGAAGCCGGTGTCGAGCATGTTGCGCAGGTGGTACCGCACCGAGCCGTCGATCCCACGCTCGCGCACGTGCTCGTTCGCGAACCCGACCTGCTGCTCCGAAATGGAGATCCCGTCGACCTGGCAGCCGAAGCGCAGGTGCGCCATCACGCTCGTGCCGCCGCGCCCGCAGCCGGCGTCCAGCAGCCGGTCGGACGGCGCGATCGGGCCGAGGTGGTCGAGCAGCACCTCCGCCTGCGCGGTCTCGAGCCGGTGCATCTCCGCGATGATCGCTTCGTCGCGCGTCGCCTCGGGCGTCTCGAGGACGGCCGGGTCGTAGTCGCCGATCCCGTAGTGGTGGTGGTACAGACCGTCGACGTCGCCCAGCCGGAGGTTCACCGGGTCCTTTTCCGCGTTCCAGTAGTCGGCGACCGACTGCTGGTAAGCGGTGCGGGCCACGGGCTGGTCGATAGCGGTCATCGAGTAACTCCTCGGTCGGTTTCCTTGGGGGACAGGGAATCGGCCGTCGCCGAGCCGGGCGCGCCGGCTTCGTCCCCTCGGAATCGACGCTAGTGCCGGGAGTTTCACGAGGACAAGGAGCTTCACTCCGGTCACGCGGGCGTTGCCCGTCTGGCCCAGCGATCACCCTGCACGGGGTTGCGCCTGCGCGGCCCCGGACACTCGATCGGGACCCCGTGCACCCCGTCAGAGGGACGGCACGCCACCGTCGGTGTCAGACGATTTCGAGGTTGGCCATCATGCCCATGTCTTCGTGTTCGGCGTTGTGGCAGTGGAAGAGGTACCGCCCGCGGTAGCCGTCGAACCGGGTGACGATCTCGGCCGCCTCGCCCGGCCGCAGCGCGATGGTGTCCTTGAGCCCGCCGTCGTGCGGCAGCGGCGCCCGCCCGCCGCGGGAGCGTACGCGGAACGCGGCGAGGTGGAGGTGGACCGGGTGGTGGACGTCCGCGACGAGCCGCCACACCTCGACGTCGCCGAGCCGCACGGTCACGTCGGTCCGGGCCGGGTCGAACGGCCGCCCGCCGATCACCCAGCCGTGCCCGCCGGGCAGCTGCCCGGCGCTGAAGGAGAATTCGCGCACGCGCGCCGGGGAACCCCACGACGGTGAGTCGGTCGACAGCACCGGCGGGACCCGGCTGTCGTCGGCCGCGCGGCGCGCGATCCGGAACGCCATGACGTCGGTGGTGCGCCCGGTACCCAGCCGGTCGAGCAGCCGGACGCGACCGCCCACCGGCACGCCGGCGAAGTCGACGACCACGTCGTAGCGCTCGGCGGGCGCGATCGGCAGCGACAGGTGGGTGACGGGCGCCGCGAGCAGGCCCTGGTCCGCGCCGATCTGCACCAGCGGGAGCCGGCGCCCGTCGTCGGTGACGGCTTCGAGTTCGTAGTGCCGGGCGTTCGACGCGTTGAGCAGGCGCAGCCGGTACCGGGCCGCGTCGGCTTCGTGCACCGGCCACGGCGCGCCGTTGACCAGGACGACGTCGCCGAGCACGCCGCCCAGGAAGCTCTCCCGCACGCCCGGGGTGTCCCGCAGGGTCGCGTCGACCGACGGGTAGTCGAGCGTGCCGTCCGCGGCGAACGCGCGATCGGTGAGCACCAGCGGGAGTTCGCGCGCCCCGGCGGGCAGGCCGAGCGCTTCTTCGGCGTCGTCGCGGACGATGTGGAGCCCGGCGAGGCCGCGCCAGAGCGCCGGCGCGGTGAAGTCCATCCGGTGGTCGTGGTACCAGAGCAGCGCCGGGCGCTGGTCCAGCGGGAACGTGTAGTCGCGCGTTCCCTCGCTGCGCACCGCCCGCGGGTCGGGCATCGCGTGGTGGTCGCGCCAGCCCGGCGGCAGCACGAGGTCGGTCGGGTAGCCGTCGGACGCCGCCGGCGTGCGCCCGCCGTGCAGGTGCACGACGGTCGGCACCGGGAGCTCGTTGCGGTGGGTCACGGTGACCGGCCGGCCGCGGCGGGATTCGATCGTCGGGCCGGGGAACGTGCCGCCGTAGGTCCACATCGGCGTCCGGATCCCGGGCAGGATCTCGAGGTCGGCCACGCGCTGGGTGATCTCGTAGCGGCCCGGCGCGACCGGCTCGAGCACCTCCGGCACGGGCAACGGGACTTCGTACGGCGGCGGGAGCGGGACGGCGCTGCGGAGTTCGGCGCCGGTCACCGGCGGGCGCCGGGCGAAGCTGGCCGCGGTGGCCAGGCCGGTCGCGGCCAGCAGGCCGAACGCGCCGCCGAGGACCCCGCGCCGGGACAGCTCACGCATCGGCGGCCGCCCGCGTCAAGGGCCGCCGCCACACGGCGGCGACCAGCACGACGAGCCCCGCGACGGTCAGCACGCCCAGCGGGAGGTGCAGCCACAAAGCCCCGTCCAGCCCGGCGAAGTACTGGACCGTCTCCGCGGCGGCCACCGCCGTCGTGGCGAGGAACGGCCAGGCCCGCCGCAGCCGGAACCACACCACGACCGCGACGACCACCTGCAGGTAGGCGAGCGACGTCACGACGTCCGCGCCGGTCGCGTGCAGGCGCAAGCCGTCGTAGTCGCCGCTGAGGTACACCCCGGCGAAGACCGGCTGGCCGGCGATCGCGACGACGTGCACGCTCGCCGCGGTCCGCAGCGCCCAGCCGACCGGCCGCGTTTTCCCTGTGCTTTCCACGGTTCGAAGCTATGACGGTGTGGTTATCGTGTCTAAGATCAATATCGCTATGCCGTTATGACGGGGGAGGCATGACGTGGACCTGGGGACACTGCGGCAGTTCCTCGTGGTGGCCCGGCTGGAGCACCTCAGCCGCGCGGCGGAGGAGCTGCGCGTCGCCCAGCCGTCGCTGAGCCGCACGATCGCGCGCCTGGAGGCGGAGCTGGGCACGCCGCTGTTCGACCGGGCGGGCCGGCTCCGGCTGAACGACGCCGGGAAGCTCTTCCGCGGCTACGTCGAGCGCTCGCTGGGTGAGCTGGAGGCGGGCCGCCGCGCGGTCGCGGAGACGACCGGCGAGGGCTACGGGACGGTGCGGCTGGCGTCGGAGTCGTTCCTCACCCTGACCGGTTCGCTCGCGGCGTTCAAGCGGGCCCACCCGGCGGTCGAGGTCGTGCTGCACCAGCTGCCCGCCGACGAGATGGCGCGCGCGTTGCGGGCCAGGGAGATCGACCTTTGCGTTGCGTCGCAACCGATCCTGGCCGACGGGCTGGCCGGCGTCGAGCTGCTCGACGAGCCGGTGTGGGTGGCCACGCCGGTCGGGCACCGCTTGGCCGGGCGTGCGTCGGTCCGCGTCGAAGACCTCGCGGACGAGCAGTTCATCACCGCCCGCCGCGGCCACTGGCACCGCCGGCTCCTCGACCGGCTCTTCGCCGCGCGCGACCTCACCCCGAAGATCGTCTTCGAGGGCGACGAACCGGGCGCGATCCAGGAGCTCATCAGCGCGGGCCTGGGCATCGGCCTCAACCCGGCGATGGCCCGGCGCGTCGCACCGCAGGTGCCGGTCGTGTGGATCCCGGTGGACAGCCCCGACTGCCGCCGCACGATCACCCTGTGCTGGGCGGCGGGCACCCGCCTCCCGGCGGCGGCCCGCCTGATGCGGACCGCGCTCACCGAGTGGGAGTGGGACCCGCCCGTCACATGACCCAGGGATTGGGCCGGCAGACGGCGCCGTCCGAGCGGACGGCCGTGGCGTTTCCCGGCTCGGCGCGGTTGAGCTGCTCGAGGTAGGTGTTCGACAGCCCGAAGGTCTGCTGCATCATGACCGGCGCGGGTGCCCCGTCGACCGGGCAGCCGACGTGCCCGAGCCCCAGCGCGTGCCCCATTTCGTGGGTGATGGCGTAACGGCGGTACCCGGCGAGGTCGCCGTCGTAGGAGTGCGCGCCCCGCAGCCACCGGGCGAGGTTGACGACGATCCGGTGCCGGCGCCCCAGGTGGCACGAAGAGTCGTAGGGGATGGCGAACCCGCAGAGGCGCCGGGTGGTTTCGGGGCTGGTGAGGCTGATCCGGACGTCGGGCCGGGCCTCGGGGTCGGTGAGCCGCCGGAAGGAGACCTCACCGAGCCCGACCCAGCCGCGCCGATCGGTGAGGACGGTGTCGACGTCGGTGCCGAAGGTGGGGACGTCGACACCGCCTTCGGTTTCGACGGTGTAGGTCATGAGGCGGGCTCCGGTACCGGCGGCGGTGGCCGGGCCGGGGAGGACCTGCCAGTCGCCAGAGCCGGTGGGGGTGATCGGCACCCCCTCGGGCAGCGCGGCGGGTTCGGGCGCCGGCCGAGCGGTGGTGGCGGTCGTCTGCCGCGGCCAGGCAACGCCGGCGACACGACGGGGTTCGACGGCACGCGGGGTGAGGAGCAAGGCGGCGGAGAGCGCGATGGCGAACACGAGAACCGCGGGCGGCCACCACGCCACGGGGGTTTGCGGTTCTCGGGGTTCCGCCGGCGGGGTTTCGGTTGTGAGCCCGAGGAGTTGGGCCGTGGTCGGGGGAGCGGTGGCCGGCTGCGGAGTCCGTTGGGATTCGGGGAGGCCGGCCGGGGAAGGTTCGGCGAGATGCCAGCCCGCCGGGTGTGCGCCGGCACGTGTCGGTGCTGGGGAGTCAATCGTGCGGAGTTCGGCAGGCAGCCAACTGGCCGGGCGTGTGTCGGTCTGGGTGGGCAGCGCTGCTGGCTCGGTCGTGTGGAGTTGGGCGGGAGGCTGGCTAGTTGGGCGTGTGTCGCTGTGGGTGGGCGGTGTTGCTGGCTCGGTCGTGTGGAGTTGGGCGGGAGGCTGGCTAGTTGGGCGTGTGTCGCCGTGGGTGGGCAGCGCTACTGGCTCGGCCGTGGGGAGCCGGGCGGGAGACTGGTTGGTCGGGCACGTGTCGCTGAGGGCAGGCAGTACCGTCGGCCCGGGGAGGTCGGCCGTGCGGAGTTGGGCAGGCGGCTGGTTGGCCGGGCGTGTGTCGGTCTGGGTGGGTAGCGCTGCTGGCTCGGTCGTGTGGGGTTGGGCAGGCGGCTGGTCGGCCGGGCGTGTTTCGCTATGGGTGGGCAGTGTCGCCGTCCCGGGGAGGTCGGTCGTCTGGAGTTCTCCAGAAGTCCGGTCGGCCGGGTGTGTGCCGCCTCGGGCAAGTGCTGGCTCGGCGAAGTCGGCCGTGCGGAGTTCGGCGGGAGGTCGGTCGGTGGGGTGTGTGCCGCCGCGTTTGGGTGCCGGGTCGGCGAAGTCGGCCGGCCAGAGTTCCGCAGGAGGCAAGCCGGACGAGTGAGTGCCGCCTCGGGTGGGCGCCGGTGTCGGCTCGGGAAGGTCCGCTTGGTCGCGTTGAGGTGCCGGGCGGTGCCCGGCAGGCGGCTGGTTGGCCGGGCGTGTGCCGCTGCGGGTGGGCTCGGGCCGCTCACCTCGCCCGCGTTGAGGCGCCGATTGTCCAGTAACGTCGCCGAGCGGACCGGCCAAGTTCCGGCCGCCGCTGGGGGCTGCCGGAGTCGCCTTGGGAGCGTGCGTCGCGCGGATGGATTCCGTGGTCGGTGCCTCGGTGGTGCGCCGCCGGCGGGGCGGAACCTCCGCGGAGCGCCGAGGCCATCGCGCCCGCCGTTGACGCGGCAGCTCCTCCTCCACCCGTGGCGGCTCGGCAGCCGGCCGGGGACGGGGCTGCGGCAGCCAATCGACCCGGGCCTTCGGTTCAGTAGGCAAGGCCCACGCTCGCACAAGCCGGCGCCGGAGCACCTTCGGACCTTGGGTACGACACCGTCGCCGGGTCGCCATCGGAGGTGTAGCGGTGGCCCTCCGGTGCGGCGAGCTCGTCGAGCCAGTGCTTCGAGCCGTATTCCGCGTCGCGCCCCTCCGACTGCGAGCGGATCCGGGGGATCGAGCCGGGGACGAACCGCGGCGAACAAGGCGACGGTGCCGGCCCGGCCCCGACGAGCAGTGCCCCGCCGTACGAATAGCCGGGACCTTGCAATGCCAGTTCCTCGCGCCGCGGGTGGCTCCCGTACGGGAGCGCCAACGTCGTCGGCCGGTAGCCGGGGACCGCCTCGCGGATCGCCGCGTCCTCCGTCGAGATCGCCGCCGTCACCTCGTTTTCGGAGGCGGAGCGCAGGTTCGTGTGCTGCCGGGTGTGGTTGCCCAGCTCGAAGCCGTGGTCCGCCAGCCAGCGCAGGGCGCGCCCATCGGTGTCGCCGAACGGGTGCTCGTTGACGTACAAACTGGCGACCGGCCGGAACCTCGGGTGCGCCGCGGCGACGTCCAGCAGGATCCGGACCGCCGTGCCCGGCGCCGGTTGTCCCTGCGGGGTCAGGGTGAACGCGCTCGGGTCGCCGTCGTCGAAGGTCAAGACCACCGGGTGGGCGCCGGCCGGGAGGTCGATGCGGCGCGAAACCAGCTCAGCGGTCGTGATCGGGACGTAGTCCTCGGCCGCGAGCCGCTCGAGTTCCGCGGTGAAGTCGGCGGGCGTGCGGTCGTACACCGACCGCGGGTGCTCGGCGATCCGGTGGTACATGAGCACGGGGATCCGGCCGAGCTCGTCCGCACCCACCTGGCGCGCCGAGGCGGCGGTGACGCGGACGGGCGCGGCGGCGGGCGACGGCCGGGGTGGCGGGGCCGGTGCCGGTGCCGCGGGAGCACCGCAGGCCGCCGCGGCGAGCAGGACGGCGAACCCGGCACCGAACCGGAAAAGGCAACGCATGCCCGAAGTGTGCGGCCGGCCCCTGACGGGCGCGGGCCGGCCCACCGGGTCGGGTGAGCGCGACTTTCCGCCGCACAGTCCCGAAAACGACGTTTCCGCAGGCAGCGGACACAGTCCCGGAACCGGCCCCGGCACGATGCGGTGATCATCGGCGATCGGGTTTCCCGGAGATCGCGGGCGGGTATTTCCCCGCGATGGTCCCGAAAACGGCGTCCGCCGCCGAACGAACCTTCGACCGACGTCTGGTGCTCACCGCCGCTCTCGCGGGTTTGGTGACGAGCGCGTGCGGGGCACCGCGGCGGGAACAGGCACTCGCTGTTCCGGTCACGGCGAGTCCCGCGCCACCCCCGTCGCCGCCCCCGAGCCCGGTGGAGAACAGCCTTCTCGTCGGGTTCTGCGGCGCGCCGGGCGCCAAAGCGCTCGGCCGGATGACCGGCGACCTCACCGAGGCGAGCCGGCGGCTGCGGCAGCAGATCGAGGCGTTCCCGGCCGGGCGTCCGATCACCCCCGTCGTCGAGCTGATCGCGACCACCGTGCACCGCTCGCCCGGCGAAGACGGCATGTACCGCAGCCGCGGTGACGACGCGACCGTGCGGGACTACCTCGACGCCGCGCGGGCGCTGAACGGCTTGCTGCTGTTGAACATCCAGCCCGGGCGCGCCGACTTCCTCCCCGAAGTGCGGGCCTACGAACACTGGCTGACCGAGCCCGACGTCGGGGTCGCGCTCGATCCCGAGTGGGCCGTGGAACCGGGGGTGGTGCCGGGCCGGAAGTTCGGCCGCACGACCGGCGCCGAGCTCGACGAGGTCGCCCGGTACCTCGGGGAGCTGGCCGAAGCGCACCGCCTGCCCGCGAAGGTCATGGTGTACCACCAGGTCGCTTCCTCGGTGGTGCGTGAAGAGGAGCTTTTGCTGGCGCACAAGGGAGTTTCGCCGGTGAAGGTGGTCGACGGCATCGGCTCGGCCGCGGCCAAGAAGGCGACGTGGAAGACGCTGATGACGACGAAGCCCGACCACGTCCGGCCGGGCTTCAAGCTGTTCTTCGAGGAGGACACCCGCCGCGGCGCGGACCTGATGACGCCGGCGGAGGTGCTGGCGCTGACCCCGGCGCCCGCTTACGTCGTCTACGAATGATTCCGTAACCACGACGAAAGCCCGGTGCGGATTCCGCACCGGGCTTTCGCCGGCTTGTCCGTCCGGGGGTCCGGCCGGGTTAACCGACCGGGACGGGCAGCCCGCCGAGAAGGTCGTTCACCAGCGAGGACAAGCTGATCAGCAGCCGCTGCACCAGCGCGTTGAGCAGGGCCGACACGGGCGGCAGCGACTGGCGCGGCTCCGCGTTCCGCGCCAGCTCGCTGACCCCCTTGCGTGCTTCGGTGTTCTGCTGCTGCGCCGTGGCCGCGGTGTCGCGCGCCTCGGTCTGGATCGTGTACCGCTTGCCCTGGGCCAGATCCGTGAGCAGCGGGTCGAGGTCGCCGAGCGTGGCTTGCGTGCCGGGGACGTCCCCGCGGTCCGCGCGGGCCGAGAGCTGGTCGCGCAGCTGCTGGACCTCCGCCGCCGCGCTGGTCGTGCTCGAAGAGCCGCTTCCGCCGGGGCCGCCGGCGGTCGCGACGCCGACCCCGGTGAGGGTCACCGCCGCCGCGGTGGCGAAAACCGTGATCGCGCGGGCCAATGCACTTTTCATGTCCTACTCCTCCGGAATTCCGATGCCGACTCCGATCATGGTGATCGCCGATCCGCATTGACGCGAGCGCATCTCCGGGCCAGGTGTCGACTGTCGATTTCGGACGGTGCCCGCCGGGTCCGGGATTCGCGGAACAAACATCGAGTTCGCGTGAAGCCATTGTGAAGCGGTTCTCCCGATCAATTACCGTGGGTGATGGCGTCACTCGTTCGAGGTTCAAGATTACGATGGATGGTGGAATCGTGGGTGGTCGCCTCACGGAAGGTAGGAGAAGAGTGGTTCTCGGGGGGCACGCGACTTCCACCCGATGGTGAAGTTTAAGTGAGAAATCAATGGGTAATCATGCGCATTTGCCCGCTGGCCGGAATACCACTCTTAAGAAGGGTACGTCGCAAGACCACTTCTTGCGCGGCGAGTGCGTCGCTAATCTGGGTGCCGGTCGCGGTGCCGGGTTTCCCGGCGGGATCCGCGGCCGTCACGGTGCCGGGAACCTGACACGAAGGCGCCCGTTGGAGAAAACGCGGAACGTCCCGGCGTGACTGGCGCCGGGGCGTTCCGCGCGGGTGGAGGGGAAACGGGGTGCGGGGCATCGAGGGCAGACGGCCGCCTGCGCAATCGCCGAACGCTCGGCTTTCCGGGGATGAGCCGGCGGGGGTGGGGCCGTTCGACGCCTGGCAAACTTGGCCGCCAGGCGCTGACGCGGCTCGATCACCGGTGCTCACGGCAGTTTCGACGCGGGTTTCGATGGAGGATGCGGCTCGACCCCCGGTCGCCCGACAGAAACGAGACCGGCTCCCGTTGGGGGCGCGGGTTGTGGCGGCCACCGTCGCGGTCCGGCCGCCTGTGGCGGGTACGGGCTCGCGGGAGATGGGGGCACGGCTCACTGTGGAGGACCGGGCCGGAAGCAGCACCGCGCCCCGGCAATCCGCGATCGTGCCGGTCCCGCGGCAAGACCGACTTCGGTTGCCGGTGGGGGATGCGGCTCGGCGGATGTCGATGGTGCCGGTCCTGCGACGGAAGCAGGCCTGGTTGCCGGTGGGGAGTGTGGTTCTGCTACCTGCGATCGTTCCGGTTCCGCGACGGAAGCAAGTCCGGTTGCCGGTGGGGAGCGTGGCTCGGCCACCTGCGATCGTTCCGTCCCTTCGGCAGAAGCAAGTCCGGTTGCCGGTGGGGAGTGTGGTTCTGCTACCTGCGATCGTTCCGGTTCTTCGCCAGAAGCAAGTCCGGTTGCCGGTGGGGAGCGTGGCTCGGCCACCCGCGGTCGTTCCGTCTCTTCGGCAGAAGCAAGCCTGGTTGCGGCTGGGGAACACGGTTCGACCACTCGCCATCGTTCCGGTCCCGCGACGGAAACAAGTCCAGCTGCAGGTGAGAAACGTGGCTCGGCCACCTGCCATCGTCCCGGTCCCGCGACGGAAACAAGCCCGGCGGCCGGTGGGGAACGCGGCTCGGCCACCCGCCATCGTTTCGTCCGCCCGACAGAAACCGGCCCGATCCCCCGAGGGGAACCGGGCCGGGAATAGCGCAGCCAAGAGACGCGAACCAACGGCTCAAGCCCCCGGCGGATTCCGCCGCGGCTCCGCCGGCGGGTACGCGTTGGCCGGCGGAGCCGCCGGGTATCCCGCCATCGCGTCGGCCTTCGGCCCGCGCCTCACCAGCCCCGCCAGGCCGAGCAGCCCCACGAGTCCCAGCAGGCCCCACAACCCGTTGTCGCCGTTGTCGTCCTGCGTGGTCACGTGGTCGTCGGCCCGCGCGAGATCCGCCGACGCGGGCGAAGTCCCCGCCAGCGCGATCGCGCCCGCCGCCGCGAGGCCGCACAGCCACTTCCTGGCCATTCCGTTCATCGCCGGTCGTCCTTTCCGTCGTGAGGTCGTTCTCCGGCGGCGTACCCTCGCCGTTCCCGTTCACACCCGTCGTCACGGGAACGGGGGACGGTTTCGTTTCCCCGACCCCGTTTCGGGCCCCGGTCGCGCTTTTGTAAGATGGGGCCCGGTTCAAGCCGGAGCCGTGGAAGGACGTGCCGTGCGCGCGCGTCCACCGCCGGCGTCCTTCCCTTTTCCACGCAGCTGCGTATCCGCACTGGGAAACACCGTCCACTGTTGTGGGCTCGGGGGAGGAATGAACAGTAATCTCGTGGTCGCCCCGCTCGGCGCGACCTATACACCACGTCTCATCTGCACCACCGGCGACCGCCTGATCCATCCGGCGGACGGCCGCAACGACCTCGCCAGGATCGTCGTGCGGTGGGCTCGTGCCTGGGTTCCCGAAACCTGGCCCGCGCGCCAGTACTTCGCCGCGCTGGGCATCGGGGACGACGAAAACCCTTGCTACACCGATGAAGAAGTCACCGGCTGGCACCTCGTGCAGCCGCGGCCGGGCTCGCTCGCGTGGCGGGTGCGGTCCGGCGAAATCGACGTGACCACCGCGCTGACCGCCGAAGCCGAGGCCTGGCCCGGCTAGCGACCCTTCGCACCGAAGAGCCCTGCACCCACGGCGGTGCGGGGCTCTTCGGCGTGCCCGGAATCTCCTTGCCGCGCAAGCTTTCCGCCCGCACCATGGGAAAGGAAAGATGCGGGAAAATGAATCCCCGCTAACCCGATCGGACCACTCGTCGCGTGGTCAGGGACTTGCGACACCCACACGATGGTGGCGCGAAGTGGAAACGACGCCGGCGCGTCAGTACGTTTCCCTCACACGGGCCGGAGAACACACCTTCACTGCCGTCCCGTCCGACGCAATCGCTTATCGAGGAGCAAATCCATGCTGAAGAAGATCGGGTTCGTCACGGCAGCCGCGGCGGCCGGCGCGTTCCTGGCCGGCGGCATCGCCTCGGCCGACACCCCGGACGGCCACCACCACGGGCACCACCACGGCAGCTACGACCACACCGGCCAGGTCGGTCTGGTGAACCTGAACAACACCGACGTGCTGCACAACGTCAACGGCACCCTCGGCCTCTGCGGCAACGACGTCAACGTCCTCGGCGTCCAGGTGCCGATCCGCGACTCGCTCAACGGCATCGGCGTGCCGATCCTGTCGCCGGGCGAGTCCGAGGCCAGCGGCGAGTCGCCGTACAACTGCGCCTCGGGCGGCGTCGTCGACGGCGGCACGAGCCAGGGCAACTGAGTTTCCGCGCCGGAGCCGCTCGCTGTGTGTGCGAATGCCGGCTCCCAGCGCGGAAATCCGGCGGTTGCGTCGATGTCGCACCGCGTGCCCGGAACACGGAGCGAGCTGCACACTCCTGTTCCGCGTCCCGGGCACGCCGCGACGTCGGACGACGCCGGCACGGGTGGGACCGGCCATGACGCTGGAGACGTGCGCCGGTCCCACCCGGCGTGACCGCACCTTAACCGACAACCCCGGGCCCGGCGAACCGAAGCCGGCCCGGGGTGTCCCCCCGAGCTCCCACCGGACCGTCCGGTGGGTGGTGATAAGGAGTTCTCTTCCCGTGATCAAGCAACTCGGCTTCGTCGCCACCGCACTCGCCGCCGGGATGGCGGTGCTCGGCGGATCCGCGTCCGCGACCGGCATCACCGTCGCCGGCCACCCGGTCGACCACAGCGACCAGATCGGCCTCGGCAACGTGCAGAACCTCGACGCCGTGCACAACCTCAACGTCGTCGGCGGGGTCTGCGACGACAACGTGAACGTGCTCGGCGTCCAGGTGCCGGTCCGCGACGTCGCCGAAGGCATCGACGTCCCGGTGCTCTCCCCGGGCGAGCACGACGCCGAAGGCGCGACCCCGAACAACTGCTCGGCGGGCGAAATCGCCGACGGCGGGACCGCCCAGGGCAACTGACCGGTCCGGTCGGAGCCGCCGCGCGGAGTCTTCGCGCGGCGGCTTTTCACGTCCGGTCGAGCCGATGGACCGCCACTTCCCGCACGACCAGCAGGACGGCGGCCGCGACCGGGACCGCGACGAACGCGCCGACCACGCCGAGCAGTTCGAAGCCGAGCAGCACCGCGACGACGGTGACCAGCGCCGGCACCCGGACGGCGCGGCCGACGATCTTCGGCAGCAGCACGTAGTCCTCCAAAAGCCGGTAGCCGGCGAAGAAACCGGCAGTGGCCAGCCCGACCGGCGTGGACACCGTCAGCGCGACCAGGCTGGTCCCGGCCCCCGCCGCCACCGAGCCCGCCACCGGGACGAGGTCGAGCACGGCGACGAGCGCGGCCAGCACCAGCGGGTACGGCACGCCGAAGGCCCAGAGCCAGGCGAACGTCGCCACGCCCGCGATCAGCGACACGACGACGTTGCCGACGAGGTACGCGCCGACCTTCCGGAAGACCGCGTCGCCGATCAGGATCACCCGCGGCCGCCGGGTTCGCGGGGCCAGCCGGTACAGCGCCGTGCGGACCCGCGGGAAGTCGGCGGCGAAGTACGTCGCCAGCACCACGACGATCAGGGTGTCGCCGAGCACCGCAGCAAGTGGCTTCGCGACGTCCGCCACGTGGATCGACCGGATGGCGGCTTCGAGACCGAACGCCTCATTGGCTTGTGCCAGCAGCGATCCCGGCTCGCGCAGCAGGGCCAGGTCGCGCAGCCGGGTGGCTTGATCGGTGAGCGGGACGGCCGCCGCGGCGACGGCGCCACCGAGGACCGCCAGCCCGGTCACGACGACCACGGCGGCGGCGAGCGCCCGAGGCATGCGGCGCGTGAGCCGGGCGGTCAGCGGTTCGAGGCCGACCGCGAGGAAGAACGCGATCCCGATCAGCAGCAGCACATCCGAGGCGGCGAGGACGACCTCGACGACGGCGATCGTGACCGCCACCCCGGCCGCCGCCAGGAGACCGGTGAAGAACGGCGACCGCCGGTCCACCGGTTTTCCCGGTGCACCCCAGGGTTCCCGCTGCCGGGACGCGGCGCCTTCGGCCTCTCCGACGGCGTGCCCGGCGCGGTGCGCACCCCGTCCGTTCCTCGCGTGCATGAGAGGGCGGCTACCCCGCGGCGGCCGGTCGAATCCACTCGATCCGGGCGCGCGGGCAAGTCCACGCTTCCCGGTGACGACCTCCGTCTGCCGTTGCCGAAACCGTTGCGCTCTCAAGAGAATCGTTCATGGGCTTCAAGAACTTCCTGCTCGCTCCCGTAGCCGTGCTCCTGGCCGCGTTCACGGTCGCCCCACCGGCGGCGGCGGCCTCCGCGCCGCGGCTGCTGATCAACCAGGACTTCCCCGACCCGGACGTCGTCAAGACCGCCGGGGGCTACTTCGCGTTCTCGACGAGCACAGGTTCCGGGCGCGTCCCGTTCGCGACCGCCGCGGCGCCGGAAGGGCCGTGGCGGGTGGTCGGCGACGCGCTCGGCGCGGTGCCCAAGTGGGCCAAACCGGACGGCGGGTTCTGGGCTCCGGACGTCACGCAGCTGGCGGACGGCACGTTCGTCCTCTATTTCTCGGCCGCGCAGACGGCGGGCGGCGAGATGTGCCTCGGCGTCGCGACGGCGGCGAAGGCGGACGGCCCGTACACCCCGGCCGGCGACCGGCCGCTGGTGTGCGTGCCCGAGGACCACGGCGACATCGACCCGCAGACGTTCGTCGACGCGGACGGAACCCGCTACCTCCTCTACAAGAGCGACGGCGCGGCGACCGGCGCCCCGGCGGCGATCTGGGCGCAGCGGCTGCAGGCCGACGGGCGCTCGCTGACCGGTCCGCGGACCGAGTTGCTGAGGGCCGACCTGACGGCCGAGAAGGCGGTCGTCGAGGCGCCTTCGGTGGTGAAGACGGCGAGCCGGTACCTGCTGTTCTACTCGGCGGACACGTTCCAGAGTTCGGGCTACCACACGTGTTACGCGTCGGCGCCGACCCTGGCCGGCCCGTTCGTGAAGGCCGACGCCCAGTTCCTGTCGGCCGAGCTCCTCGGCGGCAAAGTGGACGCCCCGGGCGGCGCCGACGTGGTGGACGGCCACATCTACTTCCACGGCTGGCTCGGCGGCGGCCGCACGGCGAGGGGGCTGTACGAGCTGCCGGTGACGTTCCCGGGCGACGTGCCGCAACTGGGCTGAGTGTCACCCACAGGGGTAGCGCCGGGGTTGGGGAGGCGGGGGCCGGATACCCGTCGCCGGGAGGAAGGGAGACCGTCATGACGGTGTGGTGGGGTCTGCTGGGCCTGCTCGGCTTGCTGGGGTGTTGCGGACTGCTGCGCGGCCACCGCGCCCGCGAAGCCGACCCGCTGGCCCGCTACCCGGTGGCCCGCGAGCCTGCGCGGCCGAACGCGGATGCCGCGCACACGCCGCTCATGACGCCGATGGTGACGCCGGAGATGCTCGCGCCGACGCCGCGAAACGAGCCGGCGGGGGTGCTGGAGCGGGAGCGGGTGGCGGATCCGCGGGGAGTTGGCGAAGTTTCGCCGGAGTGGGAGCGCGTGGCGGACCCGCGGGGAGTTGGCGAGGGGACAGCAAGGCGGCCGACCGTGATGGCGCAGGGGGCGGTGGATCCGCGGGGAGTTGGCGCGGTTTCGCCGGAGCGTCGGGATGCTGAGGTGGCTGAGCGGCAGGGGGCGTTGGATCCGCAGGTGGTCGGCGAGGGGACAGGGCGGCCGACCGCGGTGGCGCAGGAGCGGCCGGGGCCGGTGGATCCGCGAGGTGTGGTGCCAGCGCGGCAAGGTGCGGCGGAGTCGGGGCAACGGTCCACGACGGTGGATGAGCAGCGAGGTCCGGCGGATCTGTGGGGAGTTGGTGGAGTGGCACCGGAGTGGCGGGATGCGGCGGCGGGTGAGCAGCAGGGGACGGCTGACCCGCGGGTGGATCCGCCAGGTGTGGGGGCAGTGGTGCCCGCGCAGCAAGGGCCGGTGGAGTCGGGGCAATGGTCCGCGGTGGTGGATGAGCAGCGAGGTCCGGCGGTGGATGAGCGGCAGGGGGAGGCGGACCCGCCAGGTGTGGTGGCAGTGGTGCCCGCGCAGCAAGGGCCGGTGGAGCCGGGGCAACGGTCCACAGCGGTGGCTGAGCAGCGAGGTCCGGCGGATCTGCGGGGAGTAAGCGCAGTTGGGCCGGAGCGGCGGGATACGGCGGCTGGTGAGCGGCAGGCAGCGGTGGATCCGCGAGATGTGGCAGCAGCGGTGCCGGCGCAGCAAAGGCCGGCGGAGCCGGGGCAATGGTCCGCCGGGGCGGATGAGCAGCGAGGTCCGGCGGATCTGCGGGGAGTAAGCGGGGCTGCGCCCGAGTGGCAGGATGCTGCGGCGGGTGAGCGGCAGGGGGCGGTGGATCCGCGGGTTGGTGAGGGGACAGGGCGGCCGACCGCGGTGGCGCAAGAGCGGCGGGCGGCCGACACCGAAGCGCCAGAGCGGCAGTACGCGGGCGAACCGCAGCGACAGGCCGTGGCCGAGCGGCCCGAGGTGATGGTTCCGGATTCCGGAACCATCACCGGCGAGATCCCCTCGCCGCGCGCCGAAGCGGAAGCGGAGCCGCAGGCCCACCCCGAGCCGAAGCCGGAAATCCCCGCGCGGCCGGCCACCCACCGTCGCAAGGGTTCTGTCCTCAACGGACTCAACGGACTCATCGGACGGGCCCAGCGCCTCCTTCGCCGCTAAGGCAACGGCGCTCGCGCACCGATCAGCCCGGCGAGGAGATCACCCGCATCGGTGATGCGGTCGAGGACGTCCTCCGCGGTGAACGTCAGGTGGGTGACGTGCCGGCACGCGCGGACCTCCTCCCACGTCACCGGGGTCGAGGCCGTCGGGTGGTCGCGGCCGCGCAGGGAATACGGGGCCACCGTTGTCTTGGCCGGGTTGTTCTGGCTCCAGTCGATGAACACCCGGCCGCTGCGTTGCGCCTTCGCCATCACCGCGGTCACCGTCTCCGGCGTCTCCTTCGCGAGGCGCTGGGCAAGCCGCTTCGCGTAGGCGGACGGGGCTGCCGCGTCGGCGGTTTCGATGCCGCAGTAGAGCTGCATCCCCTTCGAGCCCGACGTCTTCGCGTACGGCGTGAGCCCGTCGGCCACCAGGACGTCGTGCAGGCGCTCGGCCACCCGGCAGCAGTCCACGATGGACGTGCCGGGGCCGGGATCCAGGTCGAACACCAGGCGGTCCGGCAGGCCTCGCGCGCCGTCGGTCACCGTCCACTGAGGAACGTGGAGTTCGAGCGCGGCCATGTTCGCCGCCCACACCAGGCCCGGGAGGTCGTCCAGGAGCGGGTAGTCGATGCTGTCGCCGCTGCCGCGTGAACCGGTGCTCGGCAGGCGCGCCGTGCGCAGCCAGGACGGGGCGCCGTTCGGGGCGTTCTTCTCGAACCACTTCTCGCCGTCGACGCCGTTCGGGTAGCGGATGAACGTCACCGGGCGGCCGGCCAGGTGCGGCAGCAGCACTGGCGCGACGCGGGAGTAGTAGTTGATCACCTCGCCCTTGGTGAAGCCGTCCGCGGGGTACAGCACCTTGTCCAAATTGGACAGTGTGAGCCGTCGATCTCCCGCCTGGACGGTGATCCGGTTCTCGGGTGGCGGGGGCGGTGGCTCGTGCGGCACCGCGCGCGGGGCGATGACGTCGGCCGGGTCCTTGTCGGCGCGCAGGCCGCGCCAGGCGGTGTGGCGGACGCGCCCCGCGCGGGTGAACTGCCGGTAGACGACCTCGCCGACCAGCCGCGGTTCGACCCAGCGGGCGCGCACCGTGTCTTCGCGCGGCGGCGCCGACACGAACGGGTGCGTGCGGCGCTCCAGACGCTCCAATTGAGCCTTCAGATCGGCGCGGGCGGCCTGGCTGAAGCCGGTGCCGACGTCGCCGATGTAGACGAGGGCGCCGGTCGCCGGGTCGTGCGCGCCGAGCAGCAGGCCGCCGAGCGTGCCCGTGAAGCTGCGCTGGCCCGGCCGCCAGCCGCAGACGACGACTTCCTGGGTCCGGATCAGCGGGTGCTTGAGCCAGGAGTCCGGCCGCTGCCCGGGCACGTAAGCGGAACTGCGCAGCTTCGCGACGACGCCTTCGTACCCGGCCGACGCGGCGTGGGCGAGGAAGTCGGCCGGCGTGCGGCGGTCGGCGGCGAGCTCGTCGAAGGTGACCGCGCGCACCACCGAGACGCGGTACGGGTCGGGCATCGGCAGGCTCGCCAGCAGGGCGCGGCGCTCGTCGTACGGCGTGGTGAGGAGGCTGCGGTCACCGAGCCGGAGCAGGTCGAAGGCCAGGAACCGGACGGGCACGTCCTCGAACGCGCGGCCCGGTGGCCCGCTCTGGTGCCGGACGTAGCGGCCGCGGCGTTCCTGCATCAGCTCGAAGTCGATCCGGCCGTCCTCGCCGTAGACGACGATTTCGCCGTCCAGGTAGGCGGCCCGGCCGTCGAGCGCCGGGGCGAGGACGCCGTCGAGATCGGCGAATTCGGCGGTGAAGTCGATGTTGTTGCGGCTGGTGAGGACGGTGGTGCCGTCGGGGGCGATGCGCATGGCCGCGCGGTAGCCGTCCAGCTTGTACTCGTACGCCCATTCGGGGCCGCTGCGCAACCGTCCGCCGTCGGCCTTGGCGAGCATCGGCTCGACCCAGGCCGGGGCGCGGGACGCGTCTTCTGCCGCCATGCCGGACCTCCGTCACCTTTCGCGTTCAAGGTAACCCGTTCGGCCTAGTTTTGCCGGGTTTACGCAGGTGACCGGAACGCCGGTGCCCAGCGTTCGCGGTCGACGTCCCCGGCCCAGCACGCCGCGAGGAGGTCGTAGCCGAGGTGGACGAGCGCGGCGTGGGCCGGCCAGTGCTCCCGGGTCCAGCGGACGTCGTTGTGCGCGGAGTCGACCGCGGCGCGGGTGGCGCCTTCGAGCTCGAACTGCAGGTCGCGCCGCGCCGCCCGGCCGGTGGTCTCGAGCACGGCCCGGGCCCCGGCGCGGATGCGGGCTTCGGTCCAGCGGAACGTCGTGCGGTGCGCGTTCGGGGCGAGCAGGTACTGCGCGAGGACGGCGAGCGCGACGCCGAGCACGGTCTCGACGAGGCGGTCGCGCAGCACCGGCCCGATCGGACCGCTCGCCGCGGCGCCCCCGGCGAGCAGCGCGACCGGCGTGATGAAGACGACGGCGACCGCGTAGTTGCGCGGCACGAACAGCTCGATGCAGAACTGCAGCACGGCGATCGTCGCGACCAGCGCGAGCCCGGCGGGCGAAACCGCGGACACGGCGGCGAACAACCCGAGGCCGACCGCGGTGCCGGCGAACCGCTGCAGTCCGCGGACGTTGGCGCGCATGCGGTCGGTGCCCTGCTGCAGGACGACGAGCGCGCTGAGGATCGCCCAGTGCGGGCGTGCGAGACCGAGGCTCGCGCTCAGGCTCCCGGCGGCGGCGCAGGTGACGCCGACGCGCAGCGCCGTCACCATGGCGTGCGAGCGGAGGGTCGCCGACCGGCGCAGCCGGTAGCCCACGCTGGGGCGGGGGAGCGGGAGGGTGGTTTCCTCCTGGCCGCCGGTGGCGTCGGCGAACCGGCGGTGGGCGGCGATCAGCGTGGCGGCGAGTTCGGAGCCGGGTCCGTGACCGGCGTCGTGGACGGCGTTCCAGGCCGCGGAAATCGCCGAGCCGGCGCTGTGGCGGGCTTCGGCGCCGGGGTTCTCGGCCGCCGCGTCGACGGCGGCGACGGCTCGTCGGACGGCGGCGCGCTCGGGTTTGGTCCTGTCGGTGAGCCTTCCGGCCATGGAGACGATCGCCGAGGCGAGGCCGCCCAGCGCGGTGCAGACGACGATGGCGACCGGGCCGGCGCCCGATTCCGCGGCGACGGTCGCGCCGCCGCAGACGAGGGCGAAGAAGAGGGCGCCGGGCGGCCCGAGCCGGAGCGCGTCCACGGCGTAGACGGCGAGCACGGCGACGGCGATGACCACGACGATGACGGCGGCTTCGTGGCCGCCGGAGCTCCCGACGACGGCACCGAGGGCGGCGGCGAGCACCAGCATCGCGGCGGCGGCGAGGACGACTCGGGCGCGTACGCGGTAGGGGCGGCCTTCGCCGTAGAGGACGGCGAAGGCGCCGAAGGTGACGAAGAGCGCTACGTCCGCGTGTCCGGTGAGGACGGTGAGCCCGCCGGGGACGGCCACCGCGGCGGCGGCCCGAAGCCCGGCGCCCCATCTCCGCCCGGCCGCCGGAAGGGCGAACAGCAGCGTGCGGGGACGCGCGATCCGGGGGAGGGGTTCGGGCGGCACATCCCATTCCACCACGCGACAGCGGCGGTGGTCGGGTGGGAAAGACCACGTGGCCGCCGCGAGCGGTGCTGCCGCGGGCGGCCGGCTCCGAGGGCCTCCGGGGGTGCGGGGTGCCCTCGTGGCGGGTCAGGCCGGGAAGAACTCCTCCACGGCCCGCCGCAAGGTCACCCGGACCGTCTCCGCGTCGTCCAGCTCGCCGCCGTGCAAGGCGCCGTCCCGCAACAGCACCAACACCCGCGCCGCGTGGCTGGGCTCCGGGTGCCCCAACGCCGCCGCCTCATCCCGGAGGACCTCGAAGAACCACCGCCGGTGGTCCTCGATCACCCGGCGGACCCGGGACTCCGCATCCGGGTACTCCGCCGCCGCGTTGAGGAACTGGCAGCCGCGGAAGTCTTCGCCGCACGTCGCGTCGCCCACCACCGACAACGCCGCCGCCAGGGCTTCGCGTGGGGGTTTGCCCGCTCGTGCGGCGTCCACCGCCGCGCGGATGCGGTGGCTCGTCTCCGTCAGGTACGCCGCCACCAGGTCGTCCTTCGTCGGGTAGTGGCGGTAGAACGTCGCCCGCGTCACCGAGGCCTCCGACACCAGGCGCTCGACGCCCACCGCGTGGATGCCCTCCGCGTAGAACAGCCGGGACGCGGTCGCGAGCAGCCGGTCCTTCGGGTGCACCGGGGCAGACGTCATCCGGCCAGCATAAAGAAAGACCGATCGTTCTGCCAGATCGGCTTCGTCACATTGCGCCCGCTCTCGGGACGAGGCAGAGTTCGGGGAGCAGAAAGACTGATCGTTCTCTCTCAAGGAGCCAGCCATGAGCAAGCCCACCATCGTCCTGGTCCACGGCGCCTTCGCCGACTCCTCCAGCTGGACCGGCGTCGTGTCGAAGCTGCAGGAGAACGGCTATCCGGTCGTCGCCGTGGCCAACCCGCTCCGCGGCCTCGAGTCCGACGCGGCCTACGTCGCGGACGTCGTCAACGGCGTCGAAGGCCCCGTCGTCCTGGCCGGCCACTCCTACGGCGGCGCCCTGATCACCCGCGCCGCCACCGAGACGCCGAACGTCCGCGCCCTCGTCTACATCGCCGCCTTCCAGCCCGACGCGGGGGAGAGCGTCTTCGAGCTGTCCGGCCGCTACCCGGGTGCCAAGCTCGGCCCGGAAACCACGAACGTCCTGGTGCACGACGGCAACCCCGAGCTGTCGATCAAGCCGGAAGACTTCGCCGAGGTCTTCGCCGGCGACGTACCCGCCGAGACCGCCGCGGTACTGGCCGTCACCCAGCGGGCCGTCGCGCAGCAGGCGCTCGCCGCGCCGTTCGAGGGCACCCCGGCCTGGTCGAAGCTGCCTTCGTGGACGCTGATCGCCAACCAGGACAACGCCATCCCGGCCGCCGCTCAGGAGTTCATGGCCGAGCGCGCGAAGTCGACGGTCCGGCGGATCGACGCCTCGCACGCCGTCGCGGTGTCGCAGCCCGGTGTCGTCGCCGAGGTCATCCTGGCGGCCGCCGCCGAGTGACGCTCAGGTGATCGGCGGGAGTCCGGCGCGCGCCGCCCGGTACTCCCGCACGATCCGGGCCACGATGTCGGCCGCGGGCAGCACGGAATCCACCAGCCCGGCCGACTGGCCCGCTTCGAGCTTCCCCTCGGCGACCTCGCCGTGCAACGCCGCATCGCGCAGCGTGGCCGCCTGGAAAGCCTTGCGCCGCAAGTCTTCCTCGGCGCCGGACTCCTCCAGGGCCAGCATCCGCGCCGTGAAGTCGTTGTCCAGGGCGCGGATCACGCCCAGCCCGTGCCCGACCGTGCGGGTGCCGTCCACCCCGGCCGCGACCACCGCCTCCTTGTACGCGGGGTGCACCGACGCCTCCGTGCTGGCCAGGAACCGCGTGCCGAACTGGGCGGCGCCGGCGCCGAGGGCGAGCACCGCGGCCAGCCCGGCACCGTCCGCGATCCCGCCGGACGCGATCACCGGCGTCGAGGGCACCGCCGCGGCGACCGCGCGGACCAGCACCGACGTCGTCACCATCGCGGGCGGCGGGTGGCCGCCGGCCTCGGCGCCGACGACGACCAGGCCGTCGACGCCGGCGGCGGCCGCCTTCAGCGCGTGCGGCACCCCGGCCACGACGTGCAGGCAGCGCGTCCCGATCCCGTGGAACCGTTCGAGGTACCGGCGCGGCCCGCCCTGCGACGCGATCAGCACCGGCGGCCGGTGCCGCAGCACCAGCTCGATGACCTCGTCGACGCCCGCGCGGTACAGCGGCAGGTTGACCGCCCACGGCCGCGACGTGCCCGCGGCCACCTCGGTCAGCACCCGGTCCAGGTCGGACAGCCGCATCGGCCCCGCCGCCACCACGCCGAGCCCGCCCGCGTTCGAAACCGCCACCGGGAGCGCCGAAGACGACGACGCCCACGACATCCCGGCCTGCACGATCGGCAGGTCGATCCCCAGCAGTCCGGTGACCGACGTCGAGATGCGGGTCATGCCCGCTCCAGCAGGGAACGCGCGTGCGCGGCGAGCCGGTTCTTCTGCACCTTCGAACTCGCGGTCATCCCGATCCCCTCGAAGCCCTCGACGATCCGCAGGTGCCGCGGCACCTTGAAGCCCGCCATCCGCGCCCGCGCCCACCCCAGCAGCTCCTCCTCGGAGACGCCGGGGCCGGTCAGCACGACGAACGCGAACGGCACCTCGACCAGCCGCGCGTCCGGCACGCCGACCACGGCCGCCTGGCGCACCATCGGGTGCCGGTGCAGGGTGTCTTCGATGTCGGCCGGGGCCACGTTCTCGCCGCCGACGCGGATGATGTCCTTGGTGCGGCCGGTGAAGTGGAACCGCCCGGTCTCGTCGAGCAGCCCGACGTCGCCGGTGGCGAGCCAGCCGTCGGCGTCGATCGTCTCGGCCGTCTTCACCGGGTCGTCCAGGTAGCCGACCATCACGTTCCAGCCGCGCACCAGCACCGCGCCGGGTTCGCCGGGCGCGCAGTCGCGGTCGCCGGCGAAGTCGCGGATCCGCACCTCGACGCCGGGTTCGACGGCCATCGCGCCGGACGCGCGGAGCTCTTCCGGCTCCCACCAGGCCGACTGGGCGACGTTCGGCGACGCCTCCGAAAGCCCATACCCCGCAACGCATTCGCGCGCGCCGAGCTCGTCGATGACCCGCCGGATCACGGTCGGCGACGCGGCCACCCACGCGCCGCGCAAGCACAACTCCCGCGATGGCCGCGAGGGGTGGTTGAGCAGCAGCAGCGCGATGGTGTCGTTGCCCGAGAAGTGCGTGCAGCGCTCGGCTTCCAGCAGCCGCAAGGCTTCTTCCGGCTCGAACTTCGGCATCGTCACCAGCGTCGTCGCGTGCTGGATCGACGCCAGCACGGACAGCGTGCTGCCGGCGACGTGGAAGAACGGCCGCGCGGAGTGGAACCGGTCGCCGGGGCGCAGGCCCATCCGCGCGCCGGAGAAGAACGCGTCCGCGCACATGCTGCGGTGGGTGAGCAGGACGCCCTTCGGCCGCGACGTCGTGCCGGACGTGTACTGCACCAGCAGGACGTCGTCGGGAGAGCCGACCGGTGCGGGAGCCGCCGAAGCCGCGGCCAGGAACTCGTCCCACGAAGAAGCGAAGGGAGGAACGTCGTCGCCGAGCACGACGACCTTCTCGAGCCCGGGGAGGGACTCGACGCCGATTTCCCGCAGCATCGCGGCGAAGTCCACGTTGAGCACCCGGGACGCCACGAACAGCATCCGGACACGGGCGTGCTCGAGCGTGTAGCGCACTTCGCCGGCGGTGAACCGGGTGTTGACCGGCACCGCGACCGCGCCCGCCGCCCCGATCGCCAGGAACAGCGCCACCCAGTCCGGGCCGTTGCCGAGGCAGATGCCGACGCGGTCGCCGCGGCCGATCCCGGCGGCGGCGAGCCCGGCGCGGACCCGCGTGACCCGCTCGGCCAGCTCGCCGTAGGTGATCCGCTCGGTGTCCGTGACGACGGCTTCGACGTCCGGCGCGAGCAGGGCCGCGCGCGCCAGCACCTCGTGCGTGGTCAGCGGGCAGGCGGTGCGCAGGTCGGTCATCGCGGTTCTCCGTTCCCGGCGGTGAAGCGGGCGACGCCGTCGCGCCAGCCGCCGTCGGCGAGGCACTGTTCGATCGCCGCCAGCTCGATGCGGATCCCGCGGTCGAGGTCGGTTTCCGAGCCGAGGTCGACCGCGCGCTTGGTGAGCGAGATGGCCAGCGGCGGCGCTTTCGCGATGCGCGCGGCCGTTTCGTCGCCGGTCTCGGCGAGCGCGTCCGCCGGGACGACGCGGGTGACGACGCCCAGGTCGGCGGCCTCTTCCGCACCGAGCGGGCGGTTGGTGAACAGCAGTTCCTTGGCCCGGCGCTTGCCGATGGCGCGCTGCAGGCGCTGGGTCGCGCCGACGGTACCCCAGTGCGGCTCCGGGAACCGGAAAACCGTCCCCGACGCGGCCAGCGCGAAGTCGGCGGCGAGCGTGATTTCGCCGCCCGAGCCGACGACCGCGCCCTGCACCAGGGCCACGACCGGCACCCGGCACTGCTCGATGGCGGCGTACGCGGCGAAGGAGGCGACGCGGCGCCGCCGCACCCAGGCGGCGTCCTTGCCGGTGCGTTCCTTGAGATCGGCTCCCGCGCAGAACACCGGCCCGCGCCCGCTCAGGAGCACCACCCGGACGTCGTCGTCGAGCGCCTCGAACGCCTCGCGCAGCTGGTGGCACATCGGCAGGTCCACGGCGTTGCGGGCCTCGGGCCGGGTCAGCTCGACCCGCGCGATCCCGTCTTCGACGGTGACGCGCACGCGCTCGGTCATCGGATCACCCCCGCGGCCCGCAGGCCCTCGATTTCGGCCGGGCCGAGCCCCAGGCCGGCCAGGACGTCGTCGGTGTCGGCGCCGAGCCGGGGCGGCGTGCCCACCGACGTCGGCTCACCGCCAGTCTCACGCAGGGGCGTCCGCAGCGCCGGGAACGTCCCCTCCGCCGGGTGGGTGAACTCGCCGACGACGCCCCGCGCGACGGCGTGCGGATCGGCGAGCGCTTCCCGCACCGAGCGGACCGCACCGGCCGGGACCTCGGCCGCGCGCAGCTCCTTCACGAGCGCGTCCCGGTCGTGCCGGGCGATCGCGCCACGCAACGCCTTCATCACGCGGGCACGCTGCTCGACGCGGCCGGAGTTGCCCCGCAGCACCGGATCCGCGGCCAGGTCGTCGAGCTCGAGGACCGCGCACAGTGGACCCCAGTGCTGGTCGCTGCCGCTGATGTGCAGCCATTCCCCGTCCCCGGCCTGGAACGCCGCCGACGGCACGCGGCCCGGGTGCTCGGTGCCGGTGCGCACCGGGTCCTCGCCGAGCGCGAAGAGCCGGGCGGCGTTGAGCGCGTGCAGGCTCAATTGGACGTCCATCATGGACACGTCGAGGTGCCGGCCCCGCCCGGTCGCCGCGCGCCCGGCCAGCCCGGACAGCACGGCGATGACCACCCAGAGCCCCGAAGTCAGGTCCGCCACCGGGATCCCGGTCTTCGACGGCGGCCCGTCGGGCTCGCCGGTCATCGCCATCACGCCGGACAGCGCCTGGAAGACGGTGTCGTAGCCCTTGCGGTCGCGGTCCGGGCCGGTCTGCCCGAACCCGGTCGCGGACACGTAGACCAGGTCCGGGCGCGCCAGGTCCGCGTACCCGAGGCCCATGCGGTCCATCGCGCCGGGCAGGAAGTTCTCGACGACGACGTCGGCTTCGGCCGCCAGCTTCCGCGCGACCTCCTGGCCGCGCGGGTCCTTGAGGTCGAGCGTCACGGACTTCTTGCCCCGGTTGAAGGCGAAGAAGTACGCGCTTTCACCGTGCGGCAGCCGGGGTTCGAAGCCGCGGGTCTCGTCGCCGGTGCCCGGGCGTTCGACCTTGACGACGGTCGCGCCGAGCTCGGCGAGGATCTGCGTCGCCAGCGGCGCGGCGAGGACGCGGGAGAAGTCGAGGACGGTGATCCCGGCCAGCGGGCCGGTCATCGGCGGAACCCCCGCATCAGCGCGTTGACGTCCTGCCCGGCCCGCATGGCGGCGTCGGCCGGCAGGTCGGCGACGCGGTAGAAGAGGTCCTTCGCGGCGGCGATCGCCCGCGGTTCGACCTTCGCCCAGTGCTCGGCGATCGCCAGCGCGGCGGGCAGCACTTCGGCGGGGTCGGCGACCCGGTTGACCAAGCCGTGCTCGAAGGCCTCGGCGGCGGTGAGCAGGCGCCCGGTGCTGACCAGCTCGAACGCGAGCTTGCGGCCGAGGTGGTGCACGAGCCCGGTCATCACCAGCGCCGGGACGATCGAGTGCCTCAGCTCGGGGTAGCCGAACTTGAGGTCGGTGCCGGCGACGACCATGTCGGCCCCGATGGCGAGCCCGGCGCCGCCGCCGACCGCGGCACCGCGCACGGCCGCGATCACCGGGATCCGCAGCTGCCGCGCCTGCACCTGCAGCTTCGCGGTGAGCGCGGCGCGGTCCAGGACGGCATCGGCGTGCTCGGGCGTCAGCTCCGAGAACTCGCCGAGGTCGGCGCCCGCGCAGAAGCCGCGGCCGGCGCCGGTGAGCACCAGTGCGCGGATGTCGCGGTCGGCGTCGGCCGCCGAGAAGGCTTCGCTCAGGTCTCGGGTGAGGGCCGTGTTCAGGGCGTTGAGCTTCTCGGGCCGGTTCAGCGTCAGGACGCGGACGGCGCCGTGGTCCTCGGCGATGACGGTCACGGGGTCTCCTGGTTCGGGGTCGGGGTGAAGCCGGCGCGGGCGACCATGCTGTGCAGGGGACGGCCGAGAGCTTCTTCGCAGGCGGCGGACGCCTTGGCGAGCTGGTCGAGGTCGATGCCGGTGTCGACGCCCATCGCGTCGAACAGGCTCACCAGGTCCTCGGTGCAGACGTTCCCGGTGAGGCCGGCGCCGTAGGAGATGGCCGACGGGTGGCCGCCGACGCCGCCCATCGCGGTGTCGAAGTTCCGGCAGCCGGCGTCGAGGGCCGCGACGGCGTTGGCGATGCCGGTGCCGCGCGTGTTGTGGAAGTGCGCGACCACCGGCACCGCGGGGTCCAGCCGGGCGAACAGCGCGCGGACCGACGGCGGGGTCGCGACGCCGGTCGTGTCGCCCAAGGTGACCAGGCCGGCGCCGAGGTCGGCGAACCGGGCGACGTCCTCGGCGACGCGGCCGGGGTCGACCGCGCCCTCGAACGGGCAGCCGAACGCCACCGACACCACACCGACCAGCTTGAAGCGGCCGCCGGCCAGTTCGACCATCTCGGTGACGCGCTCCCACTGCCCGGCTCTCGACGTGCGCAGGTTGCGTTCGGTGTGGCTTTCGCTGGCCGAGACCAGCAGGCTCAGCTCCTCGGCGCCGTGCCCGGCGTCGAGGTCGGCCAGCGCGCGCCGCACCGCGCGCGGGTTGGGGCAGGTCGCCTTGAACCGGACGCCGGGGCGGCGCCGGATCCGCGTCAGGATCTCGGAGGCGTCGGAGAAGCCGGGCACGCGCCCGGGATGGCTGTAGCTGGTCGCCTCGATGCGCCGGAACCCCGCGTCCGCGAAGGAATCGAGCAGCGCGACCTTCGTCGCGGTCGGCACGAACTCCGGCTCGTGCTGCAGCCCGTCGCGGGCGAAGCACTCGCAGAGCGTGACGGCGTCGGGCATCGGGCCACCTTTCGTTCGGTGGCTCCAGATCTACGCGGCCGTGTTGACAAAGTCAACAGTTGGTGTCGCCGGGGTGGGCGCGCTCACGCTCCTCGACGGCCAGTGCGAGGTCGGCGAGCTTGTCCAGCGCGCCGCTCAGCGTCGCCGCCTCTTCCGGGGTCAGCGCGGCCAGGAACTCGGCGTCGCGCTCGTTGGCCGCGGTGATCAGGCCGCGGTAGACGCGGGTGCCTTCGGTGGTCAGGGCCAGCTGCGACGTGCGGCCCGACCCGGCCGTCCGGTCCACCAGGCCGCGCTCGGTCAGGCGGCTGACCACCCGGCTCATCTGCGCTTTGTCGAGCCCGGCGCGGCGGGCGAGCCGGTTGAGTGTGAGGGTGGGGTCGGCGGCGATGAGTGAGATCGCCCGCCATTCGCCGAGGCTGACGTCGAACTCCCGCCGGTAGCGCAGCGCGGCGCTGCGCGACATCGCCGACGACGTGCGGGAGAGCCGGTAGGAAAGGAGTCCCGAAATGGGCACGAGGTCTCGGCCGTCCGCGCGTTCCGCCATGCCGGTCATCGTAGCCGTTGTCGACCAGGTGTTGACAAACTCAACACTGGATGCCGACACTGCTGCCGCACGCCCCGCCTGACGAAGGAGTCGAGTAGCGATGGCCGAACAACCCGCCGTCACCGGACGGCCCCCCGCGGTGGGTGACGCCGAACGCGCGTCGACCTACCGGACCATCGCCCTGCGGGTCATGCCGCTGCTCGTGGTCTGCTACGTGGTCAGCTTCATCGACCGGACGAACATCGGCATCGCGCAGCAGGGCCTCAAGCGCGACCTCGGCTTCGGCTCGGCGGTCTACGGGCTCGGCGTCACGCTGTTCTTCGTCGGGTTCATCCTCTTCGAGGTCCCCAGCAACGCGCTGCTGGCGAAGATCGGCGCCCGCAAGACGCTGGTCCGGATCATGGCCACCTGGGGCGTGGTCACGATCGCGACCCTGTTCGTCCAGGACGAGCTGACGTTCTACCTCGCGCGGTTCCTGCTCGGCGTGGCCGAAGCGGGCTTCTTCCCGGGCGCGCTCTACCTGCTGTCGCGGTGGTTCCCGTCCGCGCGCCGGACCCGGATGACCGCTGTGTTCTTCATCGGCGTCCCGGTTTCCGGGGTGCTCGGCTCGCTCGTCTCCGGCTGGATCATGCACTCGCTCGGCGGCGTCGGCGGCCTGGCCGACTGGCAGTGGCTGTTCCTGATCGAGGGCATCCCGCCGATCCTGCTGGCCGTCGCGGTCGCGTTCTTCCTCGCCGACGGGCCCGAGCGGGCGAAGTGGCTGACGCCGGCGCAGAAGGCGCTCGTGCAGGCCGACCTGGAAGCCGAGCGGACCGCGAAGGCGGACACGGCGGAACGGCACGGCGGCATGCTCTCGGCGTTGCGCGACCCGAAGGTCTGGATCCTCGGGCTGTGCGCCTGCGGGGCCTACACGCTGGCCAACGCCGTCTCGTACTGGACGCCGCGGATCATCGCCGAGGCCGGCGTCGGCGACGTGCTGAACCTCGGCTTCTTCTCGGCGATCCCGCCGCTGCTCGGCATCGCGGTGATGCTGCTGGTCGGCCGCCACTCCGACCGGACACTGGAACGCCGCTGGCACGCGGCGGTGAGCTGGCTGGTGGCGGCGGTGGCGATGCTGGCGCTCGCGTTCTCCGGCGGCAGCGTCCTGGTGGTGGTCATCCTGCTCGCGGTGATGGCGGCGGCCCACTACTCGGGCCTGACGGTGTTCTACTCGATCCCGTCGATCTACCTGACCGACCGCGCGGCCGCGACGGGCATCGCGGTGGTGACGTCGATGGGCTCGTTCGCGGCCGCGGCTTCGCCGTCGTTGCTGGGCTTCATCCAGTCGGCGACGGGGAGCCTGTCGCTGGGGCTGGTGATCAGCTCGGGGATCGTGCTGCTGGCGGTCGGGGTGCTGCTGGCCGGGGTGAAGGCCGCGGACCTCAAGGAGAAGCACCGCTAGCGGCGCAACGTGGTCTCTTCGTCCAAACGGGACAGTTTCGCCGGGTTGCGCACCGCGTACAGGCCCGTGATCAGGCCGTCGTCGACACGCAGGGCCAGGACCGTGTCGACTTCGCCGGCGCGGCGCAGGACCAGGGCCGGGTGGCCGTTGACCTGCGCCGCGCTCAGCGTTCCCGTCGCGAAGTTGCCGATCCCCGCCGTGAGCAGGCTGGCCACCGCGGCCGCACCCGTCACCGGGGCCGGGACGGCCTGGACGACGCCGCCGCCGTCGCCGAGGAAGACCACGTCCGGGGCCAGGATCTCCAGCAGCCGCCGGAGGTCGCCCGTCTCGACCGCGTGCCGGAACGCGTCGAGCGCGTCGCGGGACGTCGTGGGGGAGACCGGGCCGCGCGGCCGGCGGGCGGCGACGTGCGCGCGGGCGCGGTGCGCGATCTGGCGGACCGCCGGCGCGGTCTTGCCGACGGCTTCGGCGATCTCCTCGTAGCCCAGGTCGAACACCTCGCGCAAGACGAACACCGCGCGCTCGGCCGGCGTCAGCGTCTCCAGGACCAGCAGCATCGCCATCGAGACGCTGTCGGCGAGTTCGACGTCTTCGGCGACGTCGGGCGCGGTCAGCAGCGGCTCCGGCAGCCACGGGCCGACGTAGGACTCCTTGCGCCGGCCGAGCGTCCGCAGCCGCATCAGGGCCTGGCGGGTGGTGACGCGCACCAGGTACGCGCGCCGGTCGCGCACCCCGGCCAGGTCCACGCCCGCCCAGCGCAGCCACGTCTCCTGCAGCACGTCTTCGGCGTCGGCCGCCGACCCCAGCAGCTGGTAGGCGACGGTGAACAGCAGGTTCCGGTGGGCGAGGAACGCCTCGGTGGCGGCGTCGGCCATGCGGCTCCTCCTTTCGCTCGCTTTCCCACCGGATGCTCGCGGGGGCCGCGGTGTGACCGTGACGGTCGTCACTGTCACGGGACCGGGGTGGCCCGGCATCTCCCGGTCGTCCGGTTCCGACGGAAGGACGAGACCATGGAACCCCGCTTCAGCCTGACCGACAACGAGATCGGCGCCGAGTTCGCCCGGCGGTTCGGCGCCGCGAGCCAGGCGATCCTCCGGTCGCCGCTGCCGAAGACCACCCAGGAGCTGGTGTCGCTGCGCGTCAGCCAGATCAACGGCTGCGGGTGGTGCGTCGACGTCCACACCAAGGAGCTCGCCGCCGCCGGCGAGGAGGCGGTCCGGGTCAACCTGGTCGCCGCCTGGCGCGAAGCCACCGTGTTCACCGAGGCCGAGCAGGCGGCACTGGCGCTGGCCGAGGAGGGCACCCGGATCGCCGACGGCGCGCCCGGCGTCTCCGACGACACCTGGGAACGGGTGCGCAAGCACTACGACGACGACCGGACCGCCGCGCTGGTCGCCCTTATCGCGCAGATGAACTCGGCCAACCGGCTCGCCGTGATCGTGCACCGGAAGGGCGGCTCGTACGAGCCCGGCATGTTCGGCTGACCGGTTCGTGCTTCGCTGAGGGGCATGGCGAAGACGCAGCGGTGGCGGCGGTACTGGGACCGGAAGTCCGCGACGTACGACGCGGAGATGGCCGGCTGGGACCGCCGCCTCTTCGGCGACTCGCGCGAGTGGGCCTGCGGCCAGGCGGGCGGCGACGTGCTGGAGGTCGCCGTCGGCACCGGCCTCAACCTCCCGCACTACCCGGCGGGGGTGCGGCTCACCGGCCTCGACCTCAGCGAGGGCATGCTCGCGGTGGCCCGCGCCCGCGAACCGGCCCGCCCGGTGACGCTGCGCCAGGGTGACGCCCACCGGCTGCCGTTCGCCGAGGCGTCTTTCGACACGGTGGTCTGCACGTTCGGCCTCTGCGCGATCCCCGACCCCGCGGCGGCGGTGGCGGAGATGACGCGGGTCCTGCGCCCGGGAGGCCGGCTGATCCTGGCCGACCACGTGGTGTCGACGTCGTGGCCGGTCCGGGTGGTGCAGTGGCTCCTGGAGCTGGCGAGCATCCCGTTGGCAGGCGAGCACTTCCGGCGGCGGCCGCTGGTGCTGGTGGCGGCGGCCGGGCTGACGGTGGAGCGGCAGGAGCGGTTCAAGCTCGGCTTGGTGGAGCGGCTGGTGGCGAGGAAGGTCAGCTGATCGCCTTCCGCAGGCGGTACGAGGCCTGGCGGCACGCGTTGGAGCAGTAGTGGCGCGGCCGGCCGAGGTCGGACGTCGCTGAACGTGGCGGCGTGACGGGGCACGGGCACATCGAGCAGAGGATCGATCCCGGGGCCAGCTCGAAGTAGCCGTGACGCGCACAGTGACCGAGCTTCACGGCTTCGGTCCCTCCCATGATCTCCCCTCGCACCCGGTCCGGAACGACAGCTTGATCCGAGTCGAGGTAGTCGCGAAGAACGCCGGAACGCGACGGGTGGCGCAGTTGCCGGAGGGCTGCTGTTTCAAGGCGCGACACGTCGGCCAGGCGCAGGGAAAGGATCGCCGCTGCCTCGGCACGGGAACGGGGAATGTTGTCGCGCAGGCCGAACCGCAGAACGATGATTTCGGCCTGCCTTGCCGACAACGTGGCCAGGGCGGACTTGAGCTGCTCCAGGGCGAGGACCGCGGCGAGGCGACGGCTCCCGTCAACCACAGTCGCCCGTCGGCGCGTCATGGCTGGGCCTCCTCTTCGTCGTTTTCAGCATCGCTTCTGAGCCGAGGCGCACGGCGGCTGTTCAGCCTGCGGAAAACCTGGGTCGCCTCGGTGAAGATCTTCGGCACGTCTTCAGATCGTGCCTGGCACAGGGCCACGATCGACACCACGCCGAAGCTCGCGATGAGCAGCAGCATCGGTGACAGGTAGATGAGCAGCGTCAGCATGGCGACCTCCGGGCACGACGAAATCGCCGGACTCACCCGGCGGAAATGGGCAGAAAAAAAGCCCCGGCCGGATCGGCGGGGCTGGTGGGCACACCAATGCCCGAACTGCGACCAGATTAGCACAGCGAAAACGGCTGAGTCGTGCAGGTTCTGCCCTGGTCGGGAAGCCGAGGGGGTAGGACGTGGTGTCCTACCCCACTTTCGTAACGCGCCGCCCGCAAGCTCAGCTGAGCAGCACGCTCTCCTCCAGCCCCGCCAACAGCGCAGCAGCGTCGTCGTAAACCGCGACCGCGCCGGCCTCCGTCAGTTCCGCCGCGCTCACCCCGCCCGAGCGGACCGAGACCGTGCGCACGCCCGCCTTCGTGGCCGCGTGGACGTCCCACACCGCGTCGCCGACGAACACCGTCTCCTCCGGGCGGGTTCCGGCGCGCTCGAGGGCCGCGAACACCGGCTCCGGGTCGGGTTTCGTCGCGTCGACGTCCGCGCCGGAGACGATGCCCGTGACCACGTCGTCGACGTCGAGGACCTTGCGCAGCACCGACAGCTCGTCCGCGCCCGCCGACGTCGCCAGCACCACGCGCACGCCGCGGCCGGCCAGGGTGCGGAGCAGCTCGGGGGCACGGTCGAACGGGCGCAGCAGTTCCGCCGTCTCCAGGTAGAAGCGGCTGTGGAGCTCCTTCGCCCGGTCGCCGATGCGGTCGGCGTCCGCCTCGCCCAGCAGCGTGCTCAGCAGCTTGCCGGACCCCTTGCCGATGGCCCGGTGCACGCGCCACGAGTCGACGGCGCGGTCGAGCTCGGCGAACGCGCGGTGCCAGGCGTGGACGTGCAGGTAATTGGAGTCGACGAGCGTGCCGTCGACGTCGAACAGGACCGCGGTGGCGATGGCAGGCTCCTCACGTCGATGAGTTCCTCCGGGTACCCCCGCCCGGTTCGATCTACACGCCGGGTGGAACGGGATCGTCGCGTTTGATCGGTTCCGCAGCGGTTACCCGATCAGTCGAGACGATGGCGAGGAGGTGGTCCGCGATGCTCGCCCGCCACTCATCGGTGTGGCTCATCCCGCGGCACGGCACGGTCGCCACGGCTTCGGTCGGCGGGGTGCTCGACCGCACGACCTATTCGAGGTTGCGCGACCGGCTGCTGGAGTTCGCGGCCGACGCCCGCGACGGCGTGGTGATCGACATCGACCGCCTCGAACTGCGTGACCCGGCGCTGGTGCGCGTGTTCGCGCTCGTCGCCCTCCGGGCCGGTGACTGGCCGGCGGTTCCCTTCGCGCTGGTGACCGACCGGCCGGAGCAGCGCGCGGTGCTGACCGCGCGAGCCGACCGGAACGTGCCCGTGTACCGCGATCACGCCGCCGCCGAAGCCGCGCTGGCACGACCGTCGCGGCGGCGGGCGGGGAAGGCGCTCGACCGGTCGCCGCGCACTTCGGTGCGGGCGCGCGGGTTCGTGGAAGGCGTGTGCGCGGAGTGGCTGGTGCCCGAACTGGCCGAGGACGCCGCCCTGGTCGCCACGGAATTCGTGGAGAACGCGCTCCGGCACACCGATTCCGAGCTCCGGCTGCGGATCGAGCTGCGCCGCGACGGGCTGGGTGTCTCGGTCTCCGACGGGAGCGAGCGGCCCGCCGTGCTGCGCGAGGGACTGGACGTCCTCGAGACCGGGCTCGGCCTGCGGCTGGTGTCCAAAGTCGCGAAGCGGTGGGGGAGCAGCCGGCTGCGCTCCGGCGGCAAGGTCGTCTGGGCGGTGCTGGCCCGACGCTGATCAGTCCGTTGTGGACGGTCAGGGCCGGCGCCGGTAGTCGCGTTCGGTCTCGACTTCACCCTGTGGTGTGTGCACGACGTGGCCGACGCGGCGCTTCTTCGCGATCTGCCGTCCGGCCAGCACGGCGTCGACCCGGCGGGGGGACGTGTTGGACGCCCGCGCACCCCCTTCGATCCGGTTCTTCCACAGGCCGTCCTCGAAGTAGGTGTGCACGTCCCCGACCGCCACGACGCCCTCCGATCGAAAGAGTCCGGACGGAACGGGTGCCCCGGTGCGGCGCCGGCAAACGTCAGGCCAGGCCGAGCACCCTGATCGCGTTGTCCTTGAGGATCAGCGGCCGGACTTCGTCCTTGAGGTCGAGGGCGGCGAAGTCGTCGAGCCAGCGGTCCGGGGTGAGCACCGGGAAGTCCGAGCCGAACAGGACCTTCCGCTTCAGCAGCGAATTCGCCGCGCGCACCAGCTGCGGCGGGAAGTACTTCGGCGACCAGCCCGACAGGTCGATGTACACGTTCGCCTTGTGCGTCGCGATCGAGATCGCCTCGTCCTGCCACGGCACCGACGGGTGGGCCAGGATGATCGTCAGGTCCGGGAAGTCCGCGGCGACGTCGTCGAGCAGCATCGGGTTCGAGTAGCGCAGCTTGATGCCGTGCCCGCCGGGCAGTCCCGCGCCGATCCCCGTCTGGCCGGTGTGGAACAGCGCCGGCACGCCCAGCTCCCGGATCGCCTCGTACAGCGGGTAGAACCGCACGTCGTTCGGCTCGAACGCCTGCAGGCTCGGGTGGAACTTGAACCCGCGCACCCCGTGCTCGCCGACCAGCCGCCGCGCGCGGGTGACCGCGGCCTTGCCGGCGTGCGGGTCGACCGAGCCGAACGGGATGAGCACGTCCGGGTGTTCGCGGGCCGCGTCGGCGATCTCCTCGCTCGAGAGCGCCGGGTGCCCGGTGGCGGAGGGCGCCTCGACCGTGAAGACGACGGCGGCCATGTTCCGCGCCCGGTAGTGCTCGGCGATCGCGGTCACCGTCGGGGTGCGGTCCTGGCCGGCCCGGAAGTACTTCGCGGACGCGTCCAGGAGCTCCTGGTCGAGGGCGAAACAGCCGTGGCCGTCTTGTTCGACGTGGGTGTGCACGTCGATGGCGGTCAGTGCGGAAAGATCCACGGAAAACTCCACTCAGGGCAGGTCGGGCTGGGCGGCCTTGGCGGCCAGCAGGCGCTCGAGGACGGCGTCGCGCGCGGCGACGAGGGACTGCCGATCGGTGCCGGCCAGCTCGGCGTCCACGCCGGCGACCAGCGTCTCGGCGAGCTCGGGTGTGAGGTGGACGCGGCCGAGGTCGCGCCACCACTGCTCAGTGGGCGGGCCGAGGTGTTCGAGGACGTGGGCCAGGCCGCCCGCGCCGCCGGAGAGGTGCTGGTTGAGGAACGGCCCGAGCACGGCCCAGCGCAGGCCGGGGCCGTACGCGATGGCGGTGTCGATGTCGGCGACGGTCGCGATGCCGCGCTCCACCAGCGAATACGCCTCCTGCCACAGCGCGGCCTGCAGCCGGTTCGCGAGGTGGCCGGGCACTTCCCGCGTCAGCCGGATCGGCCGCTTCCCGACCGAGGCGTAGAACGCCACGGCCCGGTCGACGACCTCGGGCGCGGTGTCCTGCCCGGGCACGACCTCGACCAGCGGGATCAGGTGCGGCGGGTTGAAGGGGTGCCCGACGACGACGCGCTCCGGGTGCTGCGGGCAGCCGCGCGCGATGACGCTCGGCAGCAGCCCGGACGAGCTGCTGGCCAGGATCACGTCCGGGCGCGCGGCCTCGTCGAGGACGGCGAACAGGGTGTGCTTCACGTCTTCGCGCTCGGGGCCGTTCTCCTGCACGAAGTCCGCGGCGGCCGCGGCTTCGCCGGCGTCGGTGACGAACCGCAGCCGGTCCGTCGGCGTGCCTTCGAGGACGCTCCGCAGCCGCTCTTCGGCGCCGGGCGCCGGATCGGTGGCGACGACGTCGAGGCCGTTGGCGAGGAAGAGGGCGGCCCAGCTCGCGCCGATCACGCCGGTGCCGACGACCGCGACGGTACTCATGCGCACACCTCGCTGGCGCTCGGTGCCGCCTGAGCCGGAAACGCAGTGTCGGATGATTCGCTCGCGAGCTCGCTCATGCGAGCGCCCCGAAGTGGTCCAGCGCGGTGGGATCGGCCAGGACGTCCCGGCCGACGACGTCTTCGGCGCGGGCGCCGAGCAGGAGCTTCTTCACGGGCACCTCCAGTTTCTTCCCGGTGCGGTTGCGGGGGATCGCCGGCACGGCGGTGATCGCGTCCGGCACGTGCCGCGGCGACAGCGCGCTCTTCAACGCCGTCGCGATCTTCGTGCGCAGCGGGGCGTCCAGGACGCCGTCACGGAGGACGACGTAGAGCCGGAGGTCGCCGTTGCCGCCCGCGGGGTCTTCGAGGTGCACGACGAGCGAGTCCTCGACCTCCGGCAGTTCCTCGACGACGGCGTAGAACTCCGCCGTGCCGAGCCGGACGCCGCCGCGGTTGAGGGTGGCGTCCGAGCGGCCGGCGATCACGCAGCTGCCCCCGGGCGAGAACCGGATCCAGTCGCCGTGGCGCCAGACGCCGGGGTAGGTGCCGAAGTACGTCTCGCGGTAGCGCTCGCCGGTGTCGTCGCCCCAGAACCCGACCGGCATGGACGGCATCGGCGCGGTGATGACCAGCTCGCCCAGCTCGCCGACCACCGGCTTCCCGTGCTCGTCGAACGCCTGCGCGTCGACGCCGAGGCAGGGCCCGGAGATCTCGCCGGCGATGACGGGCTGCAGCGGGCCGCCCTGGACGATCCCGCTGCAGACGTCGGTGCCGCCGCTGCCGACGTTGAGCAGCACGTCCGGCCCGAAGACGTCCCGCACCCAGTGGTAGCCCTCGGCCGGCAACGGACTGCCCGCCGCGCCGAGCTGCCGCAACGCCGACAGGTCGTACTCCGCTGCCGGGTTCAGGCCCGCTTTCCGGCACGCCATCAGGAAACCCGGGCTCGCGCCCATCAGCGTCGCGCGGGTTTCGGCGGCCAGCCGCCACTGCCACGCGAGGTCCGGGTGCAGCGGGTTGCCGTCGACGAGCACGATCGACGTGCCGGTGAGCAGCCCGGAGACGAGCGCGTTCCACATCATCCACGCGGTGGTGGAGAACCACAGCATCCGGTCGCCGGGGCGCAGGTCCCAGCTGAGGCCGTGGTTCTTGAGGTGCTCCAGCAGGAGCCCGCCGTGGCCGTGCACGATCGCCTTCGGCTTCCCGGTGGTGCCGGAGGAGAACAGCACGCACAGCGGGTGCGCGAACCCGACGGGCTCGAACCCGGGCTCGGGCTCGGCGAGCAGCTCGCTCCAGGCGGTCGTGCCGGGGAGGCCGTGCTCGCCGTAGGGGACGTGCACGACGTGCTCCACGGTCGGCAGGCCGGCGCGGATTTCGGCGACTTCGCCGCGGCGGTCGACGTCCTTGGCGCCGTAGCGGTAGCCGGACACGGTGAGCAGCACCCGCGGCTCGATCTGGCCGAACCGGTCGACCACCGAGCGGGCACCGAACTCCGGGGCGCAGGACGCCCAGACCGCGCCGAGGCTCGCGACGGCGAGGTAGGCGACCACGGTCTCCGGGGTGTTGGGCAGGTACGCGACGACCCGGTCACCGCGCCGGACCCCGAGCCGGCGCAGCCCGGCGCGGGCCCGGGCGACCTGGTCGCGCAGCTCGTCCCAGGTCAGCTCGGCGCGTTCGCGCGTCTGGGAGTACGCGATGACGGCGATCTCGTCCGCCGGGCCGCCGAGCGCGTGCTCGGCGTAGTTCAGGGTCGCGCCGGGGAACCACGCGGTGCCGGGCATCCGCCGGTCGGGCACGACGGCCGTCGCGGGGGAGTGGAAGCGGACGCCGAAGAAGTCCTTGATCGACGACCAGAAGCCGTCGAGGTCGGTGACGGACCAGCGGTGCAGTGCGGCGTAGTCGTCGAACGCGTGGCCGCGGCCGGCCAGCCACGCCAGGTACCGGCCGATCTCGGTCATCGGCCGACCTTCCCCGCGCGCTTCTCGAGGAACGCCTGCATCCGCTCCTTCGCCTCGGCGCTGCCGCTCGCGACCGCCGCCATCAGCGCTTCCATCAGGTAGCCCTCCGCCGGGTTGGCCTCGGCGATGCGCGGCAGCGCCTGGAGGACGGCGAAGTTCGTGATCGGCGAGTTCGCGGCGATCTTGCGGGCCAGGTCCATGGCGTGCTCGAAGCCGTTTTCGGCGCGGTAGTGCGAAAGCCCGGCGGCGTGGCCTTCGTCGGCGTCGAGCACGCGGCCGGTGAGCATCATGTCGGCCATCCGGTGCGCGCCGATCAGCCGCGGCACCCGCACCGACGCGCCACCGCCGACGAACAGGCCGCGCTGGCCCTCCGGCAGCGCGTAGAACGCGGAGGGCTCGGCGACGCGGATGTGCGCGGCGGCCGCCAGTTCCAGGCCGCCGCCGACGACCGCGCCCTTGAGCACGGCGACCACCGGCACGCGCCCGCGTTCGAGCCGCTCGAACGCGCGGTGCCACATCATCGAGTGCTCCAGGCCCTCGAACGCGTCGCGCTCGGTGAGCTCGGCCAGGTCCAGCCCGGCCGAGAAGTGGTCGCCCGCGGCGTCGAGCACGACCGCCTTGACCCCGGACGGCGGCGCGCCGAAGAAGGCTTCCAGGCCGAGCACGGTGGCGTCGTCGAGGGCGTTGCGCTTCTCCGGGCGGCACAGCCGCAGCACGGCGACCTCGTCGTGCCGGTCGACGCGCAGGGAAGGGGGCAGCAGGGCGGTGGTCATGCGGGTCCGTTCGGGAAGGCGCCGGCGGCTCGCGCGCGCAGTTCGACGCGGCGGATCTTGCCGGTGGCGTTGCGGGGCAGGGCTTCGGTGAACTCGACGTGCTTGGGGATCTTGTAGCGGGCGAGGTGCTGTTCGAGGTGGGCGCGGAAGGCCGCTTCGTCGAGCCGGGACCCGGGGCGCGGGACGACGAAGGCGGCGCCGACCTCGCCCCAGCGCGCGTCGGGCACGCCGACCACGGCGCACGCCTCGACGTCGACCAGCTGCGTGGCGACCGCCTCGACCTCGGCGGGGTAGACGTTCTCGCCGCCGGAGATGATCACGTCCTTGACCCGGTCGACGACGTGGGCCCAGCCGTCGTCGTCGACGCGGACGACGTCGCCGGTCCGGAACCAGTCATCCTCGACGAAGCTCGCCTTCGACTCTTCGGGCCGGTTCCAGTAGCCGGCGAAGACGTGCGGGCCGCGCACCAGCAGCTCGGCGGGCTCGGCCCCCAGCGGCGCCGGGGCGAGGTCCGGGCCGAGCGCGGCGACGTCGGTGAAGAAGTGCGGCACCCCGGCGGCGACCGGGTGGGCGGGGGTGCCCTCGTGGGTGGCCATCGAGACCCCCGGCGCGGCTTCGGTCATGCCGTAGCCCTGCAGGAGCTGCACGCCGCGGTCGAGCCACGCGCGGGCCACCCGCTCGGCCACCGGCGAGCCGCCGTAGAGGACGCAGGTGAGGGAGCTGAGGTCGGTGCTCGCCCAGCTTTCGTGGCGGCAGAGCATTTCCAGCATCGTGGGGACGGCGGAGAAGCTCGTGATGCCGGCCGCGCCGATCCGGCCGAGGATCGCGCCCGCGTCGAACTTCGCGACCGGTTCCACGCTGCCGCCCTTGAACAGCGTCGGCAGCGTGATCTGGCCCAGCCCGACGCAGTGGAACAGCGGCGCGATGCACAGCGCCTTGTCGGTGCCCAGGACGTCGAGGTGGGCCAGCTGGTTGACGGTGTTCCAGGTGAGGTTGCCGTGGGTGAGGACGGCGGCCTTCGGGCGGCCGGTGGTGCCGGAGGTGTAGAGCAGCAGGCACGGGTCGTCGAGCGCGATCCCGGTGCCCGGCGGGGGACCGCCCGCGGCGAGCTCGGCCTCGAAGTCCAGCCCGCCCGCCGGGCACGACGCCGGGTCCGTCGCCAGCACGTGCCGCACCGGCAGCGGGCCGGCCGCGGCGACGAGCGCGTCGGTGTCGGGGCTGTGCACCAGGACCGAAGCGCCGCTGTCGTCGAGCATGTACCGGATTTCCGTGCCGGAGAGCCGGTAGTTGAGGGGGACGAAGAGCGCGCCGCAGCGGGCGGTGGCGAAGAGCGCCTCGAAGACGGTGGTGGCGTTGACGCCGAGGTAGGCCACCCGGTCGCCGGGGCGCACCCCCAGCCGGGTCAGCGCGCCGGCCAGCCGCTCGACGCGCTCGGCGAGGCCGGCGTACGTCAGCGTGCGGTCTTGCCCGCCGCCGTCGAGCGCGGTGCGGTCCGGCGAGATCCGCGCCCGCCGCGCGGGCCAGCTGCCCAGGCCGAAATCGGCCGGGCCGGGGGATCGGGTCACGGGGTCGTCTCCTTGTCACCGGTGACAGGGTTCCTGCTGCGGACGGTGGCGAAGCGTGGTGCGCTGCGCGGATGCCTCGGCGTTAGATGTAAGGAAACCTGATATGCACCTAGGATGCGGAGTACACGCACCGCTGTCAAGAGTGCGGCGGCACGACGAAAACTTCACCCGGATGGGTGGTTTGAGCTGTGAAGACGGCCTTCGCATGCGGGGGTGCCCGGTTCGGCCGTTGGCGGGGTTGCGCCGTTTGGATCAAGGGCTACGCTGCGAAGTGCGGTTCAGAAAGCACAGCCGCCCCCCGATTTGCCAGCCGTTCGAGCGGGCCGGTGAGACCCGTTCGTCACGTCATCTTCGAATGAGGCGTGGAGAAATGTTAGTCGTCCAGCCCCCCGCGACGGCGATCCCCGTGGTGCCGTCGGCGCGCCAGGCGCGCAGCCCCTTCGACATCCAGGTCGTCCGCCCGTACTTCGGCGCGGTCATGGTGAAGATCCGCGGCGCCCTCGACGAAGACAGCGCCGCTCAGCTCCGCTCGGCGCTGAGCACGTGGGCGCACCGCCGCTTCCCGATCCTGGTGCTCGACCTCTCCGAGGTCGACCTCCTCGACTCGGCCGGCCTCGCCGCCCTCGGCGGCATCCAGGCCAGGACGGTCCGCGAGAACGCGACCCTGCGCATCGTCACCGGCGACAACCGGGTGGTCCGCCGCGCCTTGTCGGCCAGCGGCCTCGACCACGCCCTGAACGTCAGCCGCCTGCCGTCGGGCTGGGAACGGGCCACGGAGATCCCCAGCCAGAGCTGAGGCCCGCCTTCGCCCGAGCACGACGAACCCCGGTCCCGCGCGGCGGGACCGGGGCGCACAGCTGATGCCCTCGTGGAATTCCGGGATCACTGCATCGCCGGCCGGGTCACCGGCTCCCCGGCAGGAACTCCTGGAGCTTCGTCTTGACCCCCTGCACCACGAGGTGGAACGCGTCCGGGTCGCCCTTGAGCACCGACTGGGCGGCGGACTTCATCTGCTCGAAGGTGGCGTGCGGCGGGATCGGCGGCACCTCCGGGTCGCAGCGGACGTCGAGCACCGCGGGCTTGCCGGCGGTCAGCACCGTGTCCCAGGCCGTGGCCAGCTGGTCCGGCTTGTCGACCGTGACCGCGGTGAGCCCGAGCGACAGCGCGAACCCGGCGTAGTCGACGTCGGGCAGGCTCTGGGACTCCTCGAACTTCGGTGCGCCGCCCATCGCGCGCAGCTCCCAGGTGACCTGGTTCAGGTCGTTGTTGTGGAACACGCAGATCACGCAGGTCGGGTCGCTCCACAGGCTCTGGTACCGCGCGATCGTGATCAGCTCGGCCAGGCCGTTCATCTGCATGGCGCCGTCGCCGACCAGTGCGATCACCGGCCGGTCGGGGTGGGCGAACTTCGCGCCGATCGCGTACGGGACGCCGGGGCCCATCGTGGCGAGCGTGCCGGACAGCGACCCGCGGATGTCCCCGCGGATGCGGAGGTTGCGCGCGTACCAGTTGGTCGAGGACCCGGAGTCCGCGGTGACGATCGCGTTCTCCGGGATCCGCCGCGACAGCTCGGACACGATGGCCATCGGGTTCACCGGGTCCGCTTCGACCGCGGCTTCCTTTTCGACGGTGTCCCACCAGGAAGCGACGTTCTTCTCGATCGTCTCGCGCCACGCCCGGTCCGGCTTGCTCGCCAGCTTGGGCAGCAGCGCCCGCAACGTCGCCGCGCTGTCGCCGACGAGGTTGACCTCGGTCGGGTAGCGCATCCCGATGAACCGGCCGTCCAGGTCGATCTGCACCGCGCGCGCCTGGCCGAAGTCCGGCAGGAACTGGCTGTACGGGAAGTTCGAGCCGACGATCAGCAGCGTGTCGCAGTCGCGCATCAGCTCGTAGCTCGGCCGGGTGCCGAGCAGCCCGATCGCGCCGGTCACCCACGGCAGGTCGTCGGGCAGGACGTCCTTGCCCAGCAACGCCTTCGCGACCCCGGCGCCGGTGACCTCGGCGAGCTGACGGACCTCTTCGGCGGCGCCGCGCGCGCCCTGCCCGACGAGGACGGCGACCTTCTCGCCGGCGTTGAGCACCTCGGCCGCGGCGTCGAGGTCGGCCTCGGGCGGCACCGGGCGCGGCCACGACGTGCTCGGCGGGCTGGAGGGCACCTGCTTGAACGCGTGCTGGGGCGGCGAGTACGGCTCTTCCTGCAGGTCCGCGGGAATGATCAGGGCGGTCGGGCAGCGGGACGACTGCGCCGTCCGGATCGCGCGGTCGAGGGCGTTCGGCAGCTGCTCGGCGACGTTGACCTCGACGAGGTACTCGCTCGCGACGTCCTTGAACAGCGCCTGCAGGTCGACTTCCTGCTGGTAGCTGCCGCCCATCGCGCTGCGCGCGGTCTGCCCGACGATCGCCACCACGGGCACGTGGTCGAGCTTCGCGTCGTACAGCCCGTTCAGCAGGTGGATCGCGCCCGGGCCGGACGTCGCCAGGCACACGCCCGGCCGGCCGCTGAACTTCGCGTAGCCGACGGCCGCGAACGCGGCCATCTCCTCGTGCCGGGTCTGGACGAACCGCGGCTGGTTGTCCGCTTTCCCGAACGAGGCGACGATGCCGTTGATGCCGTCACCCGGGTAGGCGAAAACCTGCTCCACGCCCCATTCGCGCAGGCGCTGGAGCAGGTAGTCGCCGACTGTCTGGCTCATGAGCACTCCCTTGCTTCGCTTCGGTGAGCGCGTACCCGCTTTCGGCGGCTATCATGCTTGCGTGACGCAAACGTGGCAGGCAGACGATGGCACTGAAGCGGCACTGGCGGTGCTGCGGGCGATGGTGACCATCGCGGATTCGACCGTCGAGCGGAACACTGAGCAGCTGACGCTCACCCAGTTCCGCGCACTGAGGGTGGTGGTGGACCGGACGCCGGTGACGATGGGCAAGGTCGCCCGCGAACTGGCGCTCAACCCCTCGTCGGTCACCCGGGCGTGTGATCGGCTGGGCACGCTCGCGCTGCTGGAAAAGGCCCCGAACCCGCTGAACCGCCGCGAGACGCTGCTGGCGCCGACCGGCGCGGGCCGCCAGCTCGTGGACCGCGTCGACGGCGACCGCCGCCGCGTGCTGGCGGGCGTCCTGCACCGCCTCGGCCCGGGCGCCCGCGATGCGGCGATCGAGGCTTTCGAGAGGTTCGCCGCGGCGGTCGAAGCGGAGGAATCGGATGCGCGGTCACCATTGCGCCGCGCAACTTAAAACGGCGCCGACGGCGTTTGCCCGATCCCGTGGCGGGTACCCGGCGCCGGATCAAGTGCCCTGGGTGACTGGGACGCCGTACGGGCCGGGGGTGCCGTGGCCGGTTCGGGCGGGCAGCCGCCTCGCCGACGACTGCGTCACCACGGGCGCCCCCGGCCCGAAGGAGCTCTTCGCCGGTCAGGCCACCTCTTCGCGAGCCGGGACGAGGCGATGGAGCTGATCGTCCGGCGCGGTAAGGAGTTCCTGGCCGAGCGGGGCCCGGGCGCAACCACCTCGACGGCAACCCGCGGCTGTGCACGGCGACCGCGCTGAAGGAGTCCTTCGGCTGCGGCGGCCGGCCGCGCACGTCCGCGAGGTGGCCCGCGCGGGTCGTGACCACGGCTTGGGCCTGGCCGGGGACGGCGTTGTCCGGCCCGGGTTCGCCGCTGCTGGCCACCCGCGGACGCTGCGGCAGCTCAAGTGGGCGAACGCGATGCTGAAGGTGCTCTCACCGCAGATCCTGACCAGCTGAGCCCGCGCTACCCGTCGTCGCCACCCCGCCGGGCCCGCTCACGCAGGAAGGTCAGCGGGTCGTCGCCCATGCGGTCCAGGGCCCGGTGCCGGATCGTCGACGCGATCGCCGCCGCTCCGACGCCCCACACCGCGATCGCCACCACCACCGCCGGGGCCGGGAGGAGCCGGTCCAGGAAGGCCAGGTTCACCGTGGCCACCAGTGCTGCCGTGCGGGCCAGGCCGAAGTACCAGCGGTGGGAGCCGGCCGCGAAGACCCGGGTGCCGAGCAGGTAGATCGTCAGGCCCGCCGTCGTGAACCACGCCGCCGCGTGCGGTGGGGACTCGTGCAGCGACAGGTTCACCCCCGCCGCGATGAGCACCAGCGCGAACGCCGGGGGCAGGTGGCCCCCCGCGTACAGCGAATACGCGAGCGCCGGGTTGCCGCCCGACAGGTCGAGCATCCGCTCGTAGATCCGCGCCGCCGACGTGAAGTACAGCCACCACAGCGCACCGGCCAGCACCAGGCCGCCGACCATCGCCAGCCAGTACGCGAAGTCGTCGGCCGGGCGGTCGAGCGCCGCCGTGCCGACCGTGAACACCAGCTCGCCCAGCAGCAGGATCATGAAGAGCCCGAAGCGTTCGGCGAGGTGCGCCGAGTCGACCGCGAGGTTGGGGTCGTGCGGGGACGAGATCAGCTCACGCCAGCGGGTCGCGCGCGAGGGCCGTTCGCCGCGCCGGCGGCGGGGCCGGTCGCCGAGCAGCAGGAACCCCGCCTCCTGGAGCAGGGCGAACACCCAGAACGCCCACGTGTGGGGCGCGAACGCCGAAACCGCGAACAGCACCGCCGAAGCCGTGTAGCCCCAGGTGATCCGGCGCTGGTCGAGCCCCTCTCGCGCGGGCCAGCGGTGCGCGGCCGCCAGGATCACCCGGACCCCGGCCATGGCCAGCGCGAAGATCGCCGGGTGCCCCTCGAAGACGTGGTGCGCCTGCGTGGCCGCGATCGCGCACGGGATGGTGCCGGCGAGCACGAAGAGCCGGTCGGCGGCGCGCCCGTCGTCGCCACGGCGGTTGTAGAGCACGGCGAAGCCGATCCACGTCCACCATAGCGTCGCGAACAGGCCGAGCGCGGTGGCGACCCGCGACCAGTGCGGCTCGGCCACGATGCCGTGCGCCACCTGGCCCACCGCGAACACGAAGACCAGGTCGAAGTACAGCTCGACCCAGCCGACCCGCTTGCCGTGCCCCGCCGCGGCCCCGGCGCTGTCGTCCACATCGGTCACGGCGGCGATTCTGCCGGGTCCGGTGCGGGGCGCCCCACCCGGAGGGGGTGAGAATGAATAACAAACCATTGGAACAATGACCGAGTTCGCCACGAACGACATTGACCGGCCGTGCGTGGGTAAATCTGCCGACATCAGTTCGCGTAGCTCAGCAACGGCTGGAGCTGCGCGAATACAGCTTGTACGATGTACAAGCAGCGACCGGTGAAACACCAAGCGTTAGCCGGGAAATAATTCGACACCGTCCCTCGCGAAACGCCGTGCGCGGGGTTGACACGGGTGCCGGACGTGATGTTCCCTGCTGGTCGGCTCGATCATCGTCACGTCCTCGCCCGGCCGGGAGAGAGGCATTTCCACCGTTGGCCCGGGACGTCGGTGACCGGCCCTGGGGTCCTCTCCTGTCCGAGTTCGACGTCGGCCGCGCGCGGCTGGGAATCGAGCGGTTCCGCCATGCACGAAAGAACACCCACGCCCCGCCGGCTGGCGGACGCCGCGTGGTGGCCGGCGCACTGGAGCGTGCGCACCAAGATCAGCGTCGTGCTGCTGCTGCCGGTGCTGGTCGCGGTGGCGCTGGCGGAAATCCGGATCCAGGGCGAGCTCGATCGCGCCACGCAGCTGAGCGCGGCCCGCGACCGGCTGCCGGTGCTGCACGACACGATCGGCCTCACCGAGTCGCTGGGCCAGGAGATGGTCGCCGCGGTGGCCGTCCCGGCCGGGGCGCCGAGCGCGATCACCGCCGCGGTGGACGCGAAGGTGGCCGCGATCCAGCGAGACACCGGCTTCGCGCCGCTGCCCGGCGACAGCGGCCGCGCGCTGAACACCGCGCTGGGCAAGCTCGCCGGCATCCGCGCGGCCGGCGCCGCGAACGGCGACACCCGCACGAAAGCCGCCGGCTACAACGACATCATCGCCACGCTCGGCGACCTCGTGCCCGAGACCGTCCCGGACGACGTCGCCGGCACCGCGGAGGTCGCCCGGGTGCTGGTGCACCTGCGCGCCGAGCTGGCGACCGAGGAGACGTACGTGCGGGCGGCGCTGAACAGCCCCGCCGACGCGTCGCTGCGCCCGGCCGCCATCCAGACCGCCGCGGAGCAGGAAGTGCTCGCGGAACAGGCCGAACACCAGCTCACCGGCACGCTGCTGGCGCGGTTCAAGACCGCGACGGAGGGCGCCGAAGACCGGCTCGACCCCACCGCGGCGTCGCTCTCGTCGATCGCCAAGGAGACGACCGGCGTGACGGCCGTGCTGAACGACGTCACGGCGAAGCTGGCTTCGGATGTTTCGGCGGCCGCCGACGACGCCCGGTCGGACTCGCTGCGCGACACCGCGCTCGTGCTCGGCGCACTGCTCGGCGCACTCGCCATCGCGTTGCTGGTGGTGCGTTCGCTGGTCACGCCGGTGCGCCGGCTGCGGGCGGCGGCGCTGCACGCGGCGAACGAGGCGCTCCCGGAAACCGTCCGGCAGGTCCGCGAGGGCACGGAGGTCGACTGGCGCGCGGTACCCGAGGTCGGCGTCCGGACGAACGAGGAGATCGGCCAGCTGGCCAGCGCGTTCGACGACATGCATCGCGAGGCCGTGCGGCTGGCGGTCGAGCAGGCCGACCTCCGCAAGCAGGTCAGCGAAATGTTCATGACGCTGTCGCGGCGGAGCCAGTCGCTGGTGGAGCAGCAGCTGACGATCATCGAGGACCTCGAGTCCGGCGAGCAGGACCCGCGCCGGCTCGACGAGCTGTTCCGCATCGACCACATCGCGACCCGGCTGCGCCGCAACGGCGAGAACCTGCACGTCCTGGCCGGCGGCCGCCCGGTGCGCCACGGCCGCGAGCCGGTGCCGACGCGCGACCTGCTGCGCGCGGCGACCTCGGAGGTCAAGGACTACCGCCGCGTCGCGCTGGGCAACGCCCCGCGTGGTTCGGTCCAGCCGGAGGCGGCCGCGGACGTCGTCCACATCCTGGCCGAGCTGCTGGAAAACGCGACCCGCTTCTCCCCGCCGGAGCACAAGGTCGCCCTGACCGCGGACCGCGGCGCCGACGGCGGCCTCCTCATCGAGGTGGTCGACCAGGGCCTCGGCATGAGCCCGGAAGAACTGACGACGGCCAACGCCCGCCTCGCCGCGGCGGCCACGGTCGGCCCGGAAACGACCCGGCGGATGGGCCTGTTCGTGGTCGGCCGCCTGGCGGCCCTCCACGGCGTGACGGTCCGCTTGCGCGCGACGGCCCCGGGCGTCCGCCACGCGGGTGTGACGGCGAGCGTCCACGTCCCGGGCGCACTGGTGATCGCGGACCTGGCCCGCCCGATCGGCGCGGGCCGCACGGGGGCATCGAGGCAGAACGGCCACGCCCGCCCGGTGGCGGTGGTGCCGGCACAGGCGTCGACGCCGATCTTCGAGCAGGTGGTGACGAGCTGGTTCACCGAGCCGGTGGCGAAACCGGTGAACCGCCGCACGCCGCGCACGGAACCCCCGGCGGTCCCGGCCGGCTGGCCCACCGAGGCGGACGCGGCCACGAACGGCACCGCCGGCACCGGCGAGTGGCCGGTGGTCCCGGACGCGGAGACCGGAGCACGGGCCGATCGCTCCGGAACCGGCGAGTGGCCGGTGGTCCCGGCGGCCGACGTGCCCGGCTCGGGCGAGCGGCAGGCGGCCCGGGCCGCGGACCGCGCCGGTTCGGCGGACCGGCCCGGTCCGGGTGCGGGGCCGGTGGTCCCGGCCGCGGGCCGCGCCGGTTCGGCGGACCGTCCCGGTTCGGGCGAGCAGGGTGGCGCCGATCGGTCCGGAAGTGGCCAGTGGCCCGCGAGCGCGGCCGCGGAAACGGCCGCGCGGGCGGATCGCGCCGGCGAGGCAGGCGGGGCCCGGCACGCGGACCACTCCGGTCCGGGCAAGCGCCCCGCCGAGACCGCGGGACGGGCCGACCGCACCGGCTCCGGCGAATGGCCCGCGGCCGCTTCAGCGGACCGCTCCGGCGACCGGTCCGCGACTCCGGCCGCGGGAACCGCGGCGCGAGCGGACCGCTTCGGCGCGGAACCGGCCACCCCGGCCGACCGCTTCGGCGACCGGTCCGCGACTCCGGCCGCGGGAACCGCGGCGCGAACGGACCACTCGGGCGCGGAACCGGCCATCCCGGCCGACCGCTCCGGCGAACGGCCCACGATCGCGGCCACCCCAACCGACCGCTCCGGCGAGCGGTCCCCGGCCGCCCAACCCCTGCCGGACTGGTCCAGCCCCGCCGACGAAGCGCGGCACGCTGCGGAAAGCGCTCTCCAGCCCGCCGCCGTGCAGAACCTCAGCTCCGCCGGCCTGCCGACCCGGCGGCCCGGTGCGCAGCTCGCCCCCGGGGCGGCCCTGCCGCGGGTGCGGGAGCCGGACGGGGCGGCGTTCCGGGACGCCACCGCCGTCCGCAACAGCTTGTCCCGGCACTACCAGGGCATGCGCGCGGCCCGGCGGCAGACCGCCGCGAGCGCGGACGAATCCGGAAAGGACGGAGTGGAACCCCGATGACCGAACTCCCCGACGTGCACCAGCGGCGCGTGCCCGGCGCCGAACCGTCGGCGCGGACCTTGGCAGCTTTTCCCGGCACCGTGACGGCGCCCGAACGGACCGCCACGTTGAACTGGCTCGTCCACGGCTTCGTCCAGGACGTCTCGGGGGTCGCGCACGCGGTGCTCGTCTCCGCCGACGGGCTGCTCGTCGCGGCCGACGAGTCGCTGCCCCGGGAGCGCGCCGACCAGCTCGCGGCCATCGCCGCCGGGTTGTCGAGCCTTTCGCTCGGGACCGCGGAGCTGTTCACCGCGGGGCGGGTCGTCCAGTCGGTCATCGAGATGGAGCAGGGGTTCCTGCTGCTGATGAGCGTCGGCGACGGCTCGAACCTCGTCGTCCTCGCGTCCACCGGCTGCGACATCGGGCTCGTCGGCTACGAGATGACGATGCTGGTCGAGCGGGTGGGGCGACAGGTCGACGTGCCCGCGCGCGAGATGCCGGTGGGCCAGGACCGGCGGTGACCGGCTACGCAGGCGAAGGGGAGCCACGCCGGAGCCCGGCGCTGGCCCGCCCCTACGCCTGGACCGAGGGCCGGACGGCGCCGTCGGTCGACTTCGCGGTGGAAGCGCTCGTCGAGACGACGGCGGCGGGTCGCGCGGCGGCCGGCTACCAGTCGAGCAGCGCGTTCGACCAGGTCACCGAGCTGTGCCTGCGGCCGCGGTCGCTGATGGAGGTCGCCGCGCTGCTGCGGCTGCCGCTGGGGGTGGTCCGGGTGCTCGTCTCGGACCTGGTGGAAGACGGCATGGTGATCGTCCGCGACACCCTCGGCGAGCACGCCGGCTGGGACGAGCGCCACGACTTGATGGAACGCGTGCTGCACGGTCTGCGTGACCTGTAGAGAGGAACCGACCATGGAACACTTCGCGCTCGGGCACTGGCTGCTCGTGCTCGCCTACCTGACCTCGGTGGTCGGCTGCGCGCTCGGCCTCGCCTGTGCGGTGCAGGCCCGCCACGCGGTGAGCAGCAGGCACCGCCTGCGGTGGCTCGTGCTGGCGGCGATCTCGATCGGCGGCGTCGGCATCTGGCTCATGCACTTCGTGGCCATGCTGGGCTTCAGCACGCCGGGGATGCCGGTGCGCTACGACGTCTTCCGCACGGTGCTGTCGGCGCTGCTGTCGATCGCCGCGGTGTTCGCCGGGCTGGTGGTCGTCGGCGGCCGCGCGAAGTTCGGCTGGTGGCGGCTCGCGCTCGGCGGCGTGATCACCGGCCTCGCCGTCAACGTCATGCACTACACCGGGATGTCGGCCCTGCGCGTGAAGGGCGACTTCGGCTACGACGGCCTCCTCGTCGCGCTGTCGGTGGTGATCGCGATCGTCGCGGCGACGGCGGCGCTGTGGTTCGCCGTCTTCCTCGACCGGCTGTCCCTGCGCCTGCTCGCCGGGTTCGTGATGGGCGCGGCGGTCACCGGCATGCACTACACGGGCATGGCCGCGGTGCGGATGAACATGGACATGTCCGCCCCGGACCCGGCGGGTGTCGAGGTGTTCTCCTTCCTGTTCCCGGTGTTCGTGCTCGCCGCGATCGCGATGGCGGTCCCGCTCTGCGCGGTCCTGATGGCCCCCGCGGTCGCGCCGGAAGGCCCGCGGGAGACGCCGGAACGCCTCCCGCGGGCGGTCATCCTAGAGAACGCACAGCAGTGAACAGGCCTTCGCCGACGACCAGTTCGTGTGCGAAGGCGGCGTCCCCGGCGGAACGTTCACCGGCACGTAGCTCACCTTCGCCTGGTTGGTGATCGGGAACAGGTTCAGCAGCGCGTACGTCGAGCAGTGGACCTGCTGCGACTGCCCGGCGGCGAGGGTGAACGGACCCGTCTGGCACGACGGTTCCACGCTGTCCACCACCTGCGCCGACGTGATGCCGACCGGACCTTCGTTCGTCACCGTGATCCGCCAGTACGCGGTCGCGAACAGCAGGCCCAGCAGACCGACGCCGGCCTGTTTCGCCCACGGGCCGGAGCCGCCCGGCCCGCACTTGGCCGCCGTGGCCGAGGTGCAGATCTCCTTCTCCACCTTGACCTTCGGCGTGCACGACGCGCCCGGCGCGACCGGCAGCGTCACGGTGTTCGACGTGAACGAGCCCGTCGAGTCGGTGCCGGTGGCCGTGTTCGCCACCGACGACACCGCGCAGTCCGCCGCGATCGTCGTGCGGAAGCACAGCTGCGGCGCGTCGCCGGCGTAGTCGACCACCAGCGAGCCGGTGAAGCCCGCCGCGCTGTGCAGCACGAGCGTCGTCGTCACCGTGATCGACGGGTGCGCCGCCACGGAGACGCCGGTGAGGTCGACCGAACCGTCCGGGGCGAAGCCGGGCGTCGGCACGACCGCGTTGTCCTGATCGGTCACCGTCACCCGGGACGCGGCGAAGTCGACGTTCGCCGGGTCGACGCCGGTCAGCCGCGCCGCCGTGTAGCCCTGGACGTGACTTCCGCCGTCGCAGTAGAAGTCTCCCGGTTTCAGCGTGACCTGCCCGCCGGACCGGACGCACGGCGTGGCGCCGGTGGCCGGGTCCATCGAGAACAGCACGCCCGCGTCGCCGAGGCCGATCAGGCAGCCCGACGGCGCGTCGTAGGAGTAGCCGTAGTCCCGCGTGGCCCCGCCGTTCGCCGAGGGGTGCGTGATCAGGGCCGGCAGCCCCGCGCACGCCGCCCCCGTCGTCCAGTCGTGGCAGACCGCCGCGCCCGCGATGCCGCCGTTCCAGACCGGGAGGTAGCTGCGCACGTGACCGTTCGGATCGGTGACGACCTCCGGCGGGAAGGCGTAGACACCACCGCCCAGCGCGGCCGGTCCCGGCGGGGCCGCGAGCGCGGAACCGTCGAGGGCGTAGCACGTCGTGCCGCCGGTACCGCCGGTCGTCGTCGCGCACGCGCCCACCGGGGCACCGTTCGTGCCGAACGCCGTGTAGGAGTTGTAGTTGTAGCTGCCCGCCGGTCCGGTGGGCCGCGACGACGCCCAGTTCGCGCACGCCGTGGCCGTCGCCGGGTCGAAGCAGCCCAGCGAAGGCTGCTGCGCGGTGCCGGGGTTCGAGGTCGACGCGAAGATCTTGTTCCCCACCAGGGTCAGCGCGCCGTAGACGTAGGGCTGGTTGGCGGCCGGGACGATCGGCGCGTACGGCTGGCCGCCGCAGGCGCTCTGCGTGGCGATGGTCCAGCAGACCACCGCGCCGGAGCTGATCAGGCCGTAGACGTTGCCGCCGCTCTCGACGAGCCCGGTGATGCTGCTGACCGGCGGCGAGCCACCCACGCTGGCCAAAGCCGAGTAGCCGCAGTTGGCCGCGGCGGCCAGGTCGAGGCAGCCGACGCCGACCGACGACGCCGTCACCGCGGGGTAGTAGACCTTCGCGGGCGCGGCGGGGTCGCGCACGTACTGCTCGACCATGGTGCTGGCGATGTCGCCGGCGCCCAGGCTGCCGAGCGGGCCGGGTGCGGTGTTGAGCACCTTCGGCCACGGGCCGCCCGGGCAGCGCTGCCCGGTGGCGAGGTCGGTGCAGACCACCTTCGGGGAAGTGGCGCCCAGGTGGTGGTAGATGTTCCACGCCTGCAGCACGCCACCCGGCGTGCGGTACAGGATCGGCGAGAAGCCGTCGCCGCCGGTCGCCGTCGTGACCGCCTGCACGGGCGGGGTGAGAGCGCCGGACAGCTGGGTCGCGTCGGGCCCGGCGTCCGGGTTCGTGGCGCGCACGGCCGTCACCCCGGACGCGGGTTCGGTGCCGGTGAAGGTGCTGCCGTCGGTGGACCACTGCGGGGTCCAGCCGGGCGGGACGTGCAGGGAACCGGACTGGAACGCCTGGCCCGCCCCGACGGCGTCGGTGACGGTCGCGGCGCCCGTCGTCGTCGCGTGGTCGTCGTACCCGATGACCCAGTTCGCCGTCGCGCCGTGGTCGGCGGGGGAACCGGTGCCCTGCACGGACTTCGTCAGCGCGGAAACCGCGGCGGGCGCGGGATCGGCGGCCGCGGGCAGCGGGGCGGCGGTCGCCGCCACGAGCACCAGCGGCAGGAACGCTCCCAGCATGCGTCTTCGCATGAACTGTCCTCGATTCTTTCGCGGTGGAGGTTCCAGGAATCGTTTTCCTGGCCGAAGGAAAAGCCTATGCCGCGGCCACGGTGCGTTGAAGCGCTCTCACCCGGGCGCCGAAAAGGCGATGCCAACAGCGCAATTCGTGGCCACGGCGCACTCGTGCGTACCTGGTGTGACAAGGTGCTTCACGAAGCGTGCTCACCCGGATGTCGGCACGGCGTCACTCGTTCGGGTAACGAGGGAACGCTAAGAAAAGCGGTTTCCGTCAAGTGGTGAAGATTTATTTTCCGGATGCGCGATCAACCGGATTCGGCGTCGAAGCGGAGTTTCGACGTGATGCGGTACCGGTCGCCGCGGTAGACCGAGCGGGTCAGTTCGACCACGTGGCCGGTCGTGTCGCGGGTCAGCCGTTCGATGTGCAGGATCGGGGCGTACACCGCGATTTCCAGCAGCTCGGCCTGGTCCGGGTTGGTCACGGCCGGCTCGATCGTCTGCACCGCGTCCTGCACGGCGATCCCGAAGCGCTCCCGCAGCAGCCGGTAGAAGTTTCCGGTCTCGAGGTCGGCGGGCAGCAGACCGGGCACGAGATCGGCGGGCAGCGCCAGGCTTTCGATCGCGATCGGCTCGTCGTCGACGTACCGGACCCGGGTGACGCGCAGGACCGGCGTGCCCGGCTCGCACGCCAGTTCGGCGGCGAGCGAGCGGGCCGCCGGTGCCGTGGTGAACGCGACGACCCGGCTGGTCCAGTGCCCTTCCGCGGGCGGGACGGCGAGCCCGGTGGCCAGTTCCTGGGTGACCTTCTGCGGGCTGGTGAACGTGCCGCGGCCGCGCTGGCGCACCAGCAGCCCGGTGCGGGTCAGCTCGTCGATCGCCGCCCGGACGGTCGGGCGCGAGACGCCCAGCTCCGCGGCGAGATCCCGCTCGGAGGCCAGGCCGGTACCGGGGCCCACGTTCTCGATCACCTTCAGCAGGTGCCGTCGGACGCGGTCGCGCTTCACGGTGGGCGGCCGGTCCGCCGGCTCGCCACCATCGTTTCGGGGGCCCCGGGTGGCGGAGCCCCCGGCCTGGGGTGCAGCCCCGGATGGCTCAGCGGTCAAGGCACCGTCTTTTCGGGTACGGGGACCGCGCCGGCGAACCGGACGCGCTCCTTCGGCAGGGCACCCAGCGCGCGCAACCGGGTGAGGTGCCCGGCCAGCCGCTGGTGGAAATCAGCATAACCGCGGCCCGGTGGCGACCACGCCCGCTCGGCGAGCGCGCACAGCCGCGGGAAGGCGAGGTGCCGCACGTGGTCGGGGGTCGGCGCGTGCTCGGTCCACAGCTGGGCCTGCGTCCCGAGCACGCCCGGCCGGGTGCCGTCGCTGACCGGGAGCCCGCCGGCCAGCGGGTCGAAGCGGTAGACGTCTTCCAGCGTCGTGACGGGTTCGCGCGGCGGCTCGCCCGGCTCCTCGGTCTGCCGGTAGTCGAAGTAGGTGGACAGGTGCGGGGCCATCACGACCTGGTGGCCGCGGGCGACGGCGAGCTCACCGTGTGCGGCGTCGCGCCACGCGGTGACGACCAGGTCGGCGGGCATCCGGCCGGCGGCGTGGCCGGTCTCGTCCCAGCACACCGCCTGCCTGCCGAGCCCGGCGACCACGCGGTGCAGCTCGCCGAGGAACCACGGGTGCAGCTCGGCGGTGCTGCCCAGCCCGAGCGCGGCGGCTTTCGCCCGGGCGACCGGGTTTTCCGCCCATTGGGTGGTCGGGCATTCGTCGCCGCCGATGTGCAGGTACGGCGCCGGGAAGACGTCCGCGACCTGCGTGAGCACGTCCTCGCAGAAGGCGAACGCGCCGTCGTGGACGCCGAGGATGTCCGGGCTGATGCCCCACTCCGTCCACACCGGGAGCCGCACGCCGGGCCGGTTGCCCAGCTCGGGGTAGGCGGCCAGCGCCGCGCGGACGTGGCCGGGCAGATCGATCTCCGGCACGACCCGCACCCCGCGCGCGGCGGCGAAGGCGACGAGTTCCCGCAGCTCCCGCCGGGTGTAGAAGCCGCCGTGGGGAACGCCGTCGAAGACGCCGCTGCCCGCGGCCCCGACCATCGATTCCGCGCGCCAGGCCCCGACCTCGGTCAGCCGGGGCCACCCGTCGATCTCGATCCGCCAGCCCTGGTCGTCGGTGAGGTGCAGGTGCAGGACGTTGTACTTGTGCAGCGCCAGGAGGTCGACGAACTCGCGCAGGAACTCCAGGGGCAGGAAGTGCCGGGCGACGTCGAGCAGCACCCCGCGCCACGGCAGCCGCGGCGCGTCGCGGATCGTCAGGCACTCGAGCCGGGGGAGCAGCTGGCGGACCGTCTGCACCCCGGCGAGCAGGCCCGCTTCGGTGGACGCGGTGAGGTTCGCTTCTCGCGTGGTGACGTCGAGCGCGTATTCCTCGGACCCGAAACCGGGCTCCAGCGCGAGCCGGATGGCGGGTCCACTGTGGACGACGGGGAGGTCCGCGTACTCGGCGAGCAGCCGGGCGGGTCCGTGCGTGCCCGGTCCGATTTGGACGCCGGTGGGTGTGAAGGAACCGGCGTGGCGGGTCAGCCGCGCGGGGTGGGGGATGACCATCAGCCCTTCACCGCTCCCGCGGTCATGCCCTCGACCAGGTGGCGCTGCACCAGCGCGAAGAAGACGACGACGGGCAGCGCGAACAGCGTCGACGCGGCGATGAGGCCGCCGTAGTCGGTACCCGTGCTGGTGCTGAACGAGACCAGCCAGACCGGCAGCGTGTAGCCCGAGCTGTCCTTCATGATCACGTAGGCGAACAGGAAGTCGTTCCACGCGGTGATGAACGCGAACACGCTGGTCGCGATCAGCCCGGGCAGCACGAGCGGCAGCAGGACCGAGCGCATGACGCGCCCGCGCGTCGCGCCGTCGACCATCGCCGCTTCCTCCAGTTCGACGGGGATGCCGTGCAGGAACCCGCGCAGCGTCCAGATGGTGAACGGCAGCACGAGCGCCACGTACGTCAGCACGAGGCCGAACAGCGTGTCGAGCAGGTGCGCGCTCTTGAGGCTGAGGAACAGCGGGATGACCAGCGCGGGCACCGGGACCATCTGCAGCACCAGCACGCCGATGAGGAAGCTGCGGCGGCCGAAGAACCGGAACCGCGTCAACGCCGTCGCCGCGAGGAAGGCGACCACGATGGACAGCGCGACGACGGCGACGACGACCACGACGCTGTTGAGGAGGTCCTGGACGAACCCCGGCTTGGCGAGCGCGCCGGCGAAGTTGTCGAAGGTGACGTCGAAGGGCAGGAACTCCGGCGTGGGGCTGAGGATCTTGCCCGCCGGCTTGAACGCCGTGAGCACCATCCAGTACACCGGGAAGATCCAGACGAGGCAGAAGACGGCGGCTGCGGCGTTTCGGCCCACCCGCCGGATCACAGGTCCTCCCCGGACCGGACGAGCCGGCGCACGTACACCGCGGTCATCCCGACGAGCAGCGCGACGGAGACGACGGCGATCGCCGCGCCCTGGCCGAAGTCGTTGCGGCTGAAGGCACGGGTGAACGTCCAGATGCCGAGCGTCGTGGTGCCGCTGTCCGGGCCGCCCTGGGTGAGGATCCAGATCTGGTTGAACACGGTGAAGTCCCAGATGACCGAGAGGATGGTGACCAGGCCGAGGATCGGCTGCAGGAACGGCAGCGTGATCGTGCGGTGCGCCCGCCACGCCCCGGCGCCGTCGAGCGCGGCGGCTTCGTAGTAGGACTGCGGGATCTGCGAAAGCCCGGCGTAGAGCGTGAGCGCGACGAACGGCACCGACTGCCAGACGACGAGCAGCCACACCAGGGTGAACGCCGACGCCGGCGACGTCGTCCAGTCGTGCTGGGTGAAGTCCCCGAAGCCGAGCTGGGTCAGCAGCCAGTTCACCACGCCGTACCCGGGCTGGAAGAGCCACTGCCAGACCAAAGTGGACGCCACGTTCGGCAGGGCCCACGCGGCGATCAGGCACAGCGTCACCGCCGTGCGCATCCCGCGGCCCAGTTTGCGCAGCATGAGCGCGACCCCGAAGCCGATGAGGAGCGTGCCGAGCACCAGTGCGACGCAGAACCCGATGCTGCGGGCGAGCACCGGGAGCAGCTGGTCGTCGCCGAGGACGGCGGCGTAGTTGTCCCAGCCCGCGAAGCCCGTCGTGCCGGTGAACAGCGACCGCAGACCGTACTGCTGCAGGGAGATGACGACCAGCCGCAGCAGCGGGTAGCCGAGCACCAGCCCGAGCAGCGCGGTCGCGGGCAGGAGCAGGCCGTACGGCAGCAGGGACCGGCGCCGCCGGGGCGCCGCCGGTCTTTCCGGCGCGCGCGGCCGCGCTTTCACGAGCAACACGGGGACTCCTTGTCGGAAGCTGAAAAGGGGCGGGGCGGCCCGGCGGGGACGGCGGTCGGCCGGGCCACCCCGCCGGTCAATGGGCGTTCAGCGCTTCGGTGAGGTGGGCGTCGAAGTCCTTGGCCGCCTGGGCGATCGGCTTGCGCCCGGTCGCGATGTCGGCGAAGAAGGTGTTGATCGACTTGTCGCTCTCGATGGTCGCCCAGCCCGGCGCGGCCGGCGTCGCGACGCTCGTCTTGGCCGCGGTGGCGAACGCGGCGTTGAGCGGCGGGAGCGCCGGCGTGACCTGGTCGATCAGCTCGGTCGAGATCGGGGTCCAGCCGTCGATGCCGGAGATCGCTTCGCGCTGCACGGCCGGGTCGGTGGCCGCCTTGACGTAGGCGAGCGCGAGGTCCTGGTTGCGGCTCTTGGCCGCGATCGCCAGGTCGGACCCGCCGAGGAACACCGGCTGCGTCTTGCCGGGCGTGGCGCTGGGGAAGGGGAACGTGCCCAGCCGGTCCTTGAGCTCCGGCTTGTTCTTGACCACGGTGTTGACGCTCGTGTCGAGGATGGCCGCCGCGCCGCCGGCGGAGAAGATCGCGGCCTGGTCGGGTGCCTTGGTGTCGACGTTGCGGGACGCGGCGGAGGAGTAGGCGTTCTGGAAGTCCTTCCAGGACTGCAACCCCTGTTGAGCCTCGGGGCTTTCGAGGGCACCGGTCCACTTGCCGTCCTTCTGCACGGCGATCTGGCCGCCGGCGTCCCAGACGAACTGCAGCGCGCCGAACCAGTACTTGCCGGGGAAGTGGAAGACCGAGTAGTCCGGCGCGGGGTGCTTGGCCTTGATCTTGTCGAGCGCGGCGGTGAGTTCGGCGTAGGTCTTGGGCGGGGCGGTGACGCCGGCGTCGGCCCAGACCTGCTTGTCGTAGATCACCGACCGGTTGCCCGCGAACAAGGGCGCGCCGTAGACGTGATCGTCCACAGTGGCCGGACCGATCAGCCCGGGCAGCCAGGTCTGGCCCCGGGACAGCTCGGCGCGGTGCGGGGTGAGGTCGGTCAGCGCGCCGTTGGCGGCGAACAGCGGGACGTTCGTGTTGCCGATCTCGATGACGTCCGGCGTGGTGTCCTGCGCCAGCGCGGTGCTGATCTTGGTGTTGATGTTGTCCCATTCCTGGATCTGGACGGTGACCTTCGCGCCGGTGGCCTTCTCGAACGCGGCGGTGATCGCCGCGGTGGCCTTGTCGCTCAGGTCGCCGTTCATCAGCCAGACGGTCAGGGTGCCCCCGCCGGCGGCGGGAGCGGGGGTATCGGTGCCGCAGGCACCGGCGGTCAGGGCGGTGACGGCCAGTGCGGCGGCGAGGATGCGTCTGCGCATGGGGATTCCCGGGAGGCGTGAGTGGGTGCGGTGCAGGTCGTCGTGAGTGTTCAGGGCGGTTCTGACCGCCCCGACGGCGTGCGGGAATTCCTGCGGTCACGCGACATCGAGCTGCCCGAGGGCACTCCCGACGACCCGCC
>NZ_JBEZDL010000044.1:0-53560 GCF_040648295.1 Amycolatopsis sp. NPDC049159
GACCACGCGGGGTGTCTCTTCATGAATTCGATCTGAACCGTTACGGTTTGCTGATGGGACGTCCTATTCGCACCCGGAGGCAGGCGACGCTGGCGCCGGACCCCCGTGTGGTCGAGTTGGCGAAGTCGACGGCGAGGTTGGTGCGGTGTCCATTCCGGACGGTCACAACAGCTTGCGCTGCAGCACGTCCGCGAGCACCGTCTCGACCATCATCACCAGTTCGTGCTCGTCCGGCAGCGTTCCCCGGCGGCCCGCGAACAGCAGGTGACCGCCGCCGATCAACGACAGCGACAGCGAATCCACGTCGGCGTCCGCCGCGACGCGGCCCAGTTCGCGCTCGCCGGTCAGGTAGTCCGCGAGCATCGTGCGTGCCTCCGCCAGGATCGGCAGGCCGTCACCCGGACGGCGTAACCGCGCCCGCAGCTCGTCGCGGAAGAAGACCAGGCTGACGAGCGCCACCGAAACCGGGTCGAACAGTTCCGTCAGCGCGGCCGTGACGTTTTCCGCGACCGTCCGCGTCCCCGCGGCGGCGCGCAGCAGCACCGCCTGGTCCCGGAGCCGGGCGATGCGTTCGCGCACCAGCTCCGCCAGGAAGTCGTCGAAATCGGCGAAGTAGCGGTGCAGCACCCCTTTGGCGACATCGGCCTCGGCCGTCACCGCGCGGCTGGTCAGCGCGTTCGCGCCGGCGCGCAGCAGTACCCGTTCGGCGGCGGCGAACAGCTGCTGTCGAACGTCGCGCAGGTGGACCCCGGTCGGCATGACCCCATTCTCCGGTACGCCGCCGGCGAACGCTCGTGGCGCGAGTGGGCGGGTGCCCATTAGAGTGGGCGCATGCCCACTCAACCCCATCGCGAACGCCGGATGGCCGAGTCCTTCGGGACCGACGCCGAACGCTACGACCGCGCCCGCCCGCCCTACCCCGAAGAACTCGTGACGGCGGTCCGTGCCGCCGGCCCGGGGCCGGACATCCTCGACGTCGGCTGCGGCACCGGTATCGAGGCCCGGCAGTTCGCCGCCGCCGGGTGCCGGGTGCTCGGCGTCGACCCCGACGCCCGGATGGCCGCCTTCGCGCGAAGCAAGGGGACCGACGTCGAAGTCGCGACCTTCGAGGACTGGGACCCGGCCGGCCGCACCTTCGACGCCGTCGTCGCGGGACAGGCCTGGCACTGGGTCGACCCGGTTACCGGCCCAGCCAAGGCGGCGCGCGTGCTGCGTCCCGGCGGGCTGCTCGCCGTGTTCGCCCACGTCTTCCAGCCGCCCGCCGCGGTCGCGGACGCGCTCGCCGAGGCGTACCGGCGGGTGCTGCCGGACGCGCCGTTCGCGGGGGAGTCGCGCAGCGCCGCGCAGCTGTACGAAGTCATGTTCACCGGGTTCGCCGACGGCATCCGGGCCTCGGGTGCGTTCGGTGCTCCGGAGCTTCGGCGGTTCACCTGGGAAAAGCGCTACACGCGCGAGGAATGGCTCGATTTCCTCCCGACGACCGGTGGCCTGACGCGACTGGAGCCGGCCGCGCTCGCGGAGGTGCTGGGCATCGTCGGCGCGGCCATCGACCGCCCCTTCGTGCTGCCGTACACGACGCTGGCGGTGTTCGCGGCGAAGTCTTGACAAAAAAAGTTGTCGGTGAGAACTTGGTGGAGAGCACGACGACCCGCCACCGACCCACGGAGTCCCCATGTCCTTCCAGGCCTACCTCGACAACGCCGAGAAGCAGACCGGCATCACCCCGCGCGCCTTCCTCGGCCTGGCGGCGGGCAAGAACCTCACGAAGCACGCCGAAGTCATCGCCTGGCTGAAGGCAGACCATGGCCTGGGCCACGGCCACGCGACGGCGATCGCCCGGCTCGTCACCAAGGGGCCGGAGTTCGTGGCCGCGCACCACACCGACGGCGTGCTCCACCTCGACGGCTTGGCCGCCCGGGCGTGATCCCCGGGCGGCCGCCGCCGTTCACCCGATCGGGCCGAGGTAGGTGCCGCCGGAGACGTCGAGGGTGCGGCCGGTGACCCAGCGGCCGTCCGGCCCGGTCAGGAACCCGACCACGCCGGCGACGTCTTCGGGCTCGCCGATCCGGCCGAGCGCGGTCATCGCGGTGAGACCGGCCGCCGCCTCCGGGATCGCCAGCAGCGGCTCGGTCAGGTCGGTCCGGATCGGCCCGGGCGCGACCGTGTTGACCGTGATCCCGCGGTGGCCGAGCTCGTTCGCCAGCGTCGGGGCGAGCGCCTCGACGGCGGCTTTCGTGACGGTGTAGGCGATCTGGCTCCGCACCGCGATCCGCGACGCCATCGAACCGACGGTGACGACCCGCCCGCCGTCGTTGAGCAGCGGCAGCAGCCGCCGGATCAGCAGCATCGGCGTCTTGACGTTGACCGCGAGGAGCCGGTCCAGCTCCGCCTCGGTCAGCTCCTCGAGCGTGCTGTGCGAGCCGATGCCGGCGTTGTTCACCAGGATGTCCAGCCCGCCGAACGCCTCGGCGACCGCGTCCGCCAGCCGGTCCACGGCGCCGTCCTCGCCGAACCGGGCGAACACGGGGAAGGCGCGGCCGCCGGCTTCCTCGATCAGCGCGACGGTCTCCTCCGCCGCGACCTCGTTGCCGCCGTGGTGCACGGCGACGACGGCCCCGTCCGCGGCCAGCCGCCGGGCGATCGCGCGGCCGATCCCGCGCGAAGCCCCGGTCACCAAAGCGTTCTTCGTCATGTCCGGCTCCTCCGGTCGGTCCGGGCCGTGGGTGACCCGGTGCTGACCGGCAGGTTCGCGCCCGCCGCTGACCGGACGCGCACCGCGCGCGAACCGGACGGCGGGCGGCCGGTCAGCGGCTCACCGCGGCGGCGGGTTCGGGGCTCGCCGGGGCCGTGGCGGCGGGGGAGCGCTTGGGCAGGAACGCGGCGACGGCCAGCGCGATCAGCGCCGCGGCCGAGCCCATCGCCAGCACCAGCCGGAACCCGTTCTGCGACGGCAGGCTCACCGGCCCGAAGTCGATCGTCAGCCGCGCGAGCACCAGCCCGGCCGTCGCGCTCGACACCGACGTCCCGATCGAGCGCATCAGCGTGTTGAGGCTGTTCGCCGCCGCGGTCTCCGAAACCGGCACCGCGCCCATCACCAGCGCCGGCATGGCGCCGTAGGCCAGCCCGATGCCCGCGCCGATGGTGCTCGACACGACCACGAGCTGCCAGGTCGTGCTCATCAGCCCGATGCCCAGCGCGTACCCGGCCGCGACGACCACGGCACCGAGCATCAGCGTCGTCTTCGGGCCGCGCGTGCGGGAAATGCGCGCCGACACCGGAGCCAGCGCCATCATCACCAGCCCCGACGGCGCCATCACCAGGCCCACCACCAGCATCGACTTGCCGAGCCCGTAGCCGGTCGCCGCGGGCAGCTGCAGCAGCTGGGGCAGGACCAGGGACATCGCGAACATCGCGAAGCCGAACACCGCCGAGGCGATGTTGGTCAGCAGCACCTGGCGCCGCGCGGTCGTGCGCAGATCGACCAGCGGCTGCGCGGTCCGCAGTTCCCAGCGGCCCCACAGCAGCAGGACGACGACCGCCACCGCGAGCAGGCCCAGCGTCGCCGGGCTGTCCCAGCCCCAGTCGGCGCCCTTCGAAATCGCCAGCAGCAGGGAGATGAGCGCGATCGAGAGCCCGGCCGCGCCCGGCACGTCGAAGCGGCCGCCGGTGCGGACCGGGGACTCGGGCACCAGCGCGACGACCAGGCCGACCACCACGAGACCGAGCCCGGCCGAGGTCCAGAACAGCACGTGCCAGTCGGCGTTTTCGGCCAGCAGCGCCGCGGCGGGCAGGCCGAGCGCACCGCCGACGCCGAGCGACGCGCTCATCAGCGCCGTGGCGGAGCCGAGCCGTTCGGCGGGCAGTTCGTCGCGCATGATGCTGATCCCGAGCGGGATCACGCCGGCCGCGAGGCCCTGCAGCGCCCGCCCGGCGACCATCGGCGCGAGGCTGTCGGACAGCGCGCCGATCGTGGAGCCGGCCACGAGCGCGCCGAGGCTGAGCAGCAGCATCCGCCGCTTGCCGTACATGTCGCCGAGCCTGCCGACCGTCGGCGTCGCCACCGCGCCCGCGAGCAGCGTGGCGGTGATCGCCCAGGTGGCGTCGGCGGCGGACGCGTGCAGCAGCCCGGGCAGCGCCGGGATCAGCGGGATGACCAGCGTCTGCATCAGCGAGACGACGATGCCCGCGAAGGCGAGGACCCCGACGACGAGGTTCGCGCGTGACGGCGCCTCGGCGACAGGGGTGGATGGGTCGGGCACGGGTCCTCCGTCGGGATGTCCGAATTAAATCAGTCGCTTGACTTAGCGTAGCAGTCTTCGGTTGACTGATCACGAACTGACGGCGACCGCGAGGAACGATGACGAGCACCGCCGAAATCCCCGGGTTCCCGATGACCCGCGCCCCGGGCTGCCCCTTCGACCCGCCGCCGGCGGCCCGGGAGCTGCAGGCGGAAGCGCCGCTCGCGCGCGTCCGGCTGTGGGACGGCAGCACGCCGTGGCTGGTGACCCGTTACGCCGACCAGCGCGCGCTGCTGGCGGATCCCCGCGTCAGCGCCGACGTCACGCGGCCCGGCTACCCGAGCCCGGCACCGCTGCCGAAGGGCGGCACCGGCATCAGCTTCATCCTGATGGACAACCCCGAGCACGCGCGGCTGCGCAAGATGGTGACCGCGCCGTTCACGATCCGCCGCACCGCCGCCATGCGCCCGGCGGTGCAGAAGATCGTCGACGACCGGATCGACGCCCTGCTGGCCGGACCGAAGCCGGTCGACCTCGTCGAGGCGTTCGCGCTGCCGGTGCCGTCACTGGTGATCTGCGAGCTGCTCGGCGTTCCCTACGCCGACCACGATTTCTTCCAGGACAGCAGCAAGGTCATCATCCGGCGCGACGCCGAGCCGGAGGAGCGCGCGGCCGGGCACCAGGCGCTGGTGGGCTACCTCGACCGGCTGATGGGGGAGAAGCTCGAACGGCCCGCCGGCGACCTGCTCTCGGGGCTCGCGGCCCGCGTGCACGCCGGCGAGCTGTCCCGCGTCGAAGCGGCGCAGATGGGCGTGCTGCTGCTGATCGCCGGCCACGAGACGACGGCGAACATGATCGCGCTCGGGACGCTCGCCCTGCTGGAGCACCCGGACCAGCTGGCGCTGCTGCGTGAGAGCGACGACCCGGCGCTGGTGGCGTCGGCGGTCGAAGAACTGTTGCGGTACCTGAACATCACGCACAACGGCCGCCGCCGCGTCGCGCTGGAGGACATCGAGATCGCCGGGGTGACCGTCCGCGCGGGCGAGGGCCTGATCATGGCCAACGACATCGCCAACCGCGACCCGGCGGTGTTCCCGGACGGCGATCGCCTCGACCTGAGCCGCGACTCGCACCGGCACGTCGCGTTCGGCTTCGGCGTCCACCAGTGCCTCGGCCAGCCGCTGGCCCGGCTCGAGCTCCAGGTCGTCTACCGCACGCTGTACCGGCGGATCCCGACGCTCGCGCTGGCGACCGGCGTCGAGCGGATCCCGTTCAAGCACGACGGATCCGTGTACGGCGTGTACGAGCTGCCGGTCACCTGGTGAAGCGCGTCAGACGCTCCGCAGCACCGACACGACCACGCCCAGGATCGCCGCCCGGTCGCCGTCGATGACGTCGTAGGCGGGGTTGCGGGGCTCGAGGAAGACGTGCCCGTTGCGGCGGCGGTAGACCTTGACCGTCGCCTCCTCGTCGATCATCGCGGCGACGATCTGCCCCGAGTGGGCCTCGTTCTGCTGCTTGACCACGACGATGTCGCCGTCGCAGATGGCGGCGTCGATCATCGAGTCGCCCCGGACGCGCAGGCCGAAGACGGTGCCCCGCCCGGTGAGGTCGCGCGGCAGCTTGAGGACGTCGTCGACGTGCTCGACCGCGGAGATCGGCGTACCGGCGGCGATGTCGCCGACGACGGGCACGGGGACCGAGTCGCTGTCCTCGCGCGCTTCGCCGCCCTGCAGGAACGCGCGCACGTCCATCGGGCGTGACACGCCTGCGCCGCGGCGCAGGAAACCCTTGTCCTCCAGGCTCGCCAGGTGCTTCGACACCGACGACGTCGAGAGCAGGCCGACGGCCTCGCCGATCTCGCGGGTGCTGGGGGAGTAGCCGTACCGGACCACCCAGTCCCGGATCGCCACGAGGATCTTCTGCTGCCGGTCCGGCAGGGCCGAGGCGTCGAGGTGCTCGAAGGTGTCGTCGTAGGTGGTCACGGGCGTGATCCTAGAGGTTCGTGTCCCTCCGTCACCGACCGGTCCGCCCCGGCGGGTCCCGCTGACCGGAACAACGGGTGACAGTTGGCGCCTTACCAACATTAACCGGGACTTCGTCATCTGTTGACCCGCGCATCGAACCGACGTATGGTCTAGACCACAATTTTCCTTCGCTCGTAACCGTTCCCGACGCGGGCGGGTCCCCCACGGGACCCGGACCGCGACTTCGCCGTACGCGGCGGCCGGGAGGCGAGCCTGTCCCCGAAGGAGCTGGTATGAACCGCAAACTGACCGCGGCCGCGGCGGGAGCACTCCTGGCGCCGGTCCTGGTGGTGGTGAGCCCCGCCGGCATCGCGAGCGCGCACGGCTACGTGAACTCCCCGGCGAGCCGGCAGGCACAGTGCGCCCAGGGCACGGTGTCGTGCGGCGAAATCAAGTACGAGCCCCAGAGCGTGGAGGGCCCGAAGGGCCTGCGGTCCTGCAACGGCGGCAACGCGCAGTTCGCCGAGCTCAACGACAACAGCAAGGGCTGGCGCGCGTCCCCGGTCGGCACGACGGCGACGTTCACGTGGACGTTCACCGCCCGCCACCGCACGACGAACTACGAGTACTACATCGGCGGGCAAAAGGTCGCGGACATCAGCGGCAACAACCAGCAGCCGCCGGCAACCCTTTCGCACCAGGTGAACCTGTCCGGCCACACCGGACGCCAGACGGTGCTGGCGGTGTGGAACATCGCGGACACGTCGAACGCGTTCTACTCCTGCATCGACCTGCAGGTGGGCTGACCACCACCCGCCCGGGAGCGCGCGGCTCCCGGGCGGGTGGTTTTCCACGGGTGGCCGCTCGCGCGCTCAGGCGGTCGTTCGGCGGGACTGGGCGGTGGTGGACGTCCTTGACGCCGCACTGCTCGTGAGCGACCACCTGCGGGCCGTCGTCATCGCGGCCGACGTGGACTTCGATCGCCGGTTCCCGAGCGTCAGTTCTTCCCCGAGGTCCGGTACTCCAGGATCCCGTCGACCCCGCGCAGGAAGGTCTCGCAGATCGGGGCCGGGTCGGTCAGGCAGCCGGCCGCCATCGCGCCGTCGCGGAGCAGCACGAAATGGCGGGCCGCCGGCTCCGGGGCCGTCTCGCCCGTGGCCGCCAGCAACTCGGTCACCGTCTCCAGGAACCACGTGCGGTGGGTCAGGACCGCCTGGTGGACCGGGTGGGCCGGGTCGGGGTACTCCGCCGCCGCGTTGAGGAACGCGCAGCCGCGGAAGCCGGGGGAGCGGATGCCGTCCGCGATCGACGTCGCCACCGCGCGGACGATGGCCGCCGGAGGGCCGCCCGCTTCACGGGCGGCCGCCACCTGGGCGCGGATGGCCTGGTCGGCCTCGGTCAGGTAGGCGACCAGCAGGTCGTCCTTGCTGGGGAAGTGCCGGTACAGCGTGGCGCGCGTGACGCCCGCGTCGGCGATCACCCGGTCGATGCCGACCGAGTGGAGGCCCTCGGTGTAGAACAGCCGGCTCGCCGAGGAAAGCAGCCTGGCTCGGGCTTCGGACAACGGGACCTCCTGCCTCGCGGGTACTGCACCCAGATTAGCAGATAGAACGGTCGGTCTTGACGGAGGCGGCGAGCTGCTGCCATAGTCATGAGATAGAACGATCTGTCTACCTGACTTCTGGAGCTCCGCATGACCACTCGCACCGTTCCGGCCGCCGGCATCGCGCCGTCCCTGCGGCGGCTCTACTTCGCCCGGTTCGCGTTCGCCCTCGTCTGGGCCGGCCTGCTGTTCGCGACGGCGTCGAGCCTCGGCCCGGTCAGCGTCGCGCTGCTGGTGCTGTACCCGCTGTTCGACGTCGTCGCCGCCGTGGTCGACGCCCGCACGTCGGGGGCGGGCCAACCGGTGCCGGCGCTGTACGTCAACGTCGCGATCAGCCTGCTCGCCGCCGCCGGGCTGGCGTTCGCCGTCTCGTCCGGCATCCCGGGCGTCCTGCGCGTGTGGGGCAGCTGGGCGATCGTGGCCGGCGCCGTCCAGCTCGCCGTCGGCATCGCCCGCCGTGCAATGGGCGGGCAGTGGCCGATGATCCTCAGCGGCGGGATCTCCGTCCTGGCCGGGACTTCGTTCATCCTGCAGGCCACAAAGGACGGTGCCTCGCTGACGACGCTGGCCGGCTACGCGACGCTGGGCGGCGTCTTCTTCCTCGTCTCCGCTCTGCGGCTGGGTCGCGCGCCGAAGAACTAGCGCCGCGCGGCACTGCCTGAACCCGGCGGGGCCCGGCAGGCTAGTTTGCTCGGGTGAGTCTCCTCGATGACGTCGCCGAGCGCGACGGCTGGCGCTGCTGGGTGTGCGACGAGCCGGTCGATCCCGGCATGTCGGTGAACGATCCGCGGGGGCCCAGCGTCGACAGCCGGACCGCCGACCGGAAGGCCAAGGTGCCCGAGCGGCTCGCGCACCGGGGGTGCAACACGCGCAAGGGTGCGGTCAAGGTGGTCATCGCCTGGCCGGATCGCCTGCACGTGGCCGAACCCGCGCCGCTGATCACCGTGGCCGGGCGGCTGGAACGCAAGGGTGGCCGCGAGATGGTGGCCCGGTGCCCGACCGAGCAGGACGCCCGGGAGGCGGCCGGCTGGCTGGTGGACCGGTTCTCTCGCCTGGTGCCCGGGCTGCCGGTGACCGCCGACGTCCAGCCGGGCGGCGGCCAGTACCTCGTCATCCTGGTCGCCGGCCGCCGCTGATCCTCAGCCGTAGGCCTCGAAGCGGGCGAGCTGGGCGGCCGGCCACCCGGTGTTGCCGGTGCAGGTCACGCGCAGGAAGCGGCGGGTGCCGCCGGGAACGGCGATCGTGACGCTGTTGCCCCGCGCCGGGTCGAACACGTACGCCGTCGCGGGGACGAGCGTCTCGAACGCGGTGCCGTCGCCGGAGCCGGACACGGTCAGCGTCTGCGTCCGCGTGCCCCACGCGCTCGACGGCGGGACCGCCAGCACGATCCGCGTGACCGCCACCGCCGCGCCGAGGTCGGCCTGGAGCCACTGGGGGAACGCGTTGTTCGCGCTTTCCCAGTAGCTGTCCGGGTTCCCGTCGACGGCGTTGCCCGGGCCGTAGCTCTGGGTGTGGCTGCTTTCGCTCGTGGCGCGGCCGCGGGCGAGGTCGCCCGGGCCGCCGGTGGTGAGCGTGGGCCGGGTCGGGCGGACGGCGCTGAGCGGGAGCTGGCCCTTGAGCATGCGGCCGCCGTCGGCGGTCAGCCGCAAGTAGTAGTCCGACGAGCACGCCGTCCCGTCTTCGTCCAGGGCGAGCAGGCCGGCCGGGGACATCGACGCGTTTTCGGCGGTCTTCGCGATCTGGTTGCCTTCGCCGTACTCGTCGAACATCGAGATGTAGACGGCTTGCGCACCGGCGCGCACCACGTTGTAGAACTGGCGCCACATGAAATCGCCGTGGGCGCGCTGCCGCCCCGAAACGTCACCGGGCAGCACGCACGGCTGGTAGTCGATGCCGTGGGCGGCGCAGTCGGCCAGGTCCGGCACGGTCAGGTTCTCATACGCCCGGTCCGAGCCCGCCGCGTCGCCGATCGCGCCGACCATCCACGGCGAGAGCATGTCGAACGCGCGGTAAACGTCGCCGAAGCCGGGCCGCGACCCGCCGTCGCTCGTCCGCCACTCCCGCGGCACGCCGCCGATGACGTAACACCCCTGCGCCTTGAACCAGCGCACGACGTCGAGGCACGTGCTCGCGTCCCACGGGTGGTTGGCGTCGTCGTAGCCGAAACCCCAGACGCAGACGACCGGCTTCCCGTTCTGGCGCGCGTAGGCGGGTGACGCCGTGTGCGCGGACATCTTGGCGGTCCAGTCGGTTTTCAGCTCCGGCTGCATGTTCGCCCAGCCGGTGACGTCGTACATGACGTAGAACTTCCGGCCGTGCGCCTCGGCGGCGGCGCGGACTTTCGCGGCCATCGCGTCGCGTGTGGCGCCTTCGCTGCTGTTGGGGTTGAAGCGCTGCAACGCGGCGGTGTCGCAGCCGTTCTGCTGCATCCAGAGGAAGTGCGTGTCGACGGTCTGCTGGTCGTAGGACGAGAAGAGCGTGGCCGGCGCGCCGTTGCCGAGGTTGCCGTACGCGGTCGGGTACGTGCGCGTGTACTCGCGCACGTCCGGCCAGGCCTTGATGACGTTGTTGCCCGGCGACGGCGGCTGTCCCCAGTTCTGGCTCCAGTGCCACCAGGCGCCGATCGGGGCGCCGTCGCCGGCGCAGGCGAACCAGCCCTGGTACCCGACGGTGATCTTGCCGACGACGTCACCGGGCGCACTGGCCGCGGCGGCCCCGGGTGCGCCGGCGAGGGACAGCGCACCCCAAGCGGCCGCGGCCGAACCGAGGAAAGTCCTGCGCGAGATCGCCATGCCAGTTCCTCTCGCCACGCTGCTCGAGTACACCTGCCGGTGCCCGGACTGTAGGCGTTAGGACAGTAAGTGGCAAGACTGGAACTGATTTCAGAAAGTTTCGCACCAAAGTGTGCAAGAAGACGCTTTCACTGACTGCCGGCCGGCTGCCACGGCGTGCCGTACGAGGCGGGCGCGGCCGCGCGCTTGGCGGCGGTGAGCCGGACGATGCCGAGAACCGCGTTGACGACGAGCGTCACGAGCAGGAACGGAACGGCGGTCAGCTGGACCACGCGGAACCCCAATGATTCGGCGAGCAGTTGCCCGATGACCGGCCCGAGCACCAGGGCGAGCACGGCGAGCGCGCCGGTCACCCCGGCGAGAACCCCGCGCCGTTCGCGCAGCTTCCGGATCAGCGCGACCGTCGCGCCGACGGCCGCGCCGGTGCCGAGTCCCGAAAGAGCGCGGCCGGCCGCCAGGAGCCCGGAGCCGTCGGCGAAGGCGGCGCACAGGACGCCGAGGAGCAGGAAGCAGGTCGCGGGAACGGCGACGGCGATGGGGAAGCGGGCGCCGAGCAGGAGGCCGGCGACCGCCGCGAGCGCCGCCCCGGCCAGGTAGGCGACCAGCCCGATCAGGAGCAGGCTCGAGTCGGACAGGTCGAGGGCGACCTGGACCTCCGACCTGCCGTCGAACCGGTAGATCGCGGTCAGCACGAACAACCCGATCAGCGCGGTGAGCGCGGGGCCGCACACCTGCCACCAGGCGGGCTCGGCGACCGGGCGGGTGACAGGCAGCGGCGGTGGCGTCACGTACATGCGGGGACCGTATAACGCCGAAGTCCCGCGCGTACGGCGATGTCCGAAGCCGGACGCGCTAAAGTGGATCGCGCCGGTGCGGGGGGTGGTCGACGTCGGAACGAGCCGGGCGAGCGCGGCTCCCGGCCCCGCCGGCCGGGCCGTCGACCTCGTCGCCTTGACCCGGCTGTCCACCGGTCCCGGCGCGGTCGGCGCGATCCTCGACTGGCTGGCGACGCGCACGGGCGGAACGGCGGCCCTGGTCGACGTCGACGGCAAAACCCTTGCGGCGCCGTCGAAGCACTCCGCTCCCGCGCCGACGGTCCTGGCCGCGGCCGCCACCGAGGTGGCCCGCCTGCACCGCCGCGGCACGTCGTCGGCGGTCCTCGACGGCGAACCGGACACGATCGACGTCGTCCGCGCCGGCGACGCCGCCGCGCGCGTGCCGTACCTGGTCGTCGCGAACCGGCCGGAGCGCCGGCCCGGCGTGGTGCTCGCCGATGCCGCCCGTATCCTCGGCCTGTGCTGGCGGGTGGCGGAAGCCGAACGGACCAGCGACCGCGTGGCGTCGGCGATGTCGCAGAGCCGCGAAGCCGTGCTGCACCTGCTGATGATCGGCAGCCTGGCCGCCGCGCAGCGGATCGCCGCGACCCTGGGCCCCCGGCTGCCGGGTGTGGCGCGCGTGTTCGTCGTCGAATGCCCGGCCGGGCGGCGCCACCAGATCGGCGACCAGATCGAACGCTTCGCGCGGGGACGGGCGTGGATCGTGCCCTGTCCCGTCCGGCCCCACCACCTGATCGCGCTCGTCCCGCCGGAGCGGGAGCACCGCCTGGACCTGCTGATCGCCGAGGGCGTCCCGGAAGCGCGGGTCGGCGCGAGCCAGGAGGTGCCGCTGCGCGAGACCGCGCTCGGCTACGAACAGGCGTTCCACGCGCTGGCGGTGGCCCGCGGCGTACCCGGCCGGTACGCCCGGTTCGACCGGCACACCGACCTGACGCCGTTCCTCGGCGGCCGCGGACCCGCGTGGGCGGCCGGGTTCCTGCGGCCGTGCCTGACCTACGTCCCGGCGCGGCGGGCCGACCCCGGCGCCGAGGAACTGCTGGCCACGTTGAACTCCTGGCTCACCTTCGACGGCGGCGCCGGCCGCCACCTCAAGATCCACCGCAACACGCTTGCCGCGCGCCTGCGCCTGCTCGGCGACCTGCTCGGCCTGGACCTCACCCGGCTCGCCGACCAGTCGGCCGCGTGGCTCGCCCTGCGCTTGCACGCCGGGGCGTCGCCGGACTCGCCGGCCGGCCCGCTCGACAGCCTGCTGGCGACCCCGGCCGCCGTCGTCTGGGCCCGCTCCCGGCTGCTGCCCCTCGACGCCGGACCCCCGGCCGGCGTCGAGACGCTGCGGGTGTGGCTACGCGCCGATGCCCGGCTGCCCGCGACCGCTGCGGCCCTCGGCATCTCGGCACCGGCCACGCGCAAGCGGCTGGCCAGGATCGAACGGGCCCTCGGCCGTTCCCTGCTGCACGCACCCAGCGCGAAGCACGAGCTGTGGCTGGCGCTGCGCGCCCTCGGCTCACTGTGAGCGGTAGTCACTGGTCACCGCGAAACCGTTGAGACCGTTCACTGTGCAGTCCGTGCCTCGCCCCGGCGGGTGGAGGCTGGCTAGTTTCGGAGCAGCCTGACCGGACGACCGACGGGGGAGACCATGCGGAACCGGAACGCCTGCGCGTCGATCGGCACCGCTCGGCGGGAACCGGCCGGATCTGTCCATTGAGGACGAAACCGGGCGCGACGATGATCACTCCGGATCCCGCGGCCGTCGCCGGTCGCGCATGATGACCGGACATGGTCGAGAACTTCCGTCTGCGCTCGGTCGCCGCGGCGGCTTACGGGCCCGCGGCCCTGTTCGGGCTGTCCGAAGGCGCGTTGCTGCCGGTCATCGCGCTGAGCGCCATCGAGCGCGGTGCCAGCACCCCGACGGCCGCGTTGATCGCCGCGATGCTCGGGGTCGGGTCGCTGGTCGCGAACATCCCCGCCGGGGTGCTGGCGACGCGGGTCGGTGAGCGCCGGTCGATGCTCCTGGCCGCGGCCGTGCTGGTCGCCGGGGTCCTGATCTGCCTGGTCGACCTGGGCCGCGGGCCGTGGTCGCTGCTGCTCTACGGCGCCGGCGTCGTGCTGATCGGGGCGGCCGCCGCGGTCTACGGCCTGGCCCGGCAGTCGTACCTGACCGAGGTCGTGCCGCCGCACCTGCGGGCCAGGGCGTTGTCCACGCTGGGCGGGAGCATGCGGATCGGCGTGTTCCTCGGGCCGTTCGCCGGGGCCGCGGCGATGCGGTTCGCCGGCCTGCCGGGCGCGTACTACGTGAGCCTGGCCGCGATCGCCGCGGCGGCCGCGCTGGTGCTGCGGGTGCCCGACCTGCCGGTCACCGGCCGCGACCAGGCGGCCGAGGTCACCACGCGCGGGATGCTGAAGCAGCGGTGGCGGGTGTACGCGACCCTGGGCACGGGAATCCTGCTGCTGTCGGCGATCCGCCAGACCCGCCAGACGGTCGTCCCGCTGTGGGCGGCCCACATCGGCCTGTCGCCGACGACCGGTTCGATCATCTACGGCATCGCCGGCGCGGTCGACGCGCTGACGTTCTACCCGGCGGGCAAGGTCATGGACCGCCACGGCCGCCGCTGGGTGGCGGTGCCGGCGACCCTCGTGCTCGGCACCTCCTTCCTCCTGGTGCCCCTGACCGACGGCGCGGCCCTGCTGACGGTGGCGGCGATGGTGATGGGCTTCGGCAACGGGATCGGCTCGGGCATCGTGATGACCCTCGGCGCCGACGTCTCCCCGCCGGTGGGGCGCCCGACGCACCTGGGCATCTGGAACGAACTGGCCGACATCGGCACCGGCGTCGGCCCCCTGGTCCTGTCGGCGGCCACCGCACTGGCCGGCCTCGGCGCCGGCATCGCGACCAGCGACCTGGTCGGCTTCGCGGCGGCCGCGGCGTTGTGGCGGTGGATCCCGAGACGGTCGTGACGCCGGAGCCCGGCCACCCCGGCGAAGGGTAGGCACCGCCGGGGCTGGTTCACCGGTGCGGCCGGGCGCCAGCCTGGGGTCATGAACGCGATTCCCGAAGAGATCACGCTGGGGGACGTCACCGTCACCCGCGTCGTCGAGTTCTCCGGCCCGGTCGGCCTGACGCCGGCGGAGTTCTTCCCGCACAGCAACGAAACGGACTGGGAGGAGAACCGGTCCTGGCTGGCCCCCGGTTTCTGGGACCCCGGAACCGGCCAGGTCGTCGCGGCGGTCCAGACGTGGCTGCTGCGCAGCGAAGGCCGAACCATCCTCGTCGACACCGGCGTCGGCAACCACAAGGAACGGCCCTACGCCGCGTTCTGGGGACACCGCGACACGCCCTTCCTCGACACGCTCGCGGCCGCCGGGGTGCGCCCGGAGGACGTCGACCTCGTGGTCAACACCCACCTGCACACCGACCACGTCGGCTGGAACACCCGGCTCGAGGACCGTGCCTGGGTGCCGACGTTCCCCCGCGCCCGCTACCTCCTGCCCCGGCGCGACTTCGAGTTCTGGAACCCGCTCAACGAGAACGAGTCCGTGTTCGGGCGGGGGAACCAGAACGTCTTCGAGGACAGCGTCGCGCCGGTGCACGAGGCCGGGCTCGTGGATTTGTGGGACGGCTCGTACCGGATCGACGGCAACCTCCGGCTCGAGCTCGCGCCCGGCCACACGCCGGGATCGTCGGTGCTGCGCCTGGAATCCGGGAGCGACCGGGCGTTGTTCGTCGGCGATCTGGTGCACACCCCGCAGCAGATCGTGGCGCCCGACGTCAACTCGTGCTTCTGCGAGGACGAGGTCCAGGCGCGCGCCACTCGGCACCAGCTGCTCGGCTCGGCGGCCGAAACCGGCGCGCTCGTGTTCCCGGCGCACCTGCCCGGGCCCGGCGGCGTGCAGGTCCGCCGGGACGGCTCCCGGTTCGCCATCACGGACTGGGCCGGCTTCGCGTGAGCGGCACCCGGCACCCGATCGCGCACCCGCCTCCGGGCGCGGTGCGGGGGACCCGTGACCGGTTCGGCGAGCGCTACCGGGCCATTCCGTACGCGGCCGCTCCCGCCGGCGGGCTCCGCTTCGCCGAACCCGTGCCGCACCCGGGCTGGTCCGGCGTCCGGGACGGCACGCGGCCGTCGCCGACCGCGCCCCAGCCGGTGCGGGACTTCGGCCGCCTCGACCTGAGCCCGTACTTCGGCCCCGGCTGGGTGCGCGGCGACGAGTACCTCACCGTGGACGTCCGCACCCCGGCCGCCGACGACGGCAAGCGGCCGGTGATGGTCTTCGTGCACGGCGGCGGGTTCGTCACCGGCTCCACGGCGGCGGCGCTCTACGACGGCCGGGCGTTCGCGCGGGACGGCGTCGTCCTGGTGACGATCAACTACCGCCTCGGGATCCCCGGCTTCCTCGTCCTGGACGGCGCGCCGGACAACCGCGGCCTGCTGGACGTCCTCGCCGCGCTGCGGTGGGTGCGCGACGCCATCGGGTCGTTCGGGGGCGATCCCGGCAACGTCACGGTGTTCGGGCAGTCGGCAGGGGCGACGCTCACCGCGGGGCTGCTGGCAGCACCGGCCGCGAAGGGGCTGTTCCGGCGGGCGATCATGCAGAGCGGCAGCGGGACGGGCGCGTTCACCCCGGAGCAGGCGCGGCGAGTCACGTCGGCGGCGGCCGCCGCGCTCGGGACCGAGCCGACGGCAGCGGCGTTCGCGGAAATCCCGGACGCCCGCTTGGTGGCGGCGATGCCCGCACTGTCCGGTGTGGACCTCCGGACCGCCACCGCGACCGACCCGCTCGCCGGGCTGAGCCCGTTCAGCCTGGTGCTGCCCGTGCAACCGGCCGACGCGCCGCTCGGCGGGGACGTCGATCTGCTCATCGGCACCACCACCGAGGAAGGGAACCTTTACCTGGTGCCGCAAGGGAAGTTCGAGAACTCCACGGACGCCGACGTGCTCGCCGTCGCGGCGGCGACCCGGGCCGATCCCGAGGCCGCGGTCGCCGCGCTCCGGGCGTCCCGGCCGGACGCGAGCCCGGGAGAGCTGCGCTCGGCACTGCTCGGCGACGCGCTGTTCGGCGCGGGTTCGGCCCGGCTGATCGCGGCACGCACCGGCCGGACCCACGTGTACTCGTTCGCCCACCGCTCGACGGCACTGGACGGGCGGCTCGGCGCGGCGCACACGGTGGAGCTGCCGTTCGTGTTCGACCTGGCCGGCGAACCGTGGCTGCACGGGGAAACCGGCCTGCTGGGCCCGGACCCGGCCCCGCCGGCCCTCGCGACGCGCATGCACGCCGCTTGGGTCGGCTTCGCCACCAGCGGGGACCCGGGCTGGGCACCTCGCACCCCGGAGCGGCCGGCGGTGGAGGTTTTCGGGGGCTGAGGGTGGGGCGTCGGGGCAGCGGATGGGCGCGATCAGGGTGGTTTCCGTGCTGGCCGCCACGCTATCTCGCAGCCCGGGCGCCCCTGGGAGCTGAGCGTCGTGGTCAGGGTTTCGTGGCGCGCTCGTGCAGCCAGCGGGTGAGCGCGATCAGGGTGGCTTGTGCGCTCGTCACCACGTCATCTCGCAGCCCGGGCGCCCCGCCCCTGGGAACTGAGCGCCGTGGTCAGGGTTTCGTGGCGTGCTCGTGCAGCCAGCGGCCGAGTGCGATCAGGGTGGTTTCCGCGCTGGCCGCCATGTCGTCCCGGAGTGCGGCCAGCTCGCCCGCGGTCGAGCCGAGCACGGGGTCCAGGCGCAGCAGCTGCCACTCCTGGGTCACGATCGAACCGGGGCCGTCGGCGGCGATGAGCCAGCGCCAGCGGACGATGCCGTCGTCGAGGCCGCCCACGACGAACGTGAACTCGGCCGGTGCGTCGGCCGTGCTGACCTGGGAGCGGGTGTCCCATTCGCGCTCGCCGCGGCGGTTGTGGCCGCCGAACCACGCGCCCGGGACCGGGCCGGCGCCGTCGTCGTAGCGGACCCGGGACGCGGTCGGGCTCCACAGCTCGATCTTGGCGACGTCGCTGACCAGGTCGTAGACGACCGGCGGCGGGGCGGGGACCCAGGCCCGTCTGGTGAAGGTGAACGTCGCCGGGTCGAGGGCGGGAACGGTGTCGGTGGTCATGGGCGGGGTCCTCCTGGACTCGGTGAGCTTGGCGCCAGGTTGTCCCGCGCCCCGCCACCGCGGCCAGCCCGGCCGTTTCCTACCCCCGGCAGGGTCAGGCTGGGCCGCGGCCGCCCCGGGCATACTCGGGGTCATGGTCGATCAGGGGCAGCTCGCCGAATACCTGCAGGCGTGCCGGGCGCGGCTGCACCCGGCGGATGTCGGCCTGCGCACCTACGGCGAGCGGCGCCGGGTGCCCGGCCTGCGCCGCGAAGAGGTCGCGAGCCTCGCCGGGGTGAGCGCGTCGTACTACGTGCGGCTCGAGCAGGGCCAGTCGGTGAACGCGTCCGACGAGGTGGTCGACGCGATCGCCCGGGCGCTGCGGCTGGACACCGACGAGCACGAGCACCTGCGCGTCCTGGCCCGGCCGCCGAGGCGCAGTGCGGCGAAGCGGCCGCCGGCCGAGCGCGTCGACGAGGTGACCACGCAGCTGCTGGCCGGGCTGGGCGACGTGCCGGCGATCCTGCTGGGCCGCCGCACCGACGTGCTGGCCTGGAACCGGCTCGGGCACGCCTTCTTCGCGGGCCACCTCGACTTCACGGCCCCCGGCCGCCCCGCCGACCGACCGAACATGGCCCGCCTGGTCTTCCTCGACGCGCACACCCGCGACCTCTATCCACAATGGACCGACAAGGCCCGCGCGGTGGTCGGCAACCTGCGCCTGACCGCGGGACGGCACCCCGACGACCGCCTGCTGAGCACCCTGATCGGCGAGCTGGTCACGGGCAGCGCCGGCTTCGCCTCGATGTGGGCCGACCACCGGGTCGTCTCCTGCGCCGCGACGAAGTACGCAATGCGCCACCCCCTCGTCGGCGACCTGACGGTGCACCAGCAGACCCTCGCGCTCGCCCACGCCCCCGAACAAACCCTCGTCGTGGTCACCGCCGAGCCGGGCTCGCCTTCCCAGGCCGCCCTGACCCTGCTGACGGCGGCGACCAGTTGAGCCCCGCTCAGCGCCAGGGCATGTGCTGCAGGCACCAGCTGTTGCCGTCCGGGTCGGCGAAGTAGGCGTAGAAAACGCCGCCCATGTCCTCGACCGGGCCGATCTCGACCCCCCGCCCGAGGAGCTCGGAACGGGCCTGCTCGATGTCGGCGACCACGAGGTGCAGCCCGCGCAGTGCGCCGGGGTCCATGGCGAGGGCCGCCACGCCTTCGGTGAGGGAGATCGAGCACGCCGAGCCGGGCGGGGTGAGCTGGACGATGCGGACGCCGTCGGCCGGGCGGACGTCGACGTCGAGGGTGAAGCCGAGCTGGTCGCGGTAGAAGGCGATGGCGCGGTCGGTGTCGCGGACCGGTACCGGGACGAGTTCGAGCAGGAACGCACCGGGCGGCACGGGCGGGTTCGACGCGGCCGGGGTGAGCGCGGCCGGGTCGGCGGGGACTTCGGTGACCGGGTCGTTCATCGGGGTTCTCATTTCTCTTGGGCGAGCAGGGTTTCGAGGCGGTCGTACGCTTCACCGGCGCCGCGCCGCATCGGGCTGCGCAGGGCCTGCTCGCGGACTTCCGGTGAGGAGTACTCCACGGTGACGGTCATGGCGGTGCGGCCGCCGGTCTCCGCCAGCTCGGTGGTGACGAGCGCGGCACCGTCGGTCCAGCCGCGGTGGACTTCGGTCTGCACGATGCGCACGGGCGGCACGACTTCGCGGAACACACCGGACATCGCCATCTCCGCGCCGTCCGGGCCGAGGGAGACGAACCGCCACGCTCCGCCGGCCCGCAGGTCCACTTCGCACTCGGTCAGCCGCCAGCCGTGGGCGCCGTGCCAGCGGCGCAGCAGGTCGGGCTGGGTGAGGGCGGCGAAGACCAGGGCCGGGGGAGCGGCGAAGGTCCGGGTCAGGACGAGGCCGGTCGCACCGGACCGGGCGACCGCCAAGCCGGGGGACGTCACGGTTCCCGCTGCTGCAGGTCGGTCAGCAGGTCGTCGAGCTGCCGGTAGCTCGCTTCCCAGTGGTCCCGGTAGGCGGCGAGCCAGTCCGTGGCCGTCTTGAGGGGAGCGGCCAGCAGGTGGCACGGCCGGCGCTGCGCGTCGCGGCCCCGCGTGACCAGCCCGGCCCGCTCGAGCACCCGCAGGTGTTTCGACACGGCGGGCTGCGACATCGCGAAGGGCACGGCCAGCTCGGTGACGGTGGCGTCCCCGGCCGCGAGCCGGGCGAGGATGGCCCGCCGGGTCGGGTCCGCGAGGGCCGCGAACGTTCGGTCGAGCGTGTCGCTGGGGGTCATTCCATAACCTTCCGGTTTTGTAACCAGATGGTTTTTATAGGCTGGTGGGAGGGTTGTCAAGCCCGCCGTGCGAGGATCTGCGGGGAACCCGGACCGGACGAAGGAGACCCTGACCTTGCCCTCGGTGCACGCTCTGTGGTCGCCGGGCCGCGGCCTGCTGCTCTGGGCGGAGCGGGACCGGGTCCCCGCCGGCACGTCGAGCCGGTCGGCGCGGATCGCCCTGGCCCACCCCTTCGCCGTCTCCAGCGCGAACCTGACCGCGTTGCACCCCGGCAAGCCCACCTCGGTGACGCTGCTGCTGCCGTCGCGGGCGAACCGGCCCCTGGCCTCCTCCGAAGCGGTTCCCCGGCGGGCACCCTCGTTGCGGCCCTGGTCGGTGCCCGCGCTGGTCGTCGACCCCGCCGAGCTGGACGACCTCGACGACGCGGCCTCGTACGGCGCTTCGGTCACCTACCTGCGGGCGGTCGCTCGCCTGGCCGCGGACCTGGTGGGGCGCGGGCGCGTGCTGCCGACGCTGGTCCGCCAGGGCGACGCGGCGGAGGCCCGGTGGCGCCCGGTGCTCCAGGGCGTGGACTCCGTCGCGTTCGACGCGCTGGTCGCGGCCATGCCGCCGGTCGGGCGCGCCGAGGAGATCGCGCCGCTCACCGGGGCCTCGCCCCGCGCGCTCGTCACCGACGCCCTCCACACGCTGGTCGACACGGCGGTCCGGGACCGGCTCGCGCGGGCGGAGCCGCCCGTCGACCTGCGCGGGGGTCGGGACGCGGCCGGGGTGTGGCTGGCCGCTCTGCAGGGCGGCGCCGCCCGCGTCGAGCTGCCGCTGGGCGAACTGGGGGTCCTGGCCGACGCCGTCGCGAAGTGGGACCAGGTCGCCGACACCGACGTCGTCGACGGCCGCGCGTGCTTCCGGCTGGCCGAAGTCGGCACCCTGCGGCGGCCGGCCGAGGACGATCCCGACGACCAGACCGGCGACAGCACCAAGTGGCAGCTGCAGTTCCTCCTGCGGGCGACGGCCGATCCGAGCCTGCTGCTGTCGGCGGGGCAGATCTGGTCGGGCGAGGCGCACGGGCTGGTCCGGGACCCGAAGGGGCTGTTCACCGCCGAGCTGGGCCGGGCCGCGCTGGTGGAACCGATGCTGGCGCCGGCGTTGCGCCGGACCCGCCCGGCCGAATACGACCTGACCGTCGAGGAAGCCGAGCGGTTCCTCACCTCGGGCGCGAACCGGCTGATCGAGGCCGGCTTCGAAGTGCAGCTCCCGGCCACCTGGGACGGCCGGCGCCGGCTCGGGCTTCGGCTGTCGGTCCGCAGCACGCCGTCCGAGCAGGTCGTCACGCGCAGCCGGGTGGGCCGCGACGAGCTGGCCGCGTTCCGCTGGACGATCGCGGTGGGCGACGACGAAATCGGCGAGGAAGAGCTGGCCCGGCTGGTCGCGGCGAAGACGCAGCTGGTGCGGTTGCGGGGCCGGTGGATCAGCGTCGACGCCGACCGGCTCCGCGCCGGGCTCGAGTTCCTGCGCCGCGACCGGCACCGCCTCGCCGCGCGCCCCACCGCGGCCGAGCTGCTGGAACTCGTCCACCTCGGGACCGAGACGCCGCTCCCGGTCACCGGCGTCAGCGCCGGCGGCTGGGTCGGGGACGTCCTGGCCGAGCGGGTCGACCAGCGCCTGCGGCCGGTCGGGCTGCCGCCGTCGTTCCGCGCCACCCTGCGCCCCTACCAGCAGCGGGGCGTCGCCTGGCTGGCGTTCATGGCGGCGCTGGGGCTCGGTGCGTGCCTGGCCGACGACATGGGCCTGGGCAAGACCGTCCAGACGCTGGCACTGGAAGCCGTCGAGCGGGCGGACGGCGAGCGCCGTCCGACGCTGGTGCTGTGCCCGATGTCGCTGGTCGGCATGTGGCAGCGGGAGGCGGAGAACTTCGCCCCCGGCCTGCGCGTCCTCGCCCACCACGGCAGCGCCCGCGCGCACGGGGACGATCTCGCCGGGCGGGTCGCCGCGGCCGACCTCGTCGTCACGACCTACGCAACGGCCGCCCGTGACGCCGGCGAGCTCGAGCAGTTCGCCTGGCGGCGGCTGGTGCTCGACGAAGCGCACGCCATCAAGAACGCCGACACCGCGACGGCCAAGGCGGTGCGGCGGTTCACCGCGGAGCACCGGCTCGCGCTGACCGGCACCCCGGTCGAGAACCGGCTGGCGGACCTGTGGTCGGTGCTGGACCTGCTCAACCCCGGGCTGCTCGGCACCAGGTTCGAGTTCCGCCGTCGGTTCGCGGCCCCGATCGAGCGCGGCGGGGACACCGCCGTGGCCGCCGAACTGCGCCGGCTCACGCAGCCGTACCTGCTGCGCCGGGTGAAGACGGACCCCGCGATCGTCCCCGAGCTCCCGGAAAAGCTCGAAATCCGGCAGGAATACCGGCTCACCCGCGAACAGGGCACGCTGTACCGCGCGATCGTCGACGAGATGATGACGAAGATCGCGAACAGCCAGGGCATCAAGCGCCGCGGCAACATCCTCGCCGCGATCACGAAGCTCAAGCAGGTCTGCAACCACCCCGCGCACCTGCTGCACGACGGTTCCCCGATCGGCCACCGCTCCGGCAAGGTCAGCCGCCTCGAAGAGATCCTGGGCGAAATCCTGGCGTCGGGCGACCGGGCGCTGTGCTTCACGCAGTACACCGAATTCGGCCACCTGCTCGTGCCCCACCTGTCGGACCGGCTCGGCACCGAAGTCGAGTTCCTGCACGGTGGCCTGGCCAAGGGGGCACGAGACGCGATCGTCGACCGCTTCCAGTCCGACGACGGCCCGCGGATTCTGCTGCTGTCGCTCAAAGCGGGTGGTTCGGGGCTCACGCTGACCGCCGCCAGCCAGGTCCTGCACCTGGACCGCTGGTGGAACCCGGCGGTGGAGAACCAGGCCACCGACCGGGCGTTCCGGATCGGGCAGGGACGCAACGTCCAGGTCCGGAAGTTCGTCTGCCCGGGCACCATCGAGGACCGCATCGACACCCTGATCACGAGGAAGCGCGCGCTCGCGGGAATGGTGGTGGGCGAAGGCGAAAGCTGGCTCACCGAGCTGTCCACCGACGCGCTGCGCGGCGTGCTCACGCTGGGGGAGGAGGCGATGGATGACTGACCCGCTCCCGTGGTGGCCGACCCGCTTCATCCGGGCGCTGACGGCGATCGGCGTCCTCATGCCCGCACCCGGCCAGGGTCGCGTCGTGTCCTTGTCGGTCGGCGCCGGGCGAGTCGACGCCGAGGTCGAAGACAGCGGTGCTCACCAGGTGCGGATCAGCCTGACGGCGTTCGGAAAATCGGACTGGGCGGCGATCACGCACGCCCTGGCGGCGAAGGCGTCGACCACGGTCCAACTCCTCAGCGGCGAGCTGCCCCGCGACGTCGAGCAGATCTGCAAAGCGCTCCGGCTGCCGTTGTTCCCGTCCTCGGCGCGGGAGGTGTCCCTGGACTGCACGTGCCCGGCCGCCGAAGTTCCGTGCGGCCACCTGAACGCCGTGTTCTCGGCGCTGGTGGCACGGGTCGCCGAGGACCCGTTCACCGTTCTCGCTTTGCGGGGCCGGAATCGCGAGAACCTGCTGGAGGAGCTGAAGAACCGGCTCATTTCCGCCGAGCCGCTCGATCCGGACGACGGTTCTCCGCCGCTGACGGAAGTGATGGACACGTTCTTCGACAGCGGTCAGGCTCCAGGGCTCGCCGGCGCAACTCCGTTGCCCGGCCCGCAAACGTCGTCCGACGCGCTGCTGAACCAGGCCCCGTCCTTCCCGATCACAGCGGGCGGCGAGGACGTGGCCGAGCTGCTCCGGCCGGTGTACCGGGCCCTCACCGGAGAGCCCGGCCCCCCGCCGTGAGCACTTCCACCGCGTCGAACACGCGGATGTGCCCGGGCGGCCGGGCGGCGCAGGTCAACGGCCGGTCGACGGTCACGAGCCGTTCGCGGAGCAGGACCGTGCACTCGGGCCGGGTCAGCGTCACGCGCCAGACGCCGTCGTCCTCACTGGCATACGCCACCGGGTTCAGGTCGTCCACGCCCGTCGCGCCGGTGGCTTTGCGCGCGTGGTGCTGGGCTGCTTGGACGACCGGGGGTACCGACGACCGCCCGCGCAGGGTGTCCGGGGCGAGCGTTCCCCGCGCGTAGCCGCGCACGAGGGAAACCGCTTCGGCCGGTCCGACGCCCCCGAACGTGAACCCGTGGGGCAGCAGCACGACGGCCGGGGCGAACCGGCACCCGCCGATGTGGCTGCACTCCCAGGTGCCTTCGGGGTCGGCCGCGGCCAGCGCCGCCGCGAGCGGGCGGCCGCGGACCGCGCAGCAGGTGTCGTGCTTGCCGTGCGCGCAGACCAGCGTCAGCGGCCGGGCCGACCGGTGCCCGGTCAGGTCTCCCACGGCGGCGAGGTCGGCGTCGCCGCGGTATTCGCCGGTCCGGATCTCCTCGTGGCCGGGGCGGGCGTCGACGCGGAACCACCGGCGCGGGTCGTCCCCGCGCGGGGTGCGGCGTCCCGGCCGCCGGATCAGCACGATCCGGCCGCGGGTCCGGCCCGCCCAGCGGGTGAGCGCCGCGAGCACGTCCGCGTCGAACACGGCGAGGGCGTTGCGTTCCCACGGCCCCGCGTGCTCGATCAGCAGCCACCGGTCCGCCGGGGGCGCCGTCCCTTCGCGGGCGTCGCCGTCGGCGTCGGCGAGGTCCGCGCAGCGCGGCGGTCCGGTGAGCGGGGCGCGGGTCATGGCGTGCAGGCTACGAGCACGCCTTCCCGCAGCAGCCGCCGGACGAGCACGAGCTGGTCCGCTTCGGACAGCTCCGGGAGCGCGCCGACGCGCCGGGGCTGCCCGTCGAGGACCGCGCGCAGGGCCGCGGCGGTGGTCGCCGGGAGCGTGATCCGGCGGTCGGCCAGCTCCAGCGCGACCCGCCCGTCCTCGGTGTCCTGCACGCGGTGGCGCAGGCCGTGCCGGCGGCGCACGGTGTCGCCGGGGGTGAGCTCGTGGGCGAACCGCGCGGCGGCGATCGGGCCGACGGGCTCCGGCCGCCCGCCCGGCCACACGCGGGCGCGGACGTGGCGGGCGACGTCGTCGGGCGTGACGCGGGTCAGCGCCTCGGCCAGCGCCGTCCGCACCGCGTCGAGGTCGGCGGTGAGATCGGCGGGCTCGGCGACGTCGACCCCCAGCGGCAGGGAGGTGCGCAGCCGCTCGTCGGAGGCGACGAGGGCGGCGAGCGCCTCGACCAGGGCGTACCGGGTGACCACGTGGACGCCGATGGTCAGGTGGGCGGAGACGTCGCCGAGGGCGGTGGCCGAGTGCAGCCAGCCGCGCGGGAGGTACAGGACGTCGCCGGGCTCGAGCACCCGGTCGATCGCCGGGGCGTCGTCGCGCGCGCGGGCGGCGACGGCTTCCGCCCGCTCCGCCCACGGCTGGCTGCGCAGCGGGGCTTCGTGGACGGGGGCGTGCACCCGCCAGTGCTTGCGGCCGGCCAGCTGCAGGACGAACACGTCGTGCACGTCGTAGTGCGCGGAAAAGCCCTGCGAGGACGGGGGAGTGATGTAGGCGTTGGCCTGGACCGGGTGGCCGAGTTCGCCGGTCAGGGAGACCGCGAGGTCCGCGACGGCCGGCCAGGTGCGGTGCAGGCCCTGCAGCACGATCGTGCTGCCGTCGCCGAAGAGGGCGGCCACCTGGTCGTCGCGGACCTGGTCACCGATCTCCGCGCCGACGCCGCCGCCACCGGTGAACGACCCGGAGTCGAGCACCGCGCCGTCGCGGGCGAGGCGCAGGAACGGCGTGCGCAGGCCGCGGCGCGAGAGCAGTTCGTCGACGCCGTCGAGGTCGAGCAGGTCGGGGAAACCGGTCGCCCCGGCTCCGGCCCGTACGAGCGGCTCGCGGCCCCAGTGCCGCGCCGCGAAGCCCTCGACGTCCGGCCCGACCAGCCGCCGCAGCGTGGGGCGAGCACCCGCCGGCACCGAGAACGCGGGGTCCCCGGTGCCGGCGACGGGCTCGCCGAGATCAGCGTGCGCCACTGTCCGCGCCGCCGTCGGCTCCGCCGTCGTGCTGGCCGGGCGTGCCTTCGCCCGCGCCGGAGTCGGCCGGGCCCTCGGCGCCGCCGTCGGCCCCGCCGTCGTGCTGGCCCGGGGTGCCTTCACCGGCACCGGAGTCGGCCGGGCCCTCGGGCCCGCCACCGGAAGTCGTGGAGATGTCGTCGTCGTTCAAGCTCACGTCGGTTCCTCTCGCTCGTCCCGGCCGGACGCCGGGGTGACCGGATACCCCGCCGGGCCGCCGGTCATGCACGCGACGTCCGATGTGGACTTCACCGGTGCCGTGGGCGTGAGCCGCGGATTAGCGGGTACCCGCGAGGATGACCTCCGTTTCGCGCACCTTCACCGTCGACCCCGCTCCGGACGTCGTCGTCCCGTACCTGGCCGACTTCGGCCACGCCGAGGCGTGGGACCCCGGCACGGAAAGCTGCACCCGCGAGGACACCGGCCCGGTCGGGGTGGGTTCCTCGTGGCACAACACCTCGAAGATCGCGGGGATCAGCACCGAGCTGACCTACACGCTGGAGCAGCTCACGGCCGACCGCGTCGTGCTGGTGGGGCGCAACGACACCGCGACGTCCACCGAGACGATCGAGGTCCGTCCCAGCGGGTCGGGCTCGAGCATCACCTACACCAACGAGCTGCAGTTCAAGGGAGCGGCCAAGCTGGCGGCACCGCTGGGCAAGGTGGTGTTCGAGAAGCTCGGCAACGACACCGAGCGCCGGCTCACCGAGGTCCTCAACGGCCTGGGACGCTAGCCGCCGAGAGCCCGGTCCAGGTTGATCGCCGAGCTGATCAGGGACAGGTGGGTGAACGCCTGCGGGAAGTTGCCCAGCTGGTCTCCGGTCAGGCCGATCTGCTCCGCGTAGAGGCCGACGTGGTTGGCGTAGGTGAACACCTTCTCCAGCGCCAGCCGCGCCTCCTCGACGCGGCCGCTGCGCGCGAGGGCCTCGACGTACCAGAAGGAGCAGATCGAGAACGTCCCTTCGTCGCCGTCCACGCCGTCGGGCGCCTGCTCCGGGTCGTAGCGGAACACCAGGCTGTCGACCACCAGCGTGCGCTCGATCGCCCGCAGCGTCGAAGTGAACCGCGGGTCCGTCGGCACGCAGAACTTCACCAGCGGCATCAGCAGCAGTGACGCGTCCGGCACGAACTCGCCGTACTGGCGCGAAAAGCTTTCGTCGGACGCGCTCCAGCCGCGCGTCTGGATCTGCTCGTGGATTTCGTCGCGGACGCTCGTCCAGCGCGCGAGGTCGGCGGGCAGGCCGCGGCGGCGGGCCACGCGGACCATGCGCTCGATCGCCACCCAGCACATCAGCCGGGAGAACGTGTGGTCCTGGCGGCCCGCGCGGGTCTCCCAGATGCCCTGGTCGGGCTGGTCCCAGTGGTCGAGCAGCCAGTCGAGCACCCGGGTCAGGTCGCGCCACGCCTCGTACGAGATCCCGGCGCCGTGCTTGTCGAACAGGTAGACCGAGTCGATCAGCTCGCCGTAGATGTCCAGCTGGAGCTGGGTGCCCGCCGCGTTGCCGATCCGGACCGGCGCCGAGCCGCGGTAGCCCTCCCAGTGGCCGAGCACCTCCTCCTCGCGCGCCGGTTCGCCGTCGATCGTGTACATCACCCGCAGCGGGCCGAGGTCGCCGTCGCCGCCGCCCTCGATGCGGCCGGTGAGCCAGCCGAAGAAGTCCTCGGCCTCGGTGGTGAAACCCAGGCGCAGCAACGCGTACAGCGAGAACGCGGCGTCCCGGATCCACACGTGCCGGTAGTCCCAGTTGCGCTCGCCACCCACCTGCTCCGGCAGCCCGCACGTCGGCGCGGCGATGATCGCGCCGGACGGCTCGTGCGTCAGCAGCTTCAGCAGCAGCGCCGACCGGTGCACCATCTCGCGCCAGCGGCCGGTGTAGGTGGACCGGCCGAGCCAGGACCGCCAGAACGCCGCGGTCGCGCGGAACAGCTCCTCGACCTCGTCGCCGAGCTCACCGTGTGGGCCAGCGGGCGCTTCGCCGTCCAGCACCTCCAGCACGAACAGCGCGGTCTCGCCGGGTCCGAGCTCGAACTCGCCGGTGACGCCGCCGTCGTCCGCGTTCAGCGGCACCGGCGTCCGCAGCCCGAGCCGCAGGCCGGCGCCCTCGAACAGCACGCCGTCGTCGGTGGATTCCGTCCGGTGCGCCGCCCGCGCGTAGTCGAACCGCGGCCGGACGTCGGTGGCGAGCCGGATGCGGCCGCGGACGTTGACGACCCGCCGCACCAGCCGCTGCCGGTGCCCGGGGTCGCGCGGGCGCAGGACCGGCATGAAGTCCTGCACCTCGACGATGCCGTCCTCGGTCAGGAAGCGGGTGATGAGGATGTTGGAGTCGGGGATGTAGAACTGGTGGCGGTTGGTCACCTCGCACACCGGGTGCAGGCCCCAGTGGCCGCCGTCGTCGGCGTCGAGCAGCGCGCCGAACACGCTCGGCGAATCGAACCGGGGCGCGCAGAACCAGTCGATCCGGCCGTCGGTGCCGACGACGGCGGCGGTGCGCAGGTCGCCGATCAGCCCGTGCTCGGCGATCGGCGGGTACCGCTCGCTCATCCGCCCGGCTTCCCGCCGAGCAGGCGGTCCGCGTCCGCCGGTCCCCACGAGCCCCGCGCGTACCGCTGGGTCGCGGGCGGCGCGTCGAGCAGGGGCGCGCACACCTCCCACAGCCGTTCGACCTCGTCGGCACCGGTGAACCACGACCGGTCGCCCTGCATGGCTTCGAGCAGCAGGCGCGCGTACGGCTCGCCTTCGTCCTCGTCGGTGAGGTCGACGTGCAGCGAGCCCGCGGCGACTTCGGCGCGGGTCTCCGCCATGGCCTTGCCGGTGCGCAGGAAGAACGGCACGCCACGCCAGCGGTCGTCGTCCACGAAGGCTTCCAGCGCGACGAACGTTTCGCGGTCGGAACCGGGGTCGACGTCGTCTTCTTCGCGGTAGCCCTCGTACTGGCCGAACACCGCCCGCCCGGGATCGAAGGGGCGCAGCGCGCGGAAGACGTCCAGCTTCTCCTGGCCCGGCGCCGCCGCGAGCACGCCCAGGACCTGGCAGAGGTGCGTGGGCACCATGTCCCGGAAGGTGCCGGTGGCCTCCATGAACGACCCGCGGCCCTCGATGCCGATCTCCTCGGGCACGTCGATCCGCACCGAGGAGGCGTCCGGGACGACGCCGGCCAGTTCACGCACGGCCGTCTTGCCCAGGAAGTGGTCGATCCGGAACACGCGGTCCTCGGGGAACACCCCGCGTACGGTCTCGTTCAGCTCCTTCGCCGACGCGAGGTCGTGGCCGAACGGCTTCTCCAGGATCAGCCGCGCGTCCTCGGCCAGGCCGGTGTCGCCGAACATCCGCACCATCGGGCCCATCGCGGCGGGCGGGACCGAGAGGTAGAGCAGCGTCCGGCTGCCGTCGCCGAGCTCAGCGCGGGCTTCCCGGACGGCCGCCGCGAGCTCGGCGCCGTCGTCGCTGTCGGAGACCACGAACGAAACGCGGTCTTCGAACCCGCTGATGGCGTCGCCGAGGCTCTCGCGGAACTCGTCGTCGCCGGGGGAGTGCCGCCCGGACCCGAGCACGCGGAAGCCGTCGGGCAGCAGGCCTTCCCGGTGCAGCCGGCCGAGGCCGGGGAACAGCATGCGCCGGGCCAGGTCCCCGGTGGCCCCGAAGACCACCAGGACGTGCGGCGGGACGGCGGACATGGCGCACCTCCGATCGAAGGGGTGGGCGACGTCGGCCGCCGCGGCGAAGACGATCTCGACCCTAGGCGCCGGGAAAACCGGCCGCACGCCGAGCGTCATGCGCCCGGGTGCTCCAGGTCGGAGACGGTGCAGCCGGCCAGCCGGTCGCCGGCGTCCCGGGCGTGCGCCGCGCACAGCCGGCCGGTGACGCCGTCTTCGTCGGTGACGACCGCGGTGGCCGGCTCCGTGCAGGGGGTGCGGAGCCGGTCGTAGTCCCATTCGCCGGCGCAGCCGGGGTGGGTGCACCAGGCGCGGTCCCCGCTCGCGCGCAGCGTGACGCCGTGGGCCGGGCAGACGCCCCACGGGACGTCGCACAGGCCGGGGTCGCGCGACACCCGGACCCGGGCCAGGTTTTCGGCCGTCCGGACGACTTCGTCGGTGTAGTCGCTCAGGTCGTGGGTCGCCTTCGCGATGGGCCGGGCGAGCCGCTGCAGGCTGCCGTCGGGCGCGGTCTCCAGCCGGGCGGCCACTTCCGCGGTCCGGGCCGCGAGCGCTTCCGCGTCGGCGGCCAGCGCCCGCAGCTCGGCCGGCAGGGGCTCGGGCGTGATCGGCTCAGGCATGCTCGTCCTCGGTCGTGCTGGTCGGTGAGCGGACTGCGCTGGTACCCCGTACCCGCTGTCCCCAACCATGGGTGCTCCGGCGGCGCACCGGGCGTCAGCGCCGGTCGTCCAGCCGAGGGGGCAGTGCCTGGCCGAACCCGGCGAACACCGGTTCCGGACCCGAGAGCGGCGGCCGGCCGCCGATGGTGGCGACCAGCTGCCAGTACCGCGTCACGCGCGGATCGTGGTGCAGGCCGGTCGTGTCGCCGTCGGCGCGCTGGGCCGCCTGTCAGGTCCATTTCCCGCGGGGGCGATTTCCGGTTCGCGCACCCGGATGTGCACCTCGAGGGCTGAGTCTCCTCTCGGCGGAGACTCAACCCGGGGGCAGCGCGTCAGTACCGGGGGAACCAGTACTGGTCCAGGTTTCCGGTGGCGTCCCACTGGATGATCGGCACATCGGGGTCGGGCAGCCCGCCCGAGACGGCGGCGTACTTGCCCGTGCCGAAGTTGTGCAGCAACCACCGCACGCCGGAACCCAGCTGGACGGGCACCGGGTCCCAGAACTGCCCCAGCTGACCGCCGCACGGCCAGATGATCAGCTGAACACCGCGTTGCGTGGTGTCGTGGGGGACCGCGAGACAGAACCGAGGATCTTTGGCGCTCCGGAATTCGGAGTAGATCTCGGCCCCGGAGTAGTCGACTTCCAGCCAGTACTGGTCGATGTTGCCGTTGCAGCCCCACTGGATGACGGGTGTCCCACCGGTCATGACGCCGCCGGACACGGCCATGCACTTGCCGGTCTTGGCGTTGACCCAGGTGAAGGCACCCGGAACAGCGGCGGATGCCGTCGCCGCGCCCCCGAGCACGGCGGAGGCCGCGAGGCCGGCGACCGCGACGATCGACGCGATCCGTCGCCGGGTGCTCGGCATTCTTCCCACGCGGGAAAGACGTCTTCCGTGGTTGTCCATGAATTGACTCCCCTTCGGTGCGGCGGTGCCGGTCCGGATGTGGTCATCCGCGGACACGCCCACTGCGGGGATGCGGTTGAACCCCGGACGACCGGTTCACTCGATTGGCCCCGGCCCGATCACGCCTTGACGGCGTCCGTCTGCAGGGTGAGGTAGACGGCGCGCACGGCGAGGGTGCGCTCGATTTCGTCGATGATCGGGGCGAAGAACTGCTTGCGGTGCTCGGTGTCGCTCATCGACGTGACGGCGAAGTACATGCTGCCGAACCCGGCGAGCAGGGTGGCGTTGCGCAGCAGGGCGACCGGGACGCCGGGCAGCAGCGGTGAGATCGCCGGTGTGGTGCCGATCCACTGCTCGGCCGCGGCGGGGGTCACGATGATCACGCCGAGGAGCACGAAGAAGGCGAACAGGGCGAGGCCGATGACCGCGGCCTGGACGAGCTGGCGGGTGGCGAGCATCAGCAGCAGGTTGCGCTTCTGACGTCCGTTGAGACTGACCGCGCGGACGGGGGCGTCGAGGGTGACGGCGGCGAGCGGGGTCCCGGCGCAGGCGGCGGTGAGCATGGGCGGGCTGAAGTCCTGTTCGACGCGGCCGATTTCCTCGCGGAGACGGGCGGCCGCGGCGAGGACGGTGACCGCGCCGAAGAGGGCGACGACCAGCGCGAGGCGCCACCAGGCGAGCTGGTTCATCAGCTGCCAGAGCTCGCCGGTGAAGAAGAGGAACAGGGTGACGAACAGCAGCACCGGCAGGGCCCGGCCGAGGACCTGGACGCTGTTGCGGAGATCGGTGACCGCCTGCTTGATGCCCTGGCGCAGGAGGGTGCCGAAGCCGTAGGTGGTGGCGACGTAGGTGGCCGCGAAGACGGCGGCGAAGAACACGAGGAACGCCAGAACGCCCAGCGCGCGGGCGCCGGGGAGGGTGATGGCGCCGTCGAAGGCGAGCTGCAGCAGCGGGACGGCGATCGGCATCGCGGCGTAGCCGATCAGGATGGCGATGGTCGTGGCGCGGGAGAAGCGGGGGAGGCGCCGGACGAACAGGGAGATCGTCACCCAGGCCGCGACGGTCACCGCGACGACGACACCGAGCAGAACCCACCGGCCGGAGCCCGCGGTCTTGAGCGGGACGAGCCAGGCGAGGCTGGCGAGGGTGACGAAGACGAGCGCGGGCAGCATCCGGGGCAGCACGTGCTCGGTGAAGCCGTACCCGGCGATCATCGTCGGGGTTCCGCGCCGGAGGAACCAGCGTTCGGTCCGCTGGACCCGTGCCTGGGGCGATGACGTCGGCATGGACAGATGATCCCCGGTGGCCCCGCCCGTCGCCCCGGTGCCCCGGCCCGCTAGCTCGAGAACACTTCCAGCTCTTCCGCCGTGAAGTAGTTTTGAAGGACGTCGCTGATCCGCACGAGGTACTTCCCGCGCTTTTCATCCAGGTGAACAACGGTGCCGACACTGCCGGTCATGGTGCGGCCGGTGATGCGGACCGTCTCGCCGATCTTGAAGTCATCCACAACAGGCGACCCTAGCCGGGCGGGCCGACCACGGCATTTTCTCGCCGTGGCGGAGAACGGGTGGAACACCTGCCGACCACCATCGGCACGGGGAAATCGCGGGCTCGGCATGCGCGTCCGGCATCGCGGGCGGCACCGGCGACCCCGTCGTCCCCGACGGCCTGCTTCCGTCGTACCGCTGCTTCCCCTCGGTCAAGAAGGAAGGCAGCTGGCCGCTCGGCATCGTCCCGCCCACCGAAGGAAGCCTGGACCGCGAGACCTGGACGCTGCCGACTTCGAGAACCTCCACGTGCGGGCGGGAAGCTCGGTGACGCCGTGACCTTGTACGACGACCCCGAGATCGCGCCTGGTCGAAGCACTGCTGAGCGACGTCGAGATCGAGGCGGTCCGGCTGCCCTGAGGACGGCTCGCGCCGGCCGCGGCCGGGTCGGTCCTGCGGACCCGGCCGCGGCGGCACGGTGGTGGATGACTATTTCTCCCGCAGCAGGTAGACGTTGCCGTCGCCGTCCGCGTCGCTGTTGAAGATCAGGTCCGTGTCGTTGATGAAGGCGCCGTGCGGGTGCACCGATTCCGAGGACGATGAGCTTCGGTGCTTGAACATCTTCACGGTGTCGACCTTGTCGGTGCCCGGCTTGATGTAATAGTAGTAGATGTACCGCGAATCGTCGGTCCCGCCGTCCCCTTCGATGATCGTCTGGGACGGGTTCATGGCGAAGTGGTTGCTGTAGTCCCGGATGTCGTAGCTGAAGAATCGCTCCTTGCGGATGTTGTAGGTCACCACCTGCTCCGGTGTGTCACCCTGCTTCCGCTGCGCGAAAGCGGCGTCCTTGCCGGTGGACTCCCAGAACGGGTGCACGCCGTGGTCTTCCGGCCCGGTCAGGAGTGTCCGCTTCTTCGTTCCGATGTCGACGAGCCCGATCTCGTTCTTGTCGAGCACGTGGTAGAGGAGGGTGTCCCCGTACACCGGGTTGATCAGCACGTGGTCGACGGTCCCGTCGATCTTCTTGATCGTTTCGAGTTGCCCCGTTTTCACGTCGATGGTGACGAGCGAGGAGCGTTTTTCGTCCTCGTCGTACAGGGACGACACGATCGTCTTCCCGTCCGACGTCAGTGCGACGATCCCCTTGACGTCGTACTTGTCCGGCACGGTGCGGATCTTCTTCTCCTGGTACGGGGCGCGCAGGCCGACGCTGGTGAACGTCCGGTCTTCGACGAAGAACGCCTGCTCGGTCGCGGGTGAGACGTTCGCGTGGTCGCCGTCGATGTGATCGGAATCGGTCAGCTGCACGAACTTGCCGTTGTCGAGCGACATGAGGTACAGGTTCTCGTGCCCGCCGTCCCGCTCCGACATGAACATGACGGAATTGAGCGAGGGTACGTACGGGTTCACGTCGAGGTACATCTTGTTGTCGAGCGATCTGGAAGTGGTGAGCTGGATCACCTCGTAATCGCTGTCAAGGGCCGAAAGGGTCTTCCATTCGGCTTCGAACCGCGTCCCCTTTCCGGCATCGGGCGCGCGTTCGTCTCCGAGAGCGACGCAGGGAAATCCGACCATGATCACCGACATGACAAACGCCAAAGACTTTTTCATTGGGAATAAACCCTTCCTGGGTCGGGTGCGAGAGGAGCACCGTTATCGACTATAGAAATCGTCGTCCCGCTTCACAATGGATCCAACCTCATCCTTTCGGGTGGAGCGGAAGGCCGGCGAACACGGCTGGACTAACGGAGCTCTTGGTAGAAAATTAAACGTGATGGGGTCATAACGGATTCCGATGGCCTCTTGCCGCACACCTTTGGTGGCTATAACGTCCGGTTATCCGGGCATTCACGGTGGTCTCCTGCCGACGTGTTCGGTTTTGCGCGGGGCCGGGGAAACCGGGTTCCGGCGCTGTCAGGAGTGGTCACGGGGAGCAGCACCGCGCCGTTCGAAGCCATCACCCGCCACCGGGAGGTCAGCCATGCATGACGTCGACGCGCTGCTGCGCGAATACGACCGCGCCCGCGCCTACACCGACCAGCTGTGGAAGGACCTCAGTCCGGACGAGATCACCTGGCGCCCGCACGAGAACTCCAGCGCGATCGGCTGGCACCTCGGGCACCAGGCGCACGTCGCGCACTTCATGGTCCGCAACCTCACCGCGGCCGAACCCAGCCCCGACCCCGAGCTGGACGGCCTCATGGACTCGGCGAACCCGGAGGAGTTCCGCGGCGCCCTGCCCACGGTCGAGCGGCTCACCGCGTTCCGCGAAACCGTCGCCGAGCGGGTGCACGCCCGCATGTCCGCCATCGCCGGCGGCCGGGTCGCCGCCCCGGGCCAGCTGGCGATCGTCGCGACGCACCTGCTGACCGCCTTGGTCAACCACGAGTACCAGCACGACCAGTGGATCGGCGAAGTCCGCGCGCAGGCCCTCGGGCACGCGCTGCCACCCGACCCCGACACCGGCCAGGTGTGCCGCCTGGACGGCTACCTGGTCCTCGCACCCCTCGGCTGACCGAGCCGGCATGACTGCACCACCGCGGAGTCCCGCTGACCCGGCGGCGCGGGCCGCGGTCGCTCGCCGAAGCGACACCGGCCGAGCTGCGGTCCGGCGTACCGGGCAAGTCGCAAGAGTCTGCGCAGTTCAACAAGGCAATGGAGGCGCCGGTGACAGGGCCCGATCGTGGCTGAGCGGTTGAGCGTCGAGGCGCTGCGGTACGCGCGGGCGGTCGCCGAGACCCAGTCGTTCAGCGCCGCGGCGCGTGCCTACGGTGTCAGCCAGCCGGCGTTGTCGAACGGGATCGCCAAGCTCGAGGAGCGGCTGGGCGGCAAGCTGTTCGACCGGTCCCCGCGCGGGGTGACGCGCACGGAGTTCGGGGCGCGGCTGCTGCCGCTCATCGACCAGGCGCTGGCCGGCCTGGACGCGGTGGCCGCCGAAGCGCGGCGGCTGACCGAGCCGGCCGCCGGGAAGATCCGCATGGGCGTCTCGCCGCTCATCGGCGGGCACCTCGTCGCCCGTGCCTTCAGCGCCGTGCGCGCGCTCCCCACGCCCCGGGATCTCGTGCTGCGCGAGGCCGGCATGGAGAACCTGCGCACCGGGCTGCTCACCGGTGACCTCGACATCATCCTGGTCCCGGCCGTCGCGCCGCTGCCGCGGTTCGAGCACCGCGTCGTCGAGGCCGAGCCGATCGTGGTGGTCGGCTCCGACGTCGACGACCGGCCGCTGGAACTGGGGGAGGCGGGCCGCGAAGAGTTCATCCTGGTCCCGGATTCGTGCGGCCTGACCACGTTCACCACGCAGCTGTTCCAGGAGCACGAACTGCCGTTGCGGGCCTACCCGGACGAAGCCGCGAGTTACCGGGTGCTGGAGGAATGGGCCGGACTCGGCCTGGGAGCGGCGATGCTGCCGCGATCGAAACTCACCTCGGCCGGGGTCCGGCACCGTCCGTTGCTCGCGGCCGGCCGTGCGGTCCGGATCTCCTACGAAGCCGTCTGGAGCGCCGGGACGTCGATGGGCGCGGACCTCGAGCTGCTCGCGGAACGGCTGTCCGTCGCCTGAGGCCTGCCTCGGCCGAAAGTACGAGGCGGGCTCGGCTCAACCGGTGCCGGGGCGCGGCGAGTCCTAACTTCCCGGTATGACTACCGAAACGGTGCGGGAGAACCCGCCGAGCACGATCATCGCCGCCTTCTTCGGCTTCCTGGTGTCCACGGTGTCCGCGATCGCCGGTGGGCTGCTCGTCCTGAGCGCGCGCGACGAAATCGCGGCGGCCTTGCGCCGGGCGAACCCGGCGATGCCGCAAGACCAGCTCGACCGGCTCACCCTGGTCGGGCAGGGCGTCCCGGTCGCGATCGCCGTGGTCATCGCGCTGGTCTACCTGTGGCTGTCGTTCAAGCTCAAGGCCGGCCGCAACTGGGCCCGCGTCACGCTGACCGTCTTCACCTTGCTGCAGGCCGCTTCGCTGCTCACCACCGAACCGTCGTGGGCGGGCTACCTGAGCTGCGGGGTGGCCGTCGTCGCGACCGTGCTCAGCTACCTGGCGCCGTCCAACCGCTACATCGCCGGGATCCGGCGCGCGGGCTGAACCGGATCGCGGGATCATGACGGCCATGCGCAGAGCGGGGGTCCGGGCCCGGCGCGGCATGCTCGGCACCGAGCTCGCGGCGCTGGCCGCGGCGCTCGTCGCCGACGTCGTGCTGGTGCTGCGCGTGCCCGGCGGAAGCAGTGGCTGGGCCGCGCCGCTGACCGGGGTCCTGGCTTCGACCGGGACGGCGATCCCGGTGCTGGCCGTGCTGCGGCGGCGCTTCCCCCGCCACGTCGGCGTGCTGGGGAGCATCGTCGCCGCGCTGTCGGCGATCAGCACGGTCGTGTCGCTCACCGCGCACACCCGGAGCCAGCCGCCGATCGCGGAGATCGTCGCCGCCGGGCTGCTCACGGCGTCGGCCGGCCGCACGCTCGAGCCGAGGCACGCGGCCGCGCTGGCGCCGGCACTCGGTGCGGTGATGATCGCCGCGCCGCTGCTGCGCTACGGCGCCGGCGAGCCGGAGACGCTGCTGGCGGTGGCCGCCGCCGCGTACTGGGGAGCGTGCGTCGGCGTCGGGCTGATCCTGCGGGCGGCGGACGCCAGGCAGCGGGACGCGCTGGACCGGGTGCGCGGCCAGGAACGCCTGCAACTGGCCAGGGAACTGCACGACCTGGTGTCCCACCACGTCAGCGGGATCGTCGTCCGCACGCAGGCCGCCCGCGCGATCGCCGAAGCGAACGCGGACGTCGGCGGGCACGCGGCGGTCTACCGCGAGATCGAGGAGGCCGGCGGTGCGGCGCTGGCCGCCGCGCGCCGGCTGGTCGGGATGTTGCGGGACACCCGGGACGTGACACCGCTTTCCGGCGCCGTGCTCGGCGACGCGGTGCGCGCGGCCGCCGGCTCCACGGCCCGCGTGGCCGTCGCCGAGGAACTGGACCAGCTGCCGGTGCCGTCCCAGGTGGCCACGACCGTCCACCGCGTCGTGACCGAAGCGCTGACCAACGCCCGCCGGCACGCGCCGGCCGCGACCGAGGTGGTCGTCTCCGTTCGCGTCGAGGCCGACGACCTCGTGCTCGAGGTGGTCAACGACGGGGTCCCCGCGACGCCCCGTTCCGCGCCCGGCGGGTTCGGCATCACCGGCATGACCGAGCGGCTGGCCATGCTCGGCGGCAGCCTGACCGCGGGGCCGTCAGCCGGTGGCCGGTGGCGCGTCGCGGCGCGGTTCCCGCTCGCCGGCGAGGATTCGCCGTTCGACGCCTTGCCGAGGGGCCTCTGATGACGATCCGCGTGCTCGTCGCCGACGACCAGGTGCTGGTGCGCACCGGCTTCCGGCTGGTGCTGGACGCCGCGCCGGACATCGAAGTGATCGCCGAAGCCGCCGACGGGGAAAGCGCGGTCCGGCTGGCGCGGCAACTGCGGCCGGACGTCACGCTGATGGACATCCGGATGCCCAAGGTGGACGGTCTGCGGGCCACCGAGCTGCTGGCCGGGCCGGCCGTCGCGCACCCGCTCCGCGTGGTGGTGGTGACGACCTACGACGCGGACGAGAACGTCTACGCCGCCCTGCTCGGCGGGGCCAGCGGGTTCCTGCTCAAGGACGCCGGTCCGCGGCTGCTGGTGGACGCGGTCCGCGCGGCGGCCCACGGCGAGGCGATGGTGTCGCCTTCGGTGACCGTGCGCCTGCTCGCCCGGTTCACCGAGCAGGCGCGGCAGCGCGCGCAGGGGACACCGGGCCTGCTGACCGACCGCGAGTCCGATGTGGTGCTCGCGGTCGCCCGCGGCCGGACCAACGCGGAGATCGCCGACGACCTCCGCGTCTCCCTCTCGACGGTCAAGACGCACCTGGCGAGCGTGCAGCGCAAGCTCGAACTCCGGAACCGCACGGAGATCGCCGTCTGGGCGTGGCAGCGCGGGTTGCTGGGGTGATCCACCACTTGACCGGTGTGCGAAACTCGCCGAGTGTGCGGTCAGCGCGGTGACCATCCCGGCCGGACGGCGAGAAGTGCCGGAGGGGCTGAGGATGGCGGGCCGCAGGGTGGTGCAGGTGGTGCTGGACCAAGCGCTCGCCATGGGCTTGGGGATGCTCGCCGCGCTCGCGGCCGGCCTCGTCGTCATTCCCTTGCTGCGGTGGGGGTTGGTACCGCCGAAAACGATCCTGTGGGCCCCGGCGATCACGTTCTTCGCCGTCGATTACGCGTGTGACGCCGCGATCCACATCTGGGTCCCGCTGCGCCGCGGCGGCGTCACCCCGGGCATGCTGGTGATGGGGCTGCGGGTCGAAACCCTGCGCGGCGGGCGGCCGAAGGCGCGCGCGTACCTGTTCCGGTGGCTCCTGATGACCGTCGACGGGCTGCTGTTCGGACTGGTGGCCGTCGTCAGCATCGTGGTGACCGCGCGGCGGCAGCGGCTCGGCGACCTGGTGGCGCGGACCGTCGTGGTGCGCGCCGGCGTCGAGCACAGCTCCGGATCTCCTCGTACTTTCGGTTGATCCCGGCGCCGGGATCCCGCGCCATACTCCGGGTGATGATTCACCCGGACGAGGGGCGTCATGTGAAAAAGAAAACAGCGACCCGGCTCTTGGCCACCGCCGTCCTGCTCGCGGTTCCGGCGGTCCCCGCGGCCACCGCCGCCGCGGCCACCCCGGACCGCTACACCGGCCAGCAGGTGACGTGGGGAGCGTGCCCGTTCCCGGTCGCCGAAGGGGCGAAGCCGGCCGAATGCGCGGTGATCACCGTGCCGCGGGACTGGGCGAACCCGGATTCCGGGGTGGACCTGAGCGTGTCGATCAGCCGGGTCGCGGCGACGGGGGAGCGGACCGGCGCGCTCTTGGTGAACCCGGGCGGTCCCGGCGGCCAGGGCAGTTCCCTCGCGGGTGCGCTGGCGGGCCTCGAACCGAGCGTGAACGAGCGCTACGACTTCATCGGCATGGATCCCCGCGGCACCGGGCACGAAGGCACCCCGGACACCGGCTTCGTCTGCGAGGTACCGACGGGACGGCTGCCGCAGGGGCCGCTCGACGCGCGTGACCGTTCGGCGACCAGCATCGCCGAGCACCGCAAGACGCCGCGGGCGATCGCGGAAGCGTGCCAGAGCGACGCGATCGCGCCGTTCGTCACCACCTGGCAGACCGCGCACGACATGGACCTGATCCGCTCCCTGCTCGGCGACGAGAAGCTCAACTACCTCGGGTACTCCTACGGCACCTGGCTCGGCGCCAAGTACGCGTCGTTGTTCCCGGCCCGCGCGGGCAAGGTCGTGCTCGACTCCAGCGTCGACTTCGAAGGCCGGCTGCAGGCGGACTTCGAGGCGTTCCCGCAGATCGGCCAGCGGCAGACCGACGACGTCTTCGTGCCGTGGCTGGCCCGCCAGTTCCCCGCCCAGCTGGGCGCCACCCCGGCCGAGGTGAAGCAGAAGATCGAGCGGCTGCGCGGGTTCTACGCCGGGCTCGGCGTGGCGCCGGACCAGTTCGACGCCCTGTTCGTGGGCAACGGCAACGAGATCCGGTGGATCCTCGACGCCGCCGTCCTGATCGCCGGCGCCGGCGAGCTCGACGGCAAGCCCGCCCAGGCCCCGGCGGCGCTCGCGCAGCAGCTGGACACCTGGTCCGCGGCCGTGTTCGGCAAGCGGCTGGCGCAGCTGAGCGGCGCCGACGTCGTCGCCGGGCTGGCCGCGGCGGAACCGGACTACCGCAAGGTTTCCGGCACGCGGTACGCGGTGGCGTGCGGCGACCAGCCGACCAGGACCGCCGGCTGGTACAAGAGCTTGTCCGACCGCCAGGGCCCGCGCTACCCGATCTTCGGCTGGGCCTACGGACTGACCGAGCCGTGCGGCTTCTGGTCCGACCGGCCCCGGCAGCTCCTGGCCGGGCTCCCGGCCGAAGCCGCGGCCAACGTCCTGGTGGTCCAAGGCGAGTTCGACCCGCAAACCGGCTACGAGCAAGCACGTTCGGCGGTCCGCACCGCCGGCGTCCCGCTGGTTTCGGTCGACGACGCGGCGTTCCACGGCCAGTACGCGCTGGGCGGCAACCCCTGCGTCGACGGCATGGTCAACGTGTTCCTGACGGCGAACTCCCGGCCGGGTTCGGTCACCTGCCCCGGAGTGCCGCTGCCCGGCGAGGATCGCGTCTTCCCGGTGGCGGGCCCGGTCACCGGCGCGCACGTGGCGACGGCCGCCGCGGCCGAAGCCGGTGATCCCACGTTGCGCGCCGCGGTGCGCCGCAGCATCGGCGAGCTCAACGACGGGCGTTGACGGCCGCCGGACACGGTCGAGAGCGCTGACCTCGGCCGTGTCCGGCCCGGCGATCCCCCGGGTGTCAGACGGTGAAGCGGTCGGGATCGGCCGCGGCCCAGTCCTGGGCCCAGTCCGGCGGGGGTTCGGCCGGCAGCTGCCCGGGGCCGAGCCAGTCGTAGAGGTCGGCGTAGGAGCGCACCCGGTGCGGGTCGACGCGGCGGCGCAGCATGTGCGGCCGCAGCTCGGCCGGGAACCGGACACCCATCGACGCCATGATCTGCTGGGCGCCCGCGACGGTGGCGCGCTGAAACCGTTCCACGCGCAGGGATTTGTCCGCGACGTCCAGCGCGCGGGCACGCCGGGCGTCCTGGGTGGTGACCCCGACCGGGCAGGTGTTGGTGTGGCAGCGCTGGGCCTGGATGCACCCGACGGCGAACATCATCGCCCGCGCGGCGTTGGTGTAGTCCGCGCCCTGCACCAGGCGTTTGACGATGTCGGCGCCGGTGGCGACCTTCCCGCTGGCGCCGAGCTTGATCCGGTCGCGCAGGCCGGTGCCGACCAGTGCGTTGTGGACGGTGACGAGACCTTCGGTCAGCGGCGTGCCGATGTGGTCGGCGAATTCCAGCGGCGCGGCGCCGGTCCCGCCTTCGGCGCCGTCGACGATGATGAAGTCGGGCGTGACACCCTCGTCGAGCATGGCCTTGCAGACGGCGAGGAACTGGCGCCGCGACCCGACGCAGAGCTTGAAGCCGGTGGGCTTCCCGCCGGCGAGCTCCCGCATGGCGGCGACGAACCGGACCAGTTCGCGCGGGGTGGCGAAGACCCGGTGGTACGGCGGGGAGATGACGGTCTTGCCTTGCGGGACGTCGCGGACGCGGGCGATCTCGGCGTTGACCTTGCTGCCGGGCAGCACGCCGCCGATGCCGGGTTTGGCGCCTGGGACAGTTTCAGCGAGACGCACTTCACCGCGTCGTGAGCGGCCTTGTCGGCGAACTCGGCCCGGTCGAAGCCGCCGTCGCCGGTCCGGCAGCCGAAGTAGCCGGTGCCGATCTCCCAGGCGAGGTCACCGCCGTGGCGCAGGTGGTATTCCGACAGGCCGCCTTCGCCGGTGTCGTGGGCGAAGCCGCCGAGCGCGGCGCCTTTGTTGAGGGCCAGGATCGCGTTGGCGGACAGCGAGCCGAAGCTCATCGCGGACACGTTGAGCAAGGCCATGTCGTAGGGGGCTTCGCGCAGTCGGGCCCGCCGATCCGGATCCTCGGCGGCTCGTCCGGCGGCGCCACCGGGGCCATCGAGTGCACGAGGGACTCGTAGCCGTCGGCGTAGACGTCGCGTTCGGTGCCGAAGGGCTCCTCGGCATCGGTGCCCTTGGCGCGTTCGTAGACGATGCTGCGGACGTCCCGGTCGAAGGGCCGGCCGTCGAAGTTGCGCTCGACGAAGTACTGCTGCAGCTCGGGCCGCAGGTCTTCGAGGAAGTACCGAAGGTGCCCGAGCACGGGGTAGTTCCGCAGGACCGAATGCTTGCGCTGGAGCAGATCCCAGACCCCTAGCCCGGCCACGGCGAGCAGCGGCCCGGCGAGGAGCCACCACCAGGGACCGAAAACCCAGGCGACCGCGGCGGCGCCCAGGGCGAGCAGCGACAGGACGGCTACCGCACCGAATCCGACCACGGATCGAAGCTATCCGCGTCGCCGGTCGAGCGCAGGTCGAGAACGGCGATAACGGGGAATACGTACGCAGATGGGGGATTCGTCCGGAGCCGGTCCTTCGCCGTCGCCGGCCGCCCTTCCCCGCGGCGGCCCGCTCCGCTCGTGCGGGGACGCTCGCCGCTCGTCCGGGATCCGGTACCGGTCGTTCGTGCTCGGTTGCCAGGTGTAGCGCCGGGCGAGAAGGTTGCCGTCATGTCTGCCGAAGAGTTCGAAGCGCGGCTGCGGTCGATCGGTGAGAAGCGGTACCACCACCTGCACCCGTTCAACGAACGGATGCACGCGGGCTCGCTGACCGAAACCGAATTCCGGGGATGGGTGCGGAACCGCTTCTACTACCAGGTGAACCTGCCGGTGAAGGACGCGTTCATCCTGACCAAGCTCCCCGGCCGGGACGACCGGCGCCGGTGGATCCAGCGCATCATCGACCACGACGGGCGCACGGGGGACGAAGGCGGCCTCGAGAAGTGGGTCCGCCTGGGCGAAGCCGTCGGGCTGACCCGCGAAGAGCTGTTCGACGACGACACGGTGCTGCCGGGCGTGCGCTTCGCCGTGGACGCCTACGTGGACTTCTGCCGCCGGCAGCCGTGGCTGGAGTCCGTGGCGTCGGCGCTGACCGAGCTGTTCGCGCCGGATCTGCTCAGCCGCCGGATCGCCGACGTCCGGCAGCACTACCCGTGGATCGCGACGGAAGGCCTGGACTACTTCCGGGCCCGGCTCACCCAGCAGCCGAAGGACATCGCGCACCTGCTCGAGCTGGTGCTCACCCACGCGAACTCCCCGGAGCAGCAGGACGCGTGCGCCCGGGCGCTGGAGTTCAAGTGCGACGTGCTCTGGAACCTGCTCGACGCCGTGCAGCTCGCGTACAGCAGGAGTGCGTGATGGACGTCGACGACCTGACGGCCACTCCCCGGCTGGCCACCAAGGCGATGCTCAAGCACGACAGCGTCCGGGACGTGGAGCTGCTCCTGCTGCCGGAACGGGTCGTGCTCCTGAACAAGTCCGGCGCCGCGATCCTGGGACTCTGCGACGGTAGCCGGACCGTGCGGCAGCTGGTCGAGCGGCTCGAGCACGACTTCGAGGCGACCGACCTCACCAGCGACGTCCTGGCGTTCCTCCAGGACGCCGGCGGACGCGGCTGGGTGGTGGTCACGTGACGCCCCCGCCCTACGGCCTGCTGGCCGAAGTCACCCACCGGTGCCCGTTGCACTGCGTCTACTGCTCGAACCCCCTCGACCTGCTCGACCGGCGGGACGAGCTGACCACGGAGCACTGGGTGCGGGTGCTCGGCGAAGCGGCCGAGCTCGGTGTCCTGCAGGTCCACTTCTCAGGCGGGGAACCCCTCGTCCGCGCCGACCTGGAGACGCTGGTCGCCCAGTGCCGTCACCTCGGCCTGTACACGAACCTGATCACCAGCGGCCTCGGCCTCACCGAGCGCCGGGCGGAATCGCTCGTCGCGGCGGGGCTCAACAGCGTTCAGCTGAGCATCCAGGGCGACGCCGCCGAGGCGACGGACCTGATCGCCGCGAGCAAGCGCTTCGACCGGAAAGAAGCGGCGGCACGCATCATCCGCGACGCCGGGCTGCCCCTGAACATGAACGTCGTCCTGCACCGGCTGAACCTGGGCCGGCTGGACGCGATCATCGACGTCTGCGTGAAGTGGGGCGCCGAACGGCTGGAGCTCGCCAACGCCCAGTACTACGGCTGGGCGCTGCGCAACCGCGAACAGCTGATGCCGAGCCGGGCTCAGCTGGCCGAGGCGGTCGGCGTCTACGCACGCCGGAAGGCCGAATTGGCCGGGCAGCTGGAGCTGCTCTGGATCCTCCCGGACTACCACGAGACCTACCCCAAACCGTGCATGGGCGGCTGGGCGCGGACGGCGCTGACCGTCGCACCGGACGGCGTCGTCCACCCCTGCCCGGTGGCCGCGGAGATCACGACGATGGAGTTCGCTTCGGTGCGCGACCACGAACTCGCGTGGATCTGGACGAAGTCCGCCGCGTTCGAGGCGTTCCGGGGCACGGAGTGGATGCCCGACCCGTGCCGGAGCTGCCCGCGCAAGGAGCTGGACTTCGGCGGCTGCCGGTGCCAGGCCTTCGCGTTGACCGGCGACGCGGGACGCACCGACCCGGTGTGCCGGCACTCGCCGGACCACCACCTGGTGGCGGATGCGGTGGCCCGGGCCGATCGAGGGAATGGCGTCGGACAGCTCGTCCACCGCAGGCCGACGGTCCCGGCAGGCGAGCGGTGGTCCCGTTCGTAGGCGGCGGAGCGCCGTTCGGCACCGGTTGCCGGCCACTGGTTCGAGATCGGTTGTAGCGGCTCCGCCGGATCCCGGATGCTCTCTCGTGCCCGCGTTCGACAGGAGGAGGAAGACATGCAGTGGGAAACTCCGGAGTACACGATCGTCGAGGTCTGCGCCGAGGTCACCGGCTACTTCTACCGGGGCTGACGGCCGGGACCCCGCGTCGGCGCAGGACCCCGGCTCCGGAACCCGACCGGGGCCTTGCGCCACCCCGATCACTGTCTCGAGGTGGTTCGAGTGACGCTGGAATTCCTGCCGCTGATCGCCCTCGCCTTCGGCCTCAGCCTCGACAACTTCCGTTCGTCGATCGCCATCGGGACCATCCCGTTCGGCTGGCGGCGCGCCGTGCAGGTGGCCCTCGTCTTCGGGCTGTGGGACGCGGTCGGGCCGCTGCTGGGCGGCTTCCTCGGTCGCTACCTCGGTGACTTCCTCGGCGACTCGGCCGAGTACGTCGGGGCGGCCGCGCTCGGGTTGTACGGGGTGTACTTCATCGTCGGGGCGATCCGGCACCCGGAACCGGAAGACATGGACCACCCCTGGGTGACGCTGTTCGGGATGCCGCTTTCGCTGACCGTCGACAACTTCATCGCCGGCGCCGGCCTGGGCATCGCGGGGTTCTCCCTCGTGGTCCCGATGCTGGCCTTCGGCGCCATGACCGTGGTCATGTCGTTGGCCGGGCTGTACGTGGGGCGGCTGGCCGCCACGGTCGTGCGGGTCCGGTCCGACCTGTTCAGCGGGATCTCGCTGCTCGGCGCGGCGATCCTGCTGCCCCTGGTCTTCGGCTGAGCCGCGACGAGGACACCGGATGCCCGAGAACCCCGATACCCACGTCTACCGCACCTACGACCAGGTCCTGGGCGAGCGCCGGCCGCGGAACCGGCCCGGCGACCGGTGGCCGCACCGGGTCGACCTGAAACCGCTGCACCGGAACCGGCCCGCGGACTCCGGCTACGCCGCGCAGTTCGCGACGCTGGACCTCGACGCACTGGCGCGTGACGTCGACGAGGTGCTGACGACGTCGCAGGACTGGTGGCCCGCCGACTTCGGGCACTACGGTCCCCTCGTGCTGCGCATGGCCTGGCACGCCGCGGGCACCTACCGCGTCAGTGACGGCCGGGGCGGCGCCGGTGCCGGGATGCAGCGCTTCGCCCCGGTGAACAGCTGGCCGGACAACCGCAACCTGGACAAGGCGCGCCGGTTGCTCTGGCCGGTGAAGAAGAAGTACGGGCGCCGGATTTCCTGGGCGGACCTGATGGTCTTCGCCGGCAACCGGGCGCTGGAGTCCATGGGTTTCAGGACTTTCGGGTTCGGCGGCGGTCGCACCGAGGTGTGGGAGCCCGACGAGACGTACTGGGGCCCGGAACGCAAGTGGCTGGCCGAAGAGCGCTACAGCGGTCTGCGCGACCTCGACGAGCCGCTGGCGGCCACCGAGATGGGGCTGATCTACGTCGATCCGCAGGGTCCGGCCACCAATCCCGACCCGGTGCTCGCGGCCCGCGACATCCGGGAGACCTTCAAGCGGATGGGGCTGGGCGACGAGGAAACGGTGGCGCTCATCGCGGGCGGGCACACCTTCGGCAAGACCCACGGCCCGGCGGAGCCGTACGCGGTCTGCGGGCCCGAACCCGAGGCCGCGCCGCTCACCGAGCAGGGCCTGGGCTGGCACAGCGGGTACGGCAGCGGCGTCGCGGCGGACACGGTCACCAGCGGACTGGAGGGGATGTGGACGCGCACGCCGGTCGCGTGGGACCACACGTTCTTCGAAACGCTCTTCCGGTACAAGTGGGACGTCGAGCTCAGCCCGGCGGGCCTGTGGCAGTGGATCCCGGCCGGCGGCCAGGGCGAGGGCACGGTGCCGGACCCCTTCGACCCGGACGTGAAACACCACCCGGTCATGCTCACCACGGACCTCTCGTTGCAGGAAGACCGGGTCTACGCGGCGATTTCGCGGCGGTTCCTGGCGCACCCGGACCAGTTCGAGGACGCGTTCGCCCGGGCCTGGTTCAAGCTGACCCACCTCGACATGGGGCCGATCGAGCGGTACCTGGGGCCGCTCGTCCCGGCCGAACGGCTGATCTGGCAGGACCCGGTGCCGCCGGTCGGCCACGAACTGGTGGACGACGGCGACATCGCCGCCCTCGGCCGCGAGATCCTCGGCTCCGGCCTGACGATCACGCAGCTCGTGGCCACGGCGTGGGCGTCGGCTTCGACGTACCGCGACACCGACAAGCGCGGCGGCGCGAACGGCGCGCGGATCCGGCTCGAACCGCAGCGCGGCTGGCCGGTCAACGAGCCGGAGCAGCTCAGCGTCGTCCTGTCCGCGCTGGAAGAGATCCAGGCGCGGTTCAACGCCGCCCAGCCGGGGGACAAGCGGATCTCGCTGGCCGACCTGATCGTGCTCGGCGGATGTGCCGCGGTGGCGGCGGCCGCCGCGGCCGGTGGCCACGAGGTCGACGTCCCGTTCCGCCCCGGGCGCACCGACGCGACCCAGGAGTGGACCGACGTCGAGTCGTTCGGCGCGTTGCGGCCCCGGGCGGACGGCTTCCGCAACTACGTGGGCGACGGCACCCGGCTGCCACCGGAGCACCTGCTGGTCGACCGGGCGAGCCTGCTGGGCCTGACCGCGCCCGAGACGACCGTGCTGCTCGGCGGGCTGCGGGTGCTCGGGGTGACCCACCGGCGTTCCCCGGTGGGGGTGCTGACCCCGGCGCCGGGGACGTTGACGAACGACTTCTTCGTCAATCTGCTGGACACGGCGACGGAATGGGCGCGCAAGCGCGACGGGGACTACGAGGGCCGCGACCGGACCACCGGCGAGGTGAGGTGGACCGCGAGCCGGGTCGACCTCCTCTTCGGCTCGCACTCCGAACTGAGAGCGCTTTCGGAGGTCTACGCGAGTGCGGACGCGGGCGGGAAGTTCGTCCGGGACTTCGCCGGGGCGTGGGTGAAGGTCATGGAACTCGACCGGTTCGACCTGCGCTGAACGGTACCTCTCGCCGGGCGAACGGTGTACCCCCGCTGTTGTGTGGCAACGGATATCGGCCCGGCGTCCCCGGCGGTACAGTCCGGACGCGTTGCGGGACAACAAAAGTGCCCAGCACCTGTAGGAGGTGAGGTCCGATGACGACTGCCCAGGAACGAGAAGACCTCCTGGCCGAACTCCGCGGACAGAACAAGGCGACCATCGGTGCCGTGCTCGGGTCCGGCACGATCGCCAAGGCGACCGAGCGCGCCGACGGGACGATGGAAGCGACCATCCGGATCCGCGAGGACGCGATGGCGTGGGATCCGGGGGTGCTGATCATGCCGCACTCCGGCGTCCTCGAACTGACGATCATCAACGACGACAAGAACACCCACGCCTGCCTGCTGCCCAGCAACGGCGACAAGCAGTTCCTCGGCCTGCTGAACCACTCGAAGGGCAGCGCGACCATCGAACTGGACGGTCCCGGCTGCTACTGGTACGGCTCGCCGGCCGGCAACGACGAGGGCCGCGGCCTGACCGCCGCCATCGTCGTCACCGGCGAGGTGCCGCCGGAAGCCAAGCTCGACCGACCCGCCCAGCCGCGTCCGTAGAAAGGCAGGAACCACCATGACGATCGAGTACCTGGACGCGGGCAAGGCGTTCGACCACGGCAAGCTGTCCAACCTGCCGCACAGCGCGCCGGACGTGACGCGCGGCCTCGGCTACGAGCGGATCCTGCAGGCTCGCAGCGAATCCCACAACTGGATCACCTACTACGGCGACTACGACGGCAAGCGGCACAGCCTGCTCGACCAGATCAACGCCGGGAACGCCAAGGACCTCAAGGTCGCCTGGATCTTCCAGGCGGGGGCAAGCGGGATGATCGCCTCCACCTCGACCTACGCGTTCGAGGCCTGCCCGCTGGTCGTCGACGGCGTCATGTTCGTCACCGGCTGGGACGGCTGGCTCTGGGCGCTCGACGCGAAGAGCGGGCAGCAGCTGTGGCGCTACAAGCACGCGATCCCGATCGACGTGACCCTGTGCTGCGCCAACGTCAACCGCGGCTGCGCGGTGGCCGGCGGCAAGGTCTACATGGTGACCCAGAACGCCCAGCTGGTCGCGCTCGACGCCACCACCGGGCGGAAGGTCTGGCAGAAGGCCATCGGCGACGTGCGGGCGGGGGAGAGCGCCACGATCGCGCCGCTGGTCATCAAGGACACCCTCATCACCGGGTCTTCCGGAGGCGAGTACGGCGTCCGCGGCCACATCGACTGCTGGGACCTCGAGACCGGCGAACAGCGCTGGCGCACCTACACCGTGCCGAAGCCGGGGGAGCCCGGATCCGAGACCTGGCCCGCCGACGGCGAAGCCTGGCAGCGCGGCGGCGCGAACCACTGGGTCACCGGAAGCTTCGACCCGGAGCTGAACCTCTACTACGCGGGCACCGGGAACCCGGCGCCCGACTTCGACGGCGAGGTCCGCGAGGGGGACAACCTCTACACCGACAGCGTGGTCGCGGTGGACGTCGACACGGGCGAGATCAAGTGGCACTACCAGTTCACCCCGCACGACCTGTGGGACTACGACTCCACGATGGAGATGACCCTGTTCGAGCGGGACGGCAAGAAGCTGCTGGCCCACTTCGACAAGAACGGGTACATGTTCGTCCTCGACCGCACCAACGGCGAGCTGCAGCACGTCACGCCGTTCGTCGACCGGATCGACTGGGGTGTCATCACCCGCGACGGCAAGGTGACCGCGCGGAAGTACCCGGACAAGGAAGGCGAACCCTGCCACTTCTTCCCCGGCCCCGCCGGCGCGAAGGAATGGACGCACGTGTCGTACAACCCGGAGCACGACCTGTTCTACGTTCCGGTGGCCGACGTGGGTGCCACCGCCACCCGGCGCCGTCGCGAGTTCAAGGAGGGCATGCCCTACTGGGGTGCCGCCGTCGAGGTCGACATCGACAACATGGCCGGCTCGGTCAGCGCGTTCGACTCCCACGGTGAAGAGAAGTGGCGCCACCGCCTCGACGGCCTGCCGATGGCCGCCTCGACCCTCAGCACCGCGGGGAACGTCGTGTTCGCCGGCACCCCCGCCGGCGAATTCCTGGCGCTGCACGCGGAAACGGGGGAGAAGCTCTGGAGCTTCCAGTGCGGCAGCGGCCACCACAGCAGCCCGAGCACCTACACCGTCGACGGCAAGCAGTACATCGCGGTGCCGGTCGGCTGGGGTGGCTGGCTCGAGGGCATCGTCCCCGGTATGTCCGGTCAGGGGCACGGTGCCGCGCTGATCGTCTTCACCCTGTAACGGAAAATCGCCGCCGACCGGCGCCGGGGTCAGAGCTCCAGTGCCCGGCGCACGGTCGGGGCGTTCCGCCGGGAAACCGGGACCATGGTCTTGGCGTCGTCGTCCATGACCAGGAACAGCTCGCCCTTGTGCCGGCGCTCGACCTCCCGGATCCGGCTGAGGTTCACCACGTACTGGCGGTGCACCCGGAGGAACCCCGCATCGGTCAGCTCGGCTTCGAGCCGGTCGAGGCCCGGCGAGGCGGAGCGCAGCAGTCCCTGGTCGGTGGACAGCCAGACGTCGTTGCCGTCGGACTGCGCGAAGGAGACTTCGGGCAGCCACAACAGGACCATGCGGTTGTCGCGCGTCGCGACCATCCGGTGCGGCGGCACGTGCGGCGGCGGGTCCTCCTTCTTGCCGGGCAACGGATCCCCTTCGGCCACGCCGAACGAAACGACGTTGCCGACCAGGTGCCCGGACAGGAACACCGGCTGGAAGCTGATCGACGTCGGTTCGCTGGCGAGCCGGGTGAAGATCTGCGTCGAACCGGCCCAGCCGGGATCGCGCGCCGCCCGCTCGGCGGCGTGCCGGGCGGCCCGGATGAACTCCGGCAGTTCCGGTTTCCACCGCACCGCGGGATCGGGGGCCGGCGTCGAGCCCGGGATGCCGAGGAGCACCCCCGCCGTGTCGTCGGCGAGCACGACCCGGCCCGCGGCGTCCACGGCCGCGAGCGCCGCGCTCGAGCCCGACCGGACGTGGCTGAAGGCGGCCATCAGCTCGACGCCGTCGTCCTTGGCGCGCCGGCGCAGGATGCGCTGGGTCATCGTCGCGGCGTTGCCGAGCCAGGACCCGACCGTGCCGGGGAGATCGCCGCGCCAGCACGAGATGTTGAGCACCGCCACCGGTTTCCTGGTCACGACGTCCCGCACCGCCACCCCGGCGCACGTCCAGTCGTGGAACGCCCGGCACCAGTGCTCGGCCCCGCGGATCAGCACCGGGGCGTAGGACATCAGCGCGGTACCCATGCCGTTCGTCCCGGTCGCGCCCTCGGACCAGCAGAACCACCGGGCCAGGTTGGCTTCCGCGGCGACGTCCTGCGTGGCCTGGTCGCCCCATTGGGTCAGCACCCGGCCGGTGCTGTCGGTGATGGTCACCATGCCGCCGAGGGTGCCGATCTCGTGGGCCAGCGAGGCGGCGCGGAAACCGAGCTCGGCGAACACGACGTCGTGCTCGAGCGCGTGGCCGGCGTCCGCGACGGCCGCCGGGGCTTCGGTCAGGCCCGGGTCGACCCGGTGCTGGTCCCGGCACCGCTGCCAGGAAATCGCTATCTCGGGCCGCACCCCGCTGAGGTCGTCCCCGCCCCGCGCGAACCGTTCCCACGCCTGGTACACCGTCGCGCCACCACGGCCGCGGGAAGTCGGGTCGGGCGGGCGTACCTGTGCCATGGGGAGACCGCCTTTGGTCTGTCGGGCCCGGGCGCGGCGAATGGCCTTGGTAGCAAGCTAAACCGGGCGTCGGATCAAGGGCAAGCAGCGCGTGCCGACCGCGGGCGAACGTCCCACGAACGGTGGCGCCGCGATGACGGGCGGCGGCCGTTCACCCACCAGCGGTCGGGACGGCGTTTCGCCACCGGCCGGGCCTATGCTCGAAACCGGCCCGGATGCGCCCGGCGACGAGGAGGTCGCGATGAGCGGGAAAGTGCCGCCACTGGTGATCGCCTCGAGCCGGTCCGGCGGATCTCTGGCCGCCACCTCGTCGGCGAAGGAAGTGGCCCGCGCGTGGGAGGACTTCGCCGCGGGCGAAATCGTCGAAACGGGCGTGCGGCCCGAGATCCTCGCTTCGTGGTACCGGTGCCGGGATCGCTACGACGTGGACCGGGCGCTGGACGTCGCGCCGGGCGCACGGGACGACGAGGGCCGGCGGAGCGACACCGGCGTGATCTTCACCGCGCTCGGTGGTCTCGGTGCGCTGGCCGGCCGGGAAGTGGAGCGCGACGGCGCCGTCGTGACCGTGACGGACGGGTCCGGGCGCGTCCTCGGCGCGTGGGGCGACCCCACCGCGCAGCGGCGCGCCGAACTGCACAACCTCGCGCCGTGGTCGTCGTGGTCGGAGGAGTGCACCGGCACGAACGGGATGGGCACGTCGCTCGAGGTCTCCGGCCCGGTGACCGTGACGGGGCCGGAACACTGGTGCGAAGCGTTCCACCAGTGGGCGTGCGCGGGCACCTCCGTCCGCGACGTGGTGACCGGCGCGCCGGTCGCGTCGATCAACATCTCGAGGTGGAACGCGCCGCTGTCCGAGCGCGTGCCGCCGTGGTTGACGCGCGCGGCCGCGTTCGTGGAACAGGAGATCTACCGGCGCGCCATCCACGAAGCCGACCAGGTCGTCGCGGAGTTCACCAGGAAGTGCGCGCCGGCCGGCGGTGCGTTCCTGGCGATGGATCGCGGGGGAAACGTGCTCGCCGCGAACGAACCGGCCGCCGCGATGCTCGGGCTGACCGGCGAAGCCCGCATCGCCGGGGGCGTGACCGAACCGGCGCGGCGGTGGACCCCGGACATCCCGGGCCTGCCGGAAGTGCTGCGGTGGGCGGTCGAACGGGCGCAGGGGAGCGCCGGGTGGAGTGGCCACGCGCGGCTGCCGGTGCGCCCCGGTGAAGAGCCCGTGCCGGTGACCCTGCGATCCGTCGTCGACGCGAACCACGTGCTGGGCATGCTGTGCGCGTTCGGGGTGCAGGAGGGCGAGGCCTACGAGGGCGGCGCCGACGACGTGCCCGGGCCACTGCCCCGGTGCGTCGTCGGGACGCGCAACGACCGGCTGGTCCTGCTGGCCCCGTCGGAGATCCGCTACGCCGAGGCCGAGCGGAACATCGTCTGGCTGGTCACCGAACGCGGCCGGATCCAGGCCGCGACCCGCGGTCTGGACAACGTCGAGCGATCCCTGACGCCCTACGGGTTCCGCCGGGCGCACCGGCGCTTCCTGGTCAACCTGCGCCGGGTGGCGGAGGTCGAGCGGGGCATCAAGGGAGAACTGTTCCTGGTCATGGACTCCCGGGCGCACGAGTTCGTGCCCGTTTCCCGGCGCCACGCCCCGGATCTGCGGCGCGTGCTCGGCGTGTGATCAGCGGCAGCACCGACGAGACGACGAGGTGCCGGACCCATGGTCGCTCGATTTCCGCACGACGCTTCGGCGTTGCCCGGCCTCCGGCGGCTGACCGCCCTCGAATGGCTGCGCGGCCGGCTGACGGACCGCCGGCGTGCGACCGCCGCCTGCACCGCGCTGTGCGAGCACGACGAGAAGACGGCGCCCTGCTGGATCTGTTCCGTGCGGTACTGGTGAACCTTCCGGTGCCGGGTTGCCGATCGGCCTCGGTGGACGAATCAGCGGTGAAGCCCGGCTGCGGCACCACGTTCACCGAAAACACGGTTGCGGGCGGGGCCGGTCCTGATGGCCCGGTTCCACCGGCGATCCGACGACCCGACGCCGGGGTACGAGGACAACGCGGCGCTCCGCGG